>PBTW01000038.1 GCA_002729315.1 Gammaproteobacteria bacterium
TGAGCTGAAGGCAGATAGGCCGGCACTCGGCCAAGACCCGGCTTGATGGTGCTCAAGCCACAAGCGGTGGCAGGATAGCGCAGGGAGCCAGCAATATCGTTGCCGTGGTTGATGGCAGCAAACCCTGCGGCGCCGGCAGATGCTGCGCCACCGGAAGAGCCACCGGGAGACGCCTGCAAATCCCAGGGATTTCGGGTCAGGCCGTGCAGCGGATTATCGGTGGTCAGCCGCATCGACATTTCTGGCGTGTTGGTCCGGCCGATCAGGATGGCGCCGGCCTTCAGCAGATTCGACACAACAGGAGAGTGGTCAGGCGCAATGGTGTCCTTGAATATCTCCATACCGTTGGTTGTGGCACGACCTTTGGTGTCCACATTCACTTTGACGGTCACAGGCACGCCGTGAAGCGGTCCGAGTGTTTTGCCGTCGGCAACTGCGGCATCAGCCGCCTGCGCCGCTCTCAGGGCCGATTCATCCAGCAAATCAACAATCGCATTGAGCTGCGCGTTCTTCTGTTCGATTCGCCCCAGTGCGGAATGCACCAGTTCGGTTGCGGTGAATGTCCGATTTTTCACGCCTGCCGCCTGCTCGACAGCACTCAGTTGCCACAATGGTGTCATGGTGTCTCCCTGCTTGGTCACCGCCTTGGATCAAGCGTCGAGCATAATGTGCCGGGGGCGAAAACGAAAGCCGATTCCCGGAAGGCTCAGTCTCATTTGAGTTAGACCGGAGGTGTTTGTACCATCCGGTACTCCTTTTTTATGGAACCGCCCCATGTCGGACAAGGACACCGCTGAAACGAGCCATACCTTTCTGGTTCACGATGAACAGCATGCGGAAGGCGCTGTTTCACCACCCATTTATCAGACCTCGCTGTTCACGTTTAACTCCTATGAAGAAATGGAAGCGCGCTTCAAAGGTGCGAGCGACCGCGCGCTGTACTCCCGTATCGACAATCCGACGGTCACGGCTCTGTTGCAGAAGCTTTGCCTTCTCGAGGGTGGTGACAAAGCGCTGGCCTTCGCCAGCGGCATCGCCGCAATCAGCAATGCCGTACTTGGACTGGTCAGGACAGGAGACCGTATCGTTTGCGTCAATCATTGCTATCCTGATACCTACAGGCTCCTGCGGCTGGTATGTGCCCGCTTCGGCGTGACCACCGACTTTGTGGACGGCGCCGACACCGCCGCAGTAGCAAAAGCCCTGCCCGGCGCTCGCCTGCTTTATCTCGAATCACCCACATCATGGCTGTTTCAGGAACAGGATCTGCAGAAACTCGCGCAACTGGCGCAGACGCAGGGTGTGATTAGCCTGGTGGATAACAGCTGGGCCTCACCGTTCTTTCAACAACCACTGGCTGCAGGTATCGATCTGGTCATACATTCGGCCACCAAATACCTCTCCGGCCACAGCGATGTTGTGGCCGGCGCAATGGTAGGACGCGCTGACCTCATTGATCACCTGAGTGCTGAGACGACAGCGTATCTGGGCGCCAAACTGTCCGCTCAGGAAGCCTCTCTGCTGTTAAGAGGCCTGAGGACCTTGCCGCTGCGGATGGAGCGTGTTCATCAGAGCGGTCTGACTCTAGCGGGAAAGCTGTCGGCACATCCATCGGTGAAACGTGTGTACCATCCGGGACTGAAACCGCATCCACAGTCGCTGCTCAGCGGGTATGGCGGACTTTTCAGCTTCGAGGCCGAAGACTCGCTGGACATCCCGACGTTTTGCAATGCTCTGAATTTTTTCAAGCTCGGCGTCAGCTGGGGCGGTCACGAAAGTCTCGTCATGCCCGCTGAGATGTCAATCAATCAGGCCGGCTCTCCCAGCGCGGCTGTCGATTTCGGCGTGTCCCCTCGCCTGGTTCGCCTGTATGTCGGTTTAGAAGAGCCTACCGATTTATGGAACGATATGGAACGGGCGTTAAAGACGGCAAGCCCAAATGAGTAAACCGATTTCACTCATCGAAGCTGCCCTACCGCTACTCACGATGCTGACCTTGCTGATTGTCGGTGGCCTGTTTTTACCAATAGGCACAGAGCTTTTGATCTTTATCATGTTCATCGCCGCCGCTGTCGCCGGCGTCGTAGCAATTCGGCACGGCCATGACTGGGATGCCATCCAGCGCTCTACGGGCGAGAAGTTCGCCAGCGTGCTGCCGATTATACTGATTCTTCTGACGATCGGGTTATTGATTGGTACCTGGATGTTCAGCGGTACGATTCCGGCCCTGGTCTACTACGGTGTACAGCTGGTCAATCCGCGGTTCATGATCGTCACGGCATTTCTGATCACTGCCATGATGTCAATGACCGGCTCATCGTGGGCAGCGGCCGGAACCATTGGTGTCGCGTTAATGGGCGTTGCTGCCACCATCAACGCCCCGTTGGCTGCCACCGCCGGCGCGGTGGTATCCGGTGCCTATTTCGGCGACAAGCTTTCGCCACTGTCAGACCAGACGAATATCTGCGCCATTGCAGCGAATGCCAATCTGTATGAACACATCCGCAATATGATTTTTACCGCGGGGCCTTCTTTTGTCGTGGCACTGGTGGTTTATTTGATTGCCGGCATAACAACAGACGGAGGGCGTGATGCCAGCACGGTTCAGCCAATCCTTGCAGAGATTCAAAGCGCCTACCGAATTAATCCAGTGGTTTTACTACCAGCACTGATTGTGATTATGGGAACGTTCAGTAAAAAACCGGCGGCCCTGGTCATGGCGCTGTCGTCGGTCGTTGCCATGATCATCGGCATGACCTTGCATGGATTCAGCGTGCAACATGCCGTCATAAGCGCCATCACCGGCTTTGATGTCAGCATGATTAGCCTGACACAGACGCCCAGCGAAAGCCTGAGCACCCTGCTGAGTCGGGGCGGCATCAACTCCATGTCGACCACCTTGACCCTGATCATCGCCGCCTTTCTGTTAGCAGCCGCCATGGATGTCTCAGGAGGACTGGATAAGTTACTGAACGCCATCCTGTCAAAGGCCAACTCGGTGATTGGCTTGATCGCGGCAAGCTTAGCCTCGGGCGCAACCATGGTTGCCCTGACCAGCCACGGTGGCGTCACCGCATTGATAGTGGGAGGGTTGTTCCAAAAAGCGCATCGGGAGCAAAATCTTGCGCCTGAGAATCTGTCACGGTCGCTGGAAGATTCGGTGACCATCCTGGAGCCGCTGATGCCGTGGACGGTCTCCGCCATATTCATGGCCACCACACTCGGTGTGCCAACACTGGAATATCTGCCGTGGGCGATATTCTGCATGACGGGCTGGATGTTTTCCTTGCTGTTGGCCGCGTTCTATCCGCACACAGGATTCGGGCTGAAGCCGCTGCAGTGAGCCTGCGCAACGCGAGTAAAACCGTCAACATCGCGCACGGCGCTGAATCTCCACCTGGCGGTTATCACTGCCTGAAACTCACTGGCCAAAGCAACCCTGTTCATAGTATCAATAGCGGTAACTCTTGAAGGCACACCTTTTTCACAACTTGGAGACACACCCATGCTGAACCTCAACCCTGCGAGCGGCGCCGTGATGCCCCTTCGGCTGCTCTGCGCATTTGCTGCGCTCTGGCTCAGTAGCTCGGCCAGCGCTCAGCAACCCGCGCCACCGCCTGGCGCTTACGATGCCGCACCTTATTTGGGTGAAATCAGAAACCAGTATGTCTACGGGGACATCTGGGGGCGGCCCGGGCTGTCTGCCAGAGACCGCAGTATGATTACGGTAGCCGTCAATCAGGCGCTATATGCCACCAATGAGCTGCGACTGCACATGGGCCGGGCCCTCGACAATGGCGTCACACAGGCCGAAATTTCCGAAATTATCGCGCACACGCTGTGGTACTCGGGATTTCCGACAGGAGTGAACGCTGCCAGAGTGGCGGCTGATGTCTTTGCGCAACGCGGGTTACCCACCTCGCCTCCCGGCGCTTCCGACCGGAGCCCACCGAAAAACCCCGACCTAGAGTTTCCGGGTGCTTTCCCGCAAACCCCTTACCTGAGGGATTTGCTCAATCAGGTTGTCTACGCCGAGACCTGGAAAAGAAGTGAGCTTTCACCCCGCGACCGGAGCATGATTACCGTCGCGGTAGGCACTGCACTATATGCGTCTAGCGAAGTCCGCCATCACGTGGGGCGCGCGCTGGACAACGGCGTCACTCAGACTGAAATCGCAGAAGTGATTACCCATGTCAGTTTTTATTCCGGCTTCCCCACAGCAGTGAACGCAGCCAGAGTTGCAGCCGAAGTCTTGGAATCCCGAGGCATTGTGCTGGGCGGTGGCAGATTCCCAGCTGCTCCCTATCTTGACGAGCTGATTGATGGCCTTGTGTTTGATGAAACCTGGGCTCGTGAACAGCTTTCCGCGCGCGACCGCAGCCTAGCGACCATCGCTGTCACGCTGTCCAACTATCAAACCGACCAGCTGAGAGTCCACCTGAATCGGGGTCTGGATAACGGGCTGAATACACAGGAGATCGCCGAACTGATCGCGCAGGTCACCCTATACTCCGGATTTCCGCCCGGCGTGAATGCCTCAAGAACATTTGCGGAGGTACTGCGCGAGCGAGGTCTCCCGCTGCCTGACTCCCCTTAACCCAAAAAGCGTAAGGAGAAGTGGTTGGCTGCGCACTCTGTGCACGGTCCCTCGACTGAAGGATGAATACCCATGTCAGTGAAACGATGTGCGCAATGCGCTGCCGACTTTTCCTGTCAGGCAAACCACCCGCGCTGGTGCACCAGTCTGCCCATTCTGGACAATCATTTTCCGAGGGAATACTGCTGTTTGTGCATAGACTGCCAGAAAAGTCTCACTCTTAAGCAGATCGACCAGGCCGTCGCGAAATTTGCAGCGAGCAAGATCAACAACTCGGCCGCTCCCTAACTAGGAGAGACGCAAATCCAGTCACTGATCGAAGGCATCGATTACACCATCGAAGGCGGCAAGGCCTGAGTCTTTGCCGCCGGGCAACACCTAAAGCGAGGTGAATGATGCGGAAGCGGCTGCCGCCACTGCCCGTACAACTACATAAATTTGCCCACCTGAAAGACGAGCCTAGCCCTGCCGACCGTGGCCAGAGAAAATCCGGCCAAATGGGCTCTGAGCCGGAAACGCTAGTCTGCCTCGGCCAGTTCCTTCATGGCGCGCAGCGCGTTGGTAAACATGCCCCGGCGTCGTTCAATGTCGGCGTCCTTCGCCGCCTGGTCAGCCAGATTGGAGACATCAAGGGTGAGGGTATACAGCATCTTCGAAGTAGTATTAGTCAGCGGGCGGGCCTCCAAAAAGCCATGGTACAGATTGTAGAACTCACCCTCTATTGCCGGTTGGGTATAGCCATAGGAAAGCTCAGTCTGCGCTACCATGATTTCCAGAATGCGCCCGCCAAGCAGCGATCGCACAGAGCCCATACCGCCATCGCCCGACGTGATTTCACAATCGAGTCCCAGCCACTCACTAATCCCGCAGTATTCACCCACTTTTTCCCAGACCTCTGCGGCCGGCTTATTGATATCTATTTCCATATCAATGGTGACGTATTCTTGTGCAAATGATGACGCCGAAACGAAAACGACGGTTGCAGCAACAGATGCTAAACTCGTGACTAAACGCATGCGGAACTCCTAAAAATTATATGAAGATATATCGTATACGCCTGCTCCCTGAAAGCCCAGCCTTAAAGCGAGTTGGATATCATAGTCACCACTGCGCACTTGCTTCCCCCTGAAACCTAAGGGACTCTGACACCATGATTCCTGTGACCTGTTTCAGCATGCCCAAAACGCGCCCGGGGAGGCGACCTCAGGATGACTGATCTTATTCTCTCCAGCGCGGTGATCCTGCTGCTGATGGTCTCGCTGCTGCTGGTCTTGCGCTGGGGCAATGTCATTCTGTATGGCGAAATGCCGACGCGCTTCTTCGCCTTTTTCGCCATCCTTTTCACATCCGGACTGGATGTCGGTCTGATCATCTTCCCGCTGGGGGAATTTCCGGTTTATGCAACAGAAGCCGCGTATGATTTCACAAATCCGCTCGCAATCGAATTCGGCTTCTGGGGCTTTTTCATCTGGTTATTTTACTTTGTGACAACTTTCTATTTTTGCCGCATTGAACCGCGCTTGAAGCTGTTCGAAGTCCCCTGGGTTAAATGGATCAACAACACCATAATTATCACCACCTGCGCATTCACCGGTTACATGTTCCTGACCTATTTGCCGGATTATCTCCCAGGCGTTACGCCGCTCCAGCAACACCTTATTGTCGGCCTGGTCCTGGTGGCAGCGGTATTTTCCAGTACCAATATTCGCTACGTTAAACTCCTGAGCCTTTCTTCAACATGGCTGTTTATTGCCCTAATCCTTTTGGTGTGGCAGTACAGCGGACTCGGGTTCCGCGGCCTTGCGGACAATCTGTCGCAACTGAGTCAGTATTTTGACAAGGTCCATCAGTTCGTCCTGCCTTTTTCCGATTACCATGCTTTCTACCTATCTTGGTGGTTTGCGTGGAGCATAATGATCGGACAATTTGTGGCACGATTTGTTGGCGGCCTGCGAACCTGGCAGCTAGTACTCGCGCTGCTTTGCATTCCCTCTATTCCAATCGCCCTGTGGTTCTCGGTGCTGTTTGGGGTCTATGAGCGAGGGATCAAGATTACGGGCTTACTAAACGGCTTTATGCTGCTGGTAGGAGTGGTCTTTGTCGTGAACTCTCTGGACTCACTGACCCGTCTTTACTCCGGTAATCTAAGTTGGACCGTCGATGAGTTGGGCTTTCGGAAGTATATGACGTTTCACTGGCTCCTCCTTTACACTCTTATCCTGCTGTACCGATTCACCCCGCTTCAGATCGAATGGATTGGCCTCGTTGTCATTGGTCTCTATCTGCTGATAACGGCCCTGATCATTCGATACCGGAGAGAACTTCAGACAATTGATCCGAATTTGAATGACGCTAAAACAAGCTGACAATATCCGGCTCCCACGGTTGCAGAACTGGCCGCTTGGATTACCTGCGCAATGACCGAATTTCACTACATTATAGTTGGCGCCGGATCGGCAGGCTGCGTCCTCGCTAACCGCTTGTCGGCGGATCCTGAGATCAGGGTTCTGCTGATTGAAGCCGGAGGTAGCGATCGGCACTTGTTGGTGCGCATGCCTACCGCACTCTCCTATCCGATGGCGATGAGTCGTTTCAACTGGGGCTATTTCTCTGATCCCGAACCAGGCCTTGATAATCGTCGGATTTCCTGCCCCCGTGGCAAAGGCCTCGGAGGCACATCCTCAATCAACGGAATGGTCTATGTGCGCGGTAACGCACAGGACTATGAGGAATGGGAAGAATCAGGTGCCACAGATTGGGGTTACAGATCCTGTCTGCCCTATTTCAAACGGGCCGAAAGCTGGATCCGAGGCGGAGATGCCTATCGCGGCTATGAGGGTCCTCTAGGAGTAAATGCAGGTAATGACATGCGGCTGAGCCCGCTCTACCGGGCATTCATCGATGCAGGCGTTCAGGCAGGCTATCCCGAAACTCAGGACTATAACGGTGAATTTCAGGAAGGCTTCGGGCCAATGCACATGACAGTCAGAGGCGGTGAGCGCGAATCCACCGCCCGGGCCTATCTTAAACCCGTTCTGAACCGACCAAATCTGACGCTGGTCTCTAACGCGTGCGCGCATCGGATCGTGCTCGATCGCAAGCGGGCAACGGGCGTGGTGGTGAGCGCAAAAAACCAAACCACCACGTATACCGCAACGAAAGAAGTGATCCTGTCAGCAGGGAGTATTGCCTCTCCTGTTCTTCTGCAGCTTTCCGGTATCGGAAATCCGGACCATCTTGCCGCCATCGGCATTCAGCCGGCCCACGAATTGCTTGGAATAGGCGAGAATCTGCAGGATCATCTCGAGGTCTACTTTCAATTCCAGTGCAAGCAACCGGTTACGCTGAACAAAAAGCTTGGCTTATGGAGCAAGGGGCTGATTGGCACGCGGTGGCTTTTGTTCAGAGATGGCCTCGGGGTAACTAATCACTTCGAATCCTGCGCATTTATCCGCTCGAGAAGTGGGCTGAAAGCGCCAGACATTCAGTATCATTTTCTGCCAGCCGCGATGCGCTATGACGGCACCGCCTCAACGGAGGGCCACGGATTTCAAGTGCATGTAGGCCCCAACAAGCCCAAGAGCCGCGGACGCGTGAAGATTCGGTCAAACAATATCAGTGACGCACCGAGTATTCTTTTCAACTATTTGCAGCATGAGGAAGACCGTCAAGCCTGGCGCCAGTGTATCCATCTTACTCGAGAGATCATGTCGCAATCGGCTATGCACCCCTTCCGGGGTTCAGAGCTCCAGCCCGGCACTGATGTGCAATCCGATGCCGAAATCGCAGCGTGGCTACGGCAGAATATTGAAAGCGCCTATCACCCGGCAGGCACCTGCAAAATGGGTCCGGCTGCGGACAACCAGGCCGTGGTAGATCCGGAGTGCCGAGTGCATGGTCTTCAAAACCTTCGGGTGGTTGACGCCTCTGTGTTCCCAACCATACCGAACGGTAACATAAATGCGCCTGTCATCATGGTGGCCGAAAAGATATCTGACAAGATTTTAGGGCTGCCTGCCTTGCCTAAGGCTGACGTGCCCCTGCATCTGCCTGACAATTGGGAAACCCAGCAGCGCTGACGGTCCGATTTCGTTGCACCGCCGGAAATTCAGACAGACAAGCAGACCACCCCTGTCAAAAAACCGGCCGTTTATTCACCCCGCCGACCCTAGAAACGCCGGTGAGCCGGCCCGGAAGAAACTGCCGGTGACTGCGCATTGAGCCCGCTGTCGAAGCGCATAGCCCCAGTCAGCTACGACGCAAAGAACTCCCTAAACAAAAAAATCACTGTATCGGTGTCAGCTGCACTGATATCCAAATGGGTCACCAAACGCATCCGTTTGCCACCCAACACATTTACCCCGCGCTCCGCCAGAAATTGCCCAAGCTTAACGCCGATGTCATCATCAGAGAGCTCGATAAAAACCATGTTGGTCTGGCTGCTGATGAGCGTAATGGCATCAATCTCAGACAAAGCTTGAGCTATGCGTTTGGCGTGCGCGTGATCATAACGCAAGCGATCGACATGATGGTCAAGCGCGTAATCGATCGCTGCCGCCAGCACACCGGCCTGGCGCAGGCCACCTCCCGCCATTTTGCGCCAGCGTTTCGCCGCGGCGATGAATGGGCCGGAGCCGCACAATACCGACCCGACCGGAGCGCCAAGGCCTTTGGAAAAACAGACCGAGACGCTATCCACATGACGGACGATCTCCTTCACCCCAACACCCAGCTCGGTTGCTGCGTTGAAAACCCGCGCGCCGTCCAGATGCAGCAACAACCCATGACGCCGCGCAAACTCGTATGCCTGCCCCATGTAGTCCAGCCCCAGGACCTTGCCATTGTGTGTGTTTTCCAGCACTAGCAGTCTGGTCATGGCAAAATGCGGATCATCCGGCTTGATTCGGGACCGAACAAGGTCAAGATCCAGGCTACCGTCGGCGGAGACCGGGATAGGTTGCGGCTGTATACTGCCAAAGACCGCGGCCCCGCCAGCTTCATACTGATAAGTATGGTACTCCTGCCCTACGAGGTACTCCTCCCCGCGTTGACAGTGGGCCAGCAGTGCCACCAGATTGCTTTGAGTCCCGGAAGGCAGCAGCAGAGCCGATTCTTTGCCGGTAAGACTTGCAACCCTGTCTTGCAGCGCATTGACGCTCGGGTCATCGCCGAAAACATCATCACCCACAGGCGCGTTGGCCATTTGGCTGCGCATGGCTACCGAAGGCTGGGTGGTCGTATCACTTCTCAGATCTATCATTTCAAGCTTATCAGTTGGCAAAAGGCTTGGAACACAGCAAAGTGGCGCGGGTCACACAGCATTGGGGTCTCTAGCCGGTACCAGCACCACCGTTTCCCAAGACACGTGGTTGCGACCATACAGATCTGCACGCTGAGTCACTGACTTGGTCGCAAGCCCCCGCGTGCTTGCCAGTTGCTCGAGTTCAGCGGTGCTGACCGGGGATATGCCTCTCGCATGTCTCTCGTCTACATGGGAATGGCGCAAGCTTATGACCAGCACGCCGTCGGAAGCAAGCAGATCGGACAGAACGCTCAGGGCGTGCCCTCTTTGCGATTCGGAGAGATGCATCCAAACCGCACTCAGCAGAATCAGATTAAACTGCGGTTTCAACGCCAGCAGGGTAGTGAGCGCTGGCAAGCAATCGTCCAGCCAGTCTATTTGCTCATGACAGTCAAGGCTGGCACGTCGGCGAAACGCAGCTTCCGGCTCGACCGCAGTGACATGCCAACCCATGTCTGCCAACCAATTGGCATCGCGACCTGTACCTGCCCCAATGTCGCAGGCACGCCCTGGCGTCACAGGCAAACAAGGAAGCCAGTCAGCATGCAGTTCCTGAGGAGAGATCGCCCGATAGCGGTTGAATAAAATGTCACAGTTGTCAGCGTAGTACGTCACCCCGAATTTTTATCATGAAGGCAATGTGAGTGCTAATGTGCATCCTCGCTGCCAGCGAGCTATCCTGTCAGCGGTCTGGGATCCTCTCGTTTGAATCCTCAGTCGCTACTCCGAACAGGCTAGGCCAATTCTCAGAGCAGATTCCATGAAAGCAAAATGGTCGAGGACGGCTTGCGTTGATTTCGTTGCCGCTTGCAGTATCGGACCCGCCTGGGCAATTACGTTAGCACCGAGTTTGATGGCTTTCGCCGCGTCGAGCCCGTGTCGGATGCCTCCGGAAGCGATCAGAGGGATGTCCGGGAGCTCAGCATGAATGGCTTTCACAGCGTCAGGTGTGGCAATACCCCAATCCTTGAAGATCTCACCTAATGCCCGGAGTCTAGGATCGACGGTTCGCTCTGCCTCAACTTCAATGAAATTGGTGCCACCCTTACCGGCGACATCGATCGCGCTGACGCCGGCATTCACGAGCCTCTTCGCTGTTCCTGCAGAGATGCCCATGCCAACTTCTTTCGCGATAACGGGCACATCGAGACGCGTACAGACGGTTTCAATGGCGGCAAGAAGGCCGCGCCAGTCAGTGTCGCCATCCTCCTGCATCAGCTCTTGAAGACAATTCAGGTGAATGATCAGAGCGTCTGCGGCAATCATATCAACCGCCCGTTGAATATCCGTCAGAGAAAAATCATCGCGCAACTGCGCCGCTCCCAGATTGGCGTAGAGCGGAACATCAGGAGCCCAACCACGCAAGTTATTGGTTAGACCGCTGGTGCCGGCACTTAGCAGAGCGATACGCTGCGACCCAACACCCATGGCGATACCAAGCGCCTGTGCAGCTTCTGCGAGATGGGCGTTGATATTCTCCGCCTTGAACGGGCCCCCGGTCATCGAGCTGATGAGAAAAGGTAGCCGTAGCCGTTTGCCAAGAAATTCAGTGGAAAGGTCAAAGCGCAGCAAGTCCCTCTCGGGCAGGGCGTTGTGGGTCAACTGCACCTCGTCCCAGGGGCTAGCTTGCGCGGCGACCTCTAGCCGCTGCTTGAGCACCAGATCTATGTGATCAGTTTTACGCTTAAGAATCTCTGTCATCCTGCCTTCCCCTGTGAATCCTGATTGAGCACTCCGATCAGCAGCATGTGAGGCACGGTTAGCGCAAACAATCCTACGAATACCACCTGCATCAACTGAGAGCTGAAGTCGATATCAGGCAAGCTAACAAATAATAGTGCCCCTGCCCCAAAGCTGAGCGTGGTGAACGGCACGGCGTAGACCAGTGTCTCAACCAGGCCGAGTTGCTCCACATATTGGTTAAGATGAAGCGGGCTGTGTAAGAGGCAGAAGTAAACAGTGAAGTAAGCAATGGGCGGCAGGGCATACGCGGTACAGAACAAAATAGCCAGTTCCGCCAGCAAGATAACACTCGGCTGCCGCGTCTTGAGACAGCAATAGGCCACGATGAGCGAACTGACGATGGATGTTAACGCCATACTGTCCACAATGATCTGACTTCCCGCCGGTGCCAGCACCGCGAAGATAGCGAGCACCTCTGCCGGATAGAAAAGGGCTGGAAGTGTGATGACCGAGGTGCTGATGGCAAGGCTCAAGACCCGACCAAAATAGCGCTGCCAGTCGCTGGAAAAGTGCCATGCGGAGAACAACAACATGGGTACAATAAACAATTCAGGCAGGATGAACCACACCCCGACAACAGCCACTGACAGCGCCAGATAGCCCAATGAGAATTTTAGCAGACCGGGTACTCCGCGCCACAAGCCCGCCTGCCTGGCAATTGCCGGGTCGACGGCACCGTGAGGCAGTCCGGTCATCGCCAGCAGCAGACCAAGAATCAGGATCTGGGCCTCGACGTTTTCCCTTAACCAGACATTGTATCCACAGATGGCAATGACAGAGAGCACGCTGAATGCGAGCCTCGCTGGGGGTTTCGCTAAAGCACTTCGTGCCACGTATGACTCCTGTTAGCTGTTACTATCCTGGCATAAAGTTCGGCAAGTGCACATCGAATGAGCGGCAACTTGGGCAGAGCCAGCATTACAGCCAGTAAATCCCGAATGCCTGGCCTGTCCGTGAGAAAACGCAGCAGACGATCTGGGGGCACCTTGCTCGCCAGAGACATAAAAAGCTGAGGCGTAAGGGCTGGATTGCTCGCAACCGTCCTGAGAAACACCTTATCCATCCACTTCAACAGCACACGGTCCGGCGGGAAGCCTTGCCCCTTACCATCCTTTAATACGCCTGCGGCGCAAATCTCTGCCCAACGCTGAATTCTTTTGAAGGCATACCCAGTTGAGGGGCGCGCGGCTCCGGCACCAAGACCGGTGTGAATCCAGCGCGGATCCGCAGGCACGACAGAGTCCGGCAGACCCATGGGAATCACCCCGCTTTCTTCTCTGACTATCTGAAAGCTCGAGTCACCGCACACTCGGCGCACCGACTCCAGTGCGTCTAGCCGAAGACTTTCTGGCGGCAGTGGCTTTGCCGCAAAGCGCGTAAATTCAACGAGCAGCGAATGCCCGTCAAGCGGCAGGACATAGTCAAACATGAATCCCTTTTCGTCGACCCGCATATCATCCATCACCCGCGCTACATCGTCGAGCCGATGGGGCGATTCCAATCTAACTTCGAGCCCGAAAAATACCTGCTTCAGCACCGCTGACGCGAAATCGACGTTTTCGGGAATCCTCGTATCCACAATTTGTCCGGCGGTCACTTTTCTACTCTCGACCAGAGTGCCACTTAGCCCACTTTCTANACGAAGTTCAATACAGTTTTCATTCGGTTTTACTTNAGAAACNCGAGCGCCCTTTAACAANGTAATATTCGGATTTTCAGCAAGCTGCTCCTCAACCTTCTCATAAAAACGAATAGAGGGGACATANTGATAATTCCAGCCACCGCCAGANGTGTGCCGATGNCATACAGACTCTGCACTGAATTCCCAAGCCCGCCAGGATCTTGTGATCAGATCGCCAGCCATGTCGATTGCTTGACTAACGTGGCTTTCCGGCCATGCTTGATTGTCCTGATTTGCTTCCGCCCAGAAGCACCAGGACCGGTCGCTGGTATAGCGTGATCGAGGCTCAACAATCAGGGTACGGGGCACATGCTCTGGCTGACCTGCCAGACGGCAAAGCGCCGCTGCCAGAGAAAGTCCCGAGCAGCCGCCTCCGATGATGACCAGCTCGTAGTCAGCGCGCGGCTTATCCGGAAGATTGGTTTGCATAGGGTAAGCCCTTCAGGTGAACATGCAGGCTCGACTGATGGGGCGCGTAAGGTTGTTTGCACGAGTCAAACAGAAGCGCGCGGCAAGCGACTAGGAGCTTTCTCGGTAACCCAACGTATGCGCGCCCCGAGCTAACATCGAAGTCTCGCTCGGCTATCACCAGACCAATTTCTCGGTACACCGACGCCGCTACTTTAATTCCCTGCCGTGCTCTTAGGGGCAGGAATCTCAGCCCGGCCTTGCCGGATTCATAGTAAAGTTCCGCCATGGACAGCAGGCGCTGAGCCGATTCGACCAGCAACGCAAACTCCCGTGTCGAGGGGTTGGACAGGGCCTGCGGAGTGATTTCACCGAGCCACTGACCGGGGACATATCGCCGCCCCATCCCCGCATCCTCTTGTACATCTCTGGCAATGTTCGTGAGCTGCATCCCTATACCCAGATCAATGGCATGAGCTTTCGCTTTGGAGTCGTGGACGCCAAGCACATCACACATCAGCAGTCCGACTGTACCCGCGACCCGATAACAATAACGCAAGAGTTCGGCATCAGTTTCGACCAGAACAGGCTGCAGGTCAGATTCAATGCCCCTGATCAGCTCCAGAATCACGGCGGACTGCATTTGACATTGGCTAGCCAGATCAATGAAGTCCTCAACGACCGGCTCGGAGCTGTAGCCGATTTTCAGATCATTCTTCAGGACATTAAGCTCGACTTGGGCTGCATCAGCGTCTGACGCATCATCCACCAGATCATCGACAAAGCGGCAGAAACGATAAAGACGTGCACAGTCCTCTAGCCGACGCTTGTCTAGAAAGCGGCCGGCAAATCTGAAAGATTTCCCGTGGTGAGCAAGGACACTCACCGCAGGCTCGATCGATTTAGCTGTAGAGCTCATCAACATGGCCTTGCTTGTTTATGCGGTAGAAAGAACGGGACTGCTGACGACTTCAGGAACCAAGTAATCGAGTACCTTGGCTGAGCTGACAACGCCGGGCAGACCAGCGCCGGGGTGAGTACCTGCACCAACCAGGAACAGATTCTCTGGTCCTTCAGCCTTGTTGTGAAAACGGAACCATGCCGACTGAGTGAACAGGGGAGCCACTGAGAATCCTGCGCCGCCGACACTGAGGTAGTCAGACTCAAAGTCCTCCGGTGTCATGTAAAAGTCCGTGACCAGATGCTGCTCCAGATCTGGCAGCATATGTTCACTGAGTGATTCTATAATACGCTGTCTTAGCAGCGGGCCCTCACTGTCCCAGTCAATGCAGGCTTTCAAATTGGGGACTGGAGCAAGTACATAAAACGATTCACAGCCTACAGGCGCAAAGCTGTCATCTGTCGCTGTTGGCCGATGCAAATACAGTGAGAAATCTTCTGGCAAAGATGTAGCGCTGAATATCTCATCCAGCAACTCGCGATACCGCTGCCCCAACCAGATCGTATGGTGGGCGATATCAGGGTATTCCTTGTCGGTGCCGAAAAACAGCACAAACAAGCCCATTGACAAAGCATGATGCTGAGTCTTTTTTTGCGCAGCCCAAGTCTGTTGTGAGGATTCAAGCATGTGGCCGTAGAGATGCTTGGGATCAACATTCGCCACCACCACATCAGCCTCTATCTCGGCCCCGCTTTCAAGACGCACGCCCCGAGCCTGCTTATCTTTGACCAGAATTTTGTCGACGGTGGTGTTTAGCGTAATGGTAATGCCGAGTTCCTCCATTAGCTTTCGATAGGCCTCTACCAGTGCCCCGGTTCCTCCCATTGCAAATTGTATCCCCCAGCGCCGCTCCAGAAAGTGAATGAGGCCGTAAATACTGGTTGTGTCAAACGGATTACCACCGACTAGAAGCGGCTGAACTGAGAAAGCCTGCCGTAGTTTAGGGTCCTTTAAATGGGCGCAGACCATTTGCCAGACTGTGCGATAGCATTTCAGCTTAAGAAGGGCTGGAATCTGCGCCAGCATCGTGATCACATTATGGAACGGCCGATCAGAAAGTTCGGTAAATCCGACATCGAAGATTTTCTCTGAATGCGCGACAAGACGTCGGTACCCTTCGACGTCTGCGGTATTAAATCGCGCTATTTCTGCCTCAGTGTCTTCAATCTCGCCGCCATAGTCGAACACATCTCCGTCAGCGAACTGGAATCGGTACCAAGGGTCAAGCGGTCGAAACTCTACATATTCCTCGCGACGACGCCCGTGTAACTCAAACAATTCATCAAACAGAAACGGTGCGGTAATTACCGTCGGTCCGGCGTCGAACCGAAACCCGTCTCGTTCAAAAACCTGAGCGCGGCCGCCGAGTCTAGGGCATCGATCCATCAGTTGGACTTGATATCCCTTCGCACGGAGGCGAATTGCGGAGGCAATGCCTCCAAAGCCGCCTCCCACAACCACAGCGCGATTCATGCCGCTTCTCGGTCGAGTTCACTCAATAGTTCAGCGCACTTGTCTGCGAGCAGCGCTCCGCAGCCGTTGGGCAAGGCAGCTGCAGCGGACGCAGCTTCTTGCAGGTAGTGATGCGCAAGACCCTCTGCGCCCTCCAGTGATGACAGCTCGGTATCGCCGGAAGATCCGACCAGAAGCGCCAAGTTAGACATGGCACCGGATTCACGATCCCGGGCAGAATCGTTTATGTCATCAAAAATTTGATACCCAATCCCAAAGGCCGCACCGGCTTCACGCGCCGTGCCAAGGAAGTAGAAATGGCCTGCCAGTACAAGCGGCAATTCAAGACAGAGTGAAAACAGCGGACCAGACTTTTCTTTTGCTACTGCAATCGCCTGATCAACACCCAGATCACGGACAGCGCCCAGATCTTTGGTTTGTCCCTGGAGCGTCCTAGCGATCGCACGGTTCATTGTGGTTACCAGCCGGTGGGCAGAATCGGAACCCGCGGAGGCAACCAACTCGAAAGCACCGGCAATGAGCAGGTCTGTCGCATTGATAGCAATGTCCGGGCTAAATTGTTTCCATATTGCCGTCTTGCCCCGCCTGTGCTCATCGCGGTCCTGCAGATCATCCTGAATCAAAGAGGCGTTGTGCAGAGTTTCAACAGATGCAGCCAGCCGTACGGCCGAGTCAGAAGTCAGACCAAGCGCAATGCTCGCCGACAGGCACAGTGATGCTCTGGCTTCCGAGCCGTGCGTTCGGTAGTGATAACGAATTGCGTCATGTAGCGCGGAACCCGGAGATAGCTCCGCCAGCGCAGTATTTTCAGCCAAAGCCTGGCTGGTTTGCAGCAAATCTTTTATATTAGGCCTAGTTTTAATTGTCATAGGGTCGCCTAGTGTAACCGCTGTTACGCTTTTTGTTACTTTAAGTATCGAATTGCGTTACCGCCCGTCAAATCAATAGCCTTTAATATACGCACTTTTAAACCGGAAAGTTCATTTCTATTTTTTTTGAACCATGTGAGGAAAAAAGTCGTACTCAAAGAACTGCGAAAGCGGATTGAAACGTTCAAACCACCGATACAGGGGAAATAAATGAAACAACTCTTAACACTATGCTTTGCCGTGGTGAGCCTGTTTTCAGGCCAAGCAGTACTTGCGGCTTCTGGGGATTCGATGATGCTCCAATCCGGAGACTTCGTCGGATATTCTTTTTGGCTTATCTCCATGGCCATGTCTGCTGCAACAATCTTCTTTTTGATGGAATCAATGCGCATCGGAGGCAAGTGGTCCACTTCCCTGAATGTTATCGCGCTGGTTTGTTTCATTGCAGCGTTCCACTATTTCTACATGCGTGAGATGTGGGTCACGACTGGCGAGAGCCCCACGACGTTCCGTTATATTGATTGGCTCCTGACGGTTCCGCTACAGCTTGTAGAATTCTATCTAATACTTGCGGCTGTTGCTGCGGTTTCCGGCGGCATTTTCTGGAGGATCTTTATCGGGTCTTTGGTAATGTTGGTGCCCGGTTACATGGGTGAGGCTGGTTACTT
>PBTW01000039.1 GCA_002729315.1 Gammaproteobacteria bacterium
GTTGTAATGTCCTCAGGACGTGGCGTACCCGACGATGGTCCCATCGTCTGCGGGGTGGAAGGTAGTGTAACATTCCTGTGCATCTGCTGATGCTGCATCAGCTGTAAGTAATGCATTATTTCGTGCTGCTGCTGCGGATCGAGGTTGGCCGGAACTCGAGGTTGTTGTAAGTTCATGTGGCCAGCATATTGCGGTGAAGCACTATGCGATAATGGCGGCATTGCATTCCCTCCGACAGGCGGTAGGGATCCATACCCATATGAGGTCGGTGGTACGAACGTGTTGAAATGCTGCTGCAACGGAGTTCCCATACCAGCCATTGCTGGGTAAACGTGGGAGGTAGGTTGCCCTGCAACCGCGGGCCCGTGGTGTTCGTGGCCCGCGTTCGCATATATACCCGCAGGCGCCATATCCTGCTGCATATTCGCCCCTTCTCGCTGCGCGGAGGATGGTTGTCCACCTTGGTCCGCCGTCGCAGCAGGGCTCTGTAACTGATCATCCATGTCGGTCACTGGAGGATCTGTAGCAACCGCGTGCCCGAGGCGCGCGTTCGCCGCAACCGCGCGTCCGTGATATTCGTGACGCGCGTTCGCCGGTATACCCTGTGGTATACTCGCTCTTGATTGCTGCCCGGAGGATGGTCGTGTACCTTGGTCCGTCGGCACAGCAGAGCGCTTTAATTGACCCTTCATATCTGAAGGATCCATAGTCACTTTCCGTGAAAGTGTTATACTTCTTGTGAACTAAATGCTCGCGCGCTACGAGGGTTCACGAAGAAGGATAGGTTCTGTGAGGGAAAGAAAGAGCCACGTAGCAGTGGTACTCCTCCCCCTTCACTCGCAGTCCTAGACGCNNNGGTAGCTAANCCCGGGNTCGAAGACGGCGNAAGGAANTGNTGTAATTNATTANACGCCGAAGCAGATTATCCGTTCGAAAGTGCGAGGGAACAGNGTTCTTGATCGCAAAATGAACANAAAGAATNTACTCACTCTCAGGGCCTGCACTGCCCCACACCCGCGTAAATTTGACGGGAGATTTAACGTGCTATTCGAGAGGTGGCGTCGAGGTAGAAGGATCGAGAGAGGAGCGACCTCGTTCGATCCACACGCAGAGAAGCGCGGGCCCAAACCTCTAAGAGTTACTGCGCTCCTTAGTGCCCCGCGATGTGACACTACGCAGCTCTTATTTATTCCTAGTCGTNCAATTCNTATGTGGNTTATACACTCTGGATACGCCACCCCACGGCCGCGTCCCAAATGCACACCCCAATGTCTCCTCAGAGGGAGAACAAGAAAGATNNCGTTTTTCGTTTGCTCTCTCTTGTTTTCCTGTATCTTTCTCTTTCTTTGTTTACCTTATTATGGAAATAGTCGCCTGTTTCTTTTGGCTAGTCCTCCTATCCATCAGGCTCCTGTTATTCCATAAATGCTTTCAACTACGTTGAGACCTCCCAGCGGCTGTCCACTCCCTGTTGGCCATCCGTTATCTCTAGGTGTCTCAGGATCTCTCACACTCCCCCAGATTCGGTAATTCTTTTTCTGAATCTCANTCGAGNATGATCCTCACACTTACTAACTATCTACTCATAGTTTTCATAAGTATTGTCTTCATTGAAAAGGATTTTCGTAAACTTATTGAAAAGACCTTCTTCCATAGGTTTCGTAAATACGTCGGCTACCATTTCGTCTGTTCGGCAATAGACGTAATTTACTACTTTAGCTTGNACCCATTGATGTGCTCGTGCAAGCATTCGCTCAAAATGCTTGGCACCCTTCCTACGATCTGGTACCGCTAAGCACAACTTTGCTGCCTTATTGTCCTCAAANGAAGGGACTGGATTAAGTAAGCTGATCTCTCCAAGTTCATGAAGGAGAGTTCGTACATGCATCAAGCTCTGTGTTCCTTTCGTGGTCGCGAAGATTTCTGCCTCCATTGTACTCATTGCCACTACACTTTGNGTATGACTGCCCCAGTCTACTGCTGCTGATCCAAAGAATGTGGCATGTCCTGACACTGANTTNTAGTCAAAAGTTGACTGGAATGANGCATCATTGTACATTCCCATGGATGGGTCGATATCAACAGTCAATCCGTCATCGTTNACGCGTACCATCCCCTTCGCGGGAGGGTCTTGTCCTAATTGTGACGGCATACTCTTCGCGTCCTTCCATGTNCCAGTTGCTGAATCATAGACNTGTCCACCATAGAATGATGAAGTGTACTGATTNAGCCCTGNNGTGTCCAAATCCTCTGTANTTTCCTTCCGAAAATACGGTATCTTCTGTCTGTTAGTTCCAGAATAATTTATAGTACGATCGCGTGTATTGTAGCAGTATTTCAGCANATGCTTTGCTGCCTCCACATGTTTTTCCGTAGGTTTCAAACAAAACCTAGATAGCTGTCTCACAGCTTGACATATGTCAGGTCTTACAACATTTGCCCATAGCAGTGCTCCGATGCACTTTCGATATGGAAATTCTTCTGCACTAATTACCCGATCTTCCTCACTCGCAGGAACCAACATGTGCGTCTTATTCTTATACTTGGCAGTCATGGGAACCTGAAAAGGTTTCGTATTCCAACTTTCATCTGGCTCACCTAGTATTTCTTTCGCCAAACGACTAAGAAATCCACTCACACCTAGAGAGACAGTGAATTTGTCTTCGGATTGGATCATTTCCACTCCTACAAAGAAACTCTTCTTGCCGTGGGTAATTGGTTTAACATCCAAGGTCATTCCGTGCTTCTTCAGNAACTTCACCAGGTGATCAATAGCTCCNCCTTCAGGTGACATGGCTAAGATGTCGTCCACATGTATAAGAATAATATGTTGATCTTGTACTTTCGGTAGTTCTGTATCCTTTGGATACTGCGGAGGCTTTCTCTGNTCTACCATCTTG
The DNA here is from genome assembly GCA_002729315.1 of Gammaproteobacteria bacterium. Lineage (GTDB taxonomy): Bacteria > Pseudomonadota > Gammaproteobacteria > Pseudomonadales > Pseudohongiellaceae > UBA9145. Next base: position 2,901 of record PBTW01000039.1, read on the forward strand.
GGAGTACCATCTTCATTCCACAGTTTCTTAACATATACNCACGGCTCCGCGTCNGTGCTCCTGTANCCNTCNGATTCCAACACTCTGCGCATTTTCGCCATNTGCAATTTTGGTGATCTCGCAAGTCCATACAAGGCCTTGTAAATTACCAAAATTTGCTGGCTGGGATCCAAATTCTTCACCTTATCGTATCCTGTGTCCATAGGGGATGGCTTGATCCCCTTCGGAGCACGCATTATCACTCCTTCCTCATCTAGCGCTCCGGTAACGAATGCTACAGAAATGTCGCCTGACTCCAAGACATATCCATGTTTTGCTGCTACTGCACAGCAACAACGGTAAGAGATGGCGTGTGGGGTTGGTGCAAAAGTCTCGTTCGAATAGACCTCGCAGTGACCACCACATACCCATCTTCCTTTACACTTATCCACTACTTCTCCATTCATCTTCCTAGTAATCAACATTGTCGAAGGCAATGCCCGTTTTACATAATTCTTAATATTGTCCCACGCGAATGCTCCAGCTTCCATTAGTTGGCGCTTCTCGAGATTCATGGCAATATTCCACAACCACCAGAATTTTGAATTCTTGAGCGCTGACGGCCTTGCTGGTTCGTCAACGAACTTCGTAAGTTGTGGGTCTTTGACGATCATCTTCATCTCCGATGTCGGGATGTTTTCCTGATCGTGCTTGCAGAAAGCTAATTTGGCATTGAGCGGTAGATCATGCCTAAAATTAGTCGGTATTTCTACTCCCGATACATCTTGGTGAATATCATCCTCTGTAAACTCCTCGAATGCCGCATTATCTTTCGCCAGAAAGATGTCGTCCCAGCACTTCTTGCTCTTCAGAGCGAATACTTTCATGCGATGTTCATCTTCCAGTGCATGATCCATAAGTTCTACGTCTTTTGGGGCCAGCTGCTCGAAGATGAGTTGTTTTTCAGATGGCCTCAACGAGCTATCATTAGCTACCAGCACCCTCACCTCCTGTTCTTCTTCAGATGGTTTGGGTGATGGTAGGGTCAAGTTTGGCGAGAAAACGAAACCATGAGCCCAATCATTCAGCAGATCGTCAATTGGTTTTACTTTTCCCCAACCATGCTTCCCGTTATGCTTCGCACAAATTTCTAGATATTCTTTCATCGTTCGTGCTTTTCGATACAAATCGTATCTGTGCCACGATGGTGTTTGCTCTTCCCTCGGCTTATGCTCCTGATATTTGATTCTGCCGCCGAGGGCATATTTCTCTTGAAATATGAGTGGAGTGTCTGGCTTCAACTCCATCAGATCCTTAAGTTGTTTCTTCTCCTTCCCTGTTAACTTCTCAAAGTCCTTAATTTGGCGCTTGCAGAGTCGAGCTGCAGGTGCTTTTGGGTTCATGGAATCATCATGAACTGCTCGCTGGTGAGCCTGTTTTACATCCAACAGGTCAGGCCTTCCTTCTGGATGCATCATTACACACTTCCGATCAGTACATTTGGTACCGTTGGGACAATTCTGCACCATGGATTCCAGTTGGGACGGATAATACGCCACTTCTGGACCTGTATCCTCGTCTTCTACCGCAGATTTACGATGGGCTTCGGCCGTTTCGTAGTCATCCCAAAGTGGGGCGATCGTTAACGAGGAGTTGACATCCTCTGGATCCAATGTGAAGTAAGGTGAGCGAGGGTCTTTAAACATCGCCGCTAAGCATGTCAAATTTTTCTCATAGATTATGGTCATCATTTGTTGCTTGGTCAATGTGGAAATATCAGGACAGCCTAATCCAGATTTGTCAAACGATGATATTTCCGCACGCAGTGCGCCCACAGTGCCATGGACCTTCTCCAACCAGGTACAGCGAGATGATGAATCCTCCACAGTCGTTGCGTGATAGGCAAGGTGTTCCTTGCCGGTGATGGGGTCGACAGTTTGCCAACACGCATCCGTACGATTGGACATACTATCTTGATGACCTCCAACATAGATACATTTCAAAGCCTTTGCTTTGCCCACGTTCGCTGCCTTGGACTTCTGTTGCCATACAAAACACAATGATCCGAAAACGCGTACATTGCGCATATCTGGTGCCTTCGAGTGAAGTGCATAATAGGGCGATATGGCATATGGTTTGACATGTTCTGGTATAATTTTCTGTTCTTTCAGCTTCAAGAGGTCCGATTCTTGAATCATCAGTCCCTTTGTCGGTAGACGATTACGAATCCAGCACGCATGTTGCCAGGCATGACACCACCACTGAGGCGCAAGCTTGGCCGTGAAGAGCATTCGTGAAGTCATTCGACGAAGCTCACGGTTAGTACGCTCGCATTGTCCTTGGTGTTGGGAAGTGTATGTTCCCGACACCACTGCTTGTACGCCATATTCCGAGCACACACGCTGATATGCATCCGCTACCGCCATGCGCTCCTTCTTTTCCTCTTTGTTCAAGTCGAAGAACTCGCTTCCAGAAAAATAATGGAAGGACGATTCGCAGTCCGACACAAGGCGTGAAATCGGACTCTTACTACCAGGCACACACCAAGGTTTGTACGCTGCTTCCTTGTTAAGGGCTTCAAAGATTGCTCTTATTGCTCCCCCAGAGTCTGATTTCCGCTTTAAGAGAACAGTATAAGTCATCCGTGTTTTGCGGACAACAAATACAAGGGCAAACTTGTATCCTCGACGCGATTGGACAAAGGGTCCAACCAAATCGCACTCAGCGATGAGTCCTCCGTCAGGTAAAGTTGAATCATAATCCAGTCGGCTTGACCCAGTGTCAGTGAAAACATGACGACGGGTTGCTGCCGCGCACCTGCACGTCTCACAATTGCAGGGTTTCTTTCCAAATTGTGCAGGGAGAACCGTGCGCCCAAATCCACCAAGCTGACCATTGAGTAGTGCATCCTTGACAACCGTTAATGGAGCACCACCCAGACGATGATGCCACGTGAGGCCCGTGTGCGAGTTCGCAATACGTTCCTCAATTGGTCGAACACCTTCCCCTTTTTCTTCGGAGGGGTTCATCATAAGTGTGACCGTGTCACCCTTATTGTCATTCCAATGTCGATCGATCGGTGTTATTTTCTCGATCCGGAATGCGTCTTCATCAGCAATCTCGAGGGGCATATAGTAGCTACGATGATTATATATGACAGGGTGCCGACCACCATCAGCATCAAATCCACAATGATGGCCATGTGGGCCATGGGTGTCGAGAGCAAAGCTCCAGCCTTCTTCCGACAACCTTCCCACGGACAGGATATGTTCTTTGGTGTTGGCCGCCTTCGAATACTTGATGTCGCGTAAGAGGAGCCGGTATCTCGCCACATTTTTCGTGCATGTGTACGCTACACCCGTTCCTACTTGGTCCACTACGATGCAGTCATCGCCAATGCCCGAGATTGTCAAACCCACTTCCTCGGGTTTCACCCATGCTTCCTCCAGTGGAGTACATGAGAGGTGTGTCATAGAACCCGTGTCAAGCAGATAGACACGAACTTTCGCTGACACAATTTCATAAATTTGGTCAAGTTGTGCACGTGTGCGTGTAGCATGTCCAGCAAGGCTTTTATTGGCCTTATTGGTGCGCGCAGACGCCACATGTTCATTAGTGTGCACTGGACGAACCCTTTCACGGCTCCGAACCATATTCACTTTTTCTGCTGGTTGCTGGCTGCTGGTGGAGTATGGTTGATAACACACACCTTTCCACGATGTTGTCCCATCTCCCCCGGTGCCATTTCTCGAAGCATTGCCTTCCAGACAATACTGATTCTGCCACGTACGCAGCCGCTGTTTCTCCCACAGCGCATTGGCCTCTAACCATTCGGTCGAGGAACTATTGCCACCAATCTCGTATGGCGTGAGATTGTTGCCATCATAGCTCCAACGTGTGTGACGCTTTTCCAAATCATAGGTTCGCTTCACATACGGCTTGCTATGTAGTTCATCATGAACTTCGTGAAGATTATAGCAGAACTTCACATAATCCTCTGTGAGGGCGGACAAGTATGCCTGTCGTTCCGACGGGTCCTGGTGTTTTCCCAATGCCGCCTTGTGTCGTATGCGCTCTTTCTTCTTCCAGTCAAGAGCACAGGGTTCTCGCGTGATGATCTTCTCGTCGGATGGACCTGGCCGCTTCCAGACTGCACAGGCACGTGTCGAAGGAGATTTCAATCTTTCTGCAGGCTGCTTGTCAACTTCTTGGATCACTTCGTACTCCATAACCTTCGTCATGTCCTCGCTATAGGGTGAATCGCTGTTGAGTGATTCCTCTAGTCCGAGAATGTTTGCGACACCCGGTACCGCAGAAGGGTTTTCAATGGCCGTTACCACTCGTTCATTGGGCATATACGATGCCCGAGCAGAGTCATCGTCCCATCCATACGTGCGGCCATGGACGCATGTCGAAGATGGGATTATATCATAGTACAGGGCTAAAATGACACCTGCTAAAAGTGTACCTACTCCAAGCA
>PBTW01000040.1 GCA_002729315.1 Gammaproteobacteria bacterium
GCGGTTCGCCTTTTCATATCGTCTCCTCGGCCGATGCCGATCGCATTGGCTTTCAACCTGGCGGTGGCAACCTGTCTGTCAGTGGTTTCGGTGGCAGTGCTACCAATCTTACCGGCGGCCGACCGTGGTTCGCGGTCCTTCGTGACATCAATGGCCGCTGGTGTGCTCCGTCGACACAATTGACTCCTGACCTCGATGGTCCTGTAACTGACGTTCAGTTGGCTCTGTTATTGCAGCGCTTCTCCACTGATCCGGTTTTTGAGGCCGCGGTCAACGTTGCCCTTCCCGTTACACTTCGCTCGCATTCTCGCCGACCCTGTAATCGCGCCCATCTGTCTCCGACAGAGTCTTCGACCGACATGGATCTATCGGCGAGCTCTTCTACGTTCACGAAGCCACCGTCTGACAATGCTTCTAGTTCATCCGTTGTAGAACTTCCATCCGAAGACTTTGACCGTTACCTCGCGACCACACACCAGTCGCCCCTGCGTGTTAAGGTCACTCCGACGGGTCTCCATGGATCGGTTGAACACACCCCTGAAACAAGATTGCGAAAGCGAGTAGAGCGCTCTCAAGACGTTATGGATACCATGAATGTGAGTCGATCGACCCTCAACGAGATGATAAAGCGGAACGTCATTTCCGATGCCGTTGCTATCAGTGAATGCGATCCTATGCGGGCTATAGACCGTGAAGTATCAGGTGCGAAGTTACTCCCTCGTCCCTCGTCCACAAAACAGACTTCTAAGAAACAGCGCATCGAATTTGAACCTTTCCACTTGGTATACTGCGACGCTTATGAGGGCATGGACGAGATCAACGCTCATAATACCGGACACAGGTATGTGTTGCGTTTCGTTGATCATGCAACTGGATACAAAAAGGATTACTCCACTCAAACCAAGGATCAGTTCTCGGAAGCATTCACCATGTTTCTCGCTTGGATCCGTTGTGTCGCTCCAATCATCGAAAAACATCGTAATCTTCCGCCAGGTTACATCCGACTTCGCGTTCTCTGCTCCGATCGAGATTCAAACTTTACCACCATACACGGTGGTGTGAGAACAAAATTTGATGATATCGCTGTTCAAGAGGCCGTGCATCGATACTTTGCAGACACGAAAGATTCAAAGACGGCAGGAGCGGTGGAATCTACCTTTGGTCCTAGCACTCGACGCATGAATGAAGCTGTCCACACTAGTGGTTATCGAGAACGGATGAGTCATCATGCGTGGTTTGATAACACCGACAAGAGTAACTACGTGCCCACCACTGCCAATAGATTGGGTAATGGTGAAGCCCCAAACGCTACATTGGGCTTCAGCACTGACATCTCTCGTTTTCGGAGATTTGGTTGCCCAGGTACTGTCAATGTGTCTCACCTCGGCTTATATGTCCAGGACGATGGCTCCGTTGGTCGAACTCCCCCATCTGGAAGGATCGGGATCGGTCGAGGCGGAAAAGTCTCGCGTGTTAAGAGTCTACCATGCTTCTACTTGCGTACTGGCGGCGGTCTAACGACAAACGAGTGCCACAAACTGTGCGACTTCGGAGGTTGGCTTGTCTATTGTCCAGCGTTGGACAACGACCGTTTCAACGGTCATGGTATTGTAGCCAGTCGTTCAGTAACCTGGCACTCCCGACTGTACCCTGAACGACACCCAGATACGCTCAAGAGCTCGTTCATCGACACTGACACCTCTGTCTTATGTCCGACGGGAACCACCAAGAAGATTCCAGTGTCTGCCCTCATGAAAACGGTGGAATTGTCTTCGTCCGAAATAGCGACATTTGACGCACAATTGAATAATGCTGATCCGCCTAGATCCGAGCGTGATGAAGACATTGCTTTCTCACGGTATGCTGTGGGTCGACGTGACAGGTTAGAACGATCCACAATTTCAATGTCTACACAAACGGAACACACGTGCGATGCAGTCGACGATGGATCTATCAGCCCCTCCAGGGCAGCGTCCACTCCGGAACAGTCGACACCTCGGTATGCTACCAATGTCGGCGACAGTTTCTCTGGACAAAGACAATTAGAGTTACAAAGCGGCCACGGCCGCACTATGCAATCTCATGGAGTGAAGGCGGGAAAGAGAGTAAAACTCATGAAGGAAACGGAAGCTAGAGCCCTAGTCGCTGCAGCCTTAGGTAACGACGATGTAATCTTCCACTGGGACATGGATCATGAAAAGGAAGATGACAGCAAAATAAGGTTCAACTACTACCGAGAACATGTTAAATGTCCCGCGGATTTTAGAAGAGAACGGAAGGTGAAGCTCCCCGGACGCGGAAAGAAGAATGCCGTTATTCGAGATGATCTTGTTCATGACGTTCAGAGAGGTATACTGACATTTCTATTCCCCGAAGTCACTGAGGCCGCGCAACGCGAAGAGACTCAATTTCAAGTGAACTATGTTGCAGCAAAGGAAGAAGATGTGACATATCGAATATTAACCCTGAAACCCAATTTGTCGGATCCGGAAAACGACCCCATGTTTCAACTATACCGACAATCCGGAAGTCACGGGATCACGGCTCGTCAGCTAGAGCTCATGTCAACGATGCAGTTCGTGCTTACTATTACAGACTCTGCGTCCGGTGAACCTAAGGAAGAAGTTAAAACACTTCGCGAAGCCATGCGGAGCAAGGACTGGCCCATCTGGTTGGAATCTATCAAAAGGGAACTTGACGGTCTGGTTGCACGGGGGGTTTGGAAGGAGGTCCATCGATCCAAGGTCCCTAAAGGTCATTCCATTCTCCCAAGCCATTTAGTCTTCAAGATCAAATACCACGGCGACGGCACTTTTGATAAGGCGAAGTCCCGTCTAGTTTGTGGAGGTCATCGTTCCGTCGAAGACGTCCATTACTACAATTCTTCTAGTCACATGGTTACATCCACGTCTCTGAAGATGCTTGCGGGCTTCTCGACTGGTGAGTGGGGAAGTTACGTTGAGGATCTGACCAAAAAGGGGGTGAGTCGTCAGGAAGCGTTGGAATTAGCCAGTTGCTTCAAACTCCACACTTCTGACATCTCACAAGCATTTGTAGTCGCGGATTGGCCCATTGATCACCCAGACATATATATGGAACTTCCGAATCTGGATCCGAAGCAATCAAAGAACCAATACGTGGCACATATGCAGAGAATGTTGTACGGTCTTAAGGATGCGGGACGTAATTTCGAAAGGTACCTGGATCGAGTCCTACGAACGCGCTTCGGTGCGAAACCCACAGTGGTGGATCGCAGTGTTTACAAAATCAAAATGGACGAAGGAATCATAATGCTTGGCGTGTTCGTGGATGACATCATTTGGTTTGGCACAACCCCCGACGTCGTAGCGAGATTCAAGTCCGAACTACACGAGCAATTCAACGGAGGCATCACGGGGGGGGGGATAGCTGACAGCGTGCTCGGTCTAACAGTATCTTACGATGACAACAACCTCACTTGCTCCTTATGTCAGCCTGGATACATTAGAAAGATTTGTGCACGTTTTGGTATTGATGACAAATCTCATCTTCCAAAAACGCCTCTCCCCACGACTCACGAGGACATTAAGCATCTCGGCTCCGTTGACAAGGATCGTCAACGACTATTTCAGCAAATGATTGGATGCATGACATGGTGCACTCACCAGACAAAACCAGAGGCTATGGTTGCTACATCGATTTTGTCCCAACACTGTCACAATCCGAGTGAAGAACACGTAGATTTGGCGCGTCATGCGTTAGGGTACCTCTACAGAACACAGGAGCAAGGGATAGTATTCCACGGATCCTCCGCAGCTCTAGATCAGACAGTTCCACAACGCCACAAATTGTGGGCCATGGTTGACGCTAACCTTGGGGGAAATGCTTTCGATGAACGATCTAGATCTTGTTTTGTCATTATGTTGAACGGAGGCCCTGTCGCGGTCAAGATCATGAAACAGACTGTGGTAGCACGATCTACAGGACATGCAGAGATGCAGGCTTTAAGTATATTAGCACAGTACTTGCAATTCTGTACAGACTTGGCCAGCGAACTAGGTTATAGCACGGGAGCAGTCAAGGTCCTCGAAGACAATTCTAGTGTCTGTTTACAGGCTGGAGGTGACCACCAAGCAATGAAAAGTGGGCACTACAGACGCGATCAGGCGTACGTGGATGAGTATGTCAACGCCGGGAAGATGTTTGTCGACAAGGTGGAAAGCAAATACAACACTGCTGACTTGGGAACTAAAGCAGTCAAGCCTATAGAACTATTCGAGTTCCTCAGAGACAGAATGACGGGGTATGACCCAGAGTTTTATATGTCTCCACGAGTCCAAGCAGCGTTGAATCATGTGTTAAACATTACTAGTCGAGCAGATTGTTTCCTCGCTTCAATGGATTCGTCTCAGGGGTTGTTCACACGCGATACGCATGTAACCAAAAAGGGGGCGTTAAGTGACGAATCAGGGGTATCGGTGGAGCCAAGTATATGGCCCAAGACAGCTCACAATAATGCATAATTCTTATTCATGACGAGCCCAAAGAAGATAAAGTAACATCTATCGATGGCTCTGAAACAAACTCAAACTCTCTTGAGTATACGGATTAGCAGTGAGGGGAACCACCAATAGGGAGGCTCCTACCGACCATTTACCCGTTCTTATCTGTTTGAAATATTTTGAAAAANAAAAAACTTATTTTCTTGTTTTCTTTTCGCTTTCCTTTCGAGTGAAAAATTTGGGAAAAGAGACTACTCCGTTCTCCCCTTTACTTCTCTTTGCTTGTCTCCTTACTTTTACCGCCAACTATGGCTCAGGGTACCCAAGGTCCATCCCAAGTAGGCTTTGGTCCACCTCTAAAGGAAATAACTAACGGTCCACCTATAAGGGAAATAGCTAACCTATACGGTGCCATCACATCGGCTCCTACGCCATCCACTAAGGATTATGGACATAAGGAAACTATATCGCCAGTAGTGGCACAAATAGCCCAGGTTCTGGCCGAACACCTCCAAGGGACAATGGCGGCACAAACGCCGGGTACTATCCCAAACACGGTCCCCGAGACTCCGGACTCTGCAATCATTTCTCCAGGACCTACAAGCCTAACCCATGAATCTTCGTTGGTTATGGGCCCAGCAACGGCCTCCTCTTCGACAGATCGCAACACTACCACCGAAATCAAAACTATGGTTCAACGATTTCTTGGAGTCTCTACTCTTCCGGGCGGCACTATCAGCAACCTCGGAAACTTACTCACGGCAAAGAATAAATCCGAATTTGTCAGTCGGCTCGAAAATTCATCGCATGGATACACCATCAAGAGTGGACAGACGAACTTCTTCGTCAATCTGGATCATCTTCAGAACCCAGCCAAAATCGACTCTGTCACTAATGTGATTATTCAGTTTGTTACACACTTATTTCACCGTGAATATAAGCAATCCACGTGGATTAACGAACTACAGCTGCCGGGGTTTCACATCGGTCGCAATGGCCTGTACGATGGCATTCTCGAGGAACACCTTTTACGCCTGCTACAGTGTGTGGACAAGACTGTAACCTCATGCATCCGCCAGGAATTGGAAAATAACCAAGACAAAAACAAAAAGATCGACGATGATCTCCTGAGTGCTCTCAGTGGCCTTCTTGACGATACCTCCATCGAAGCCATTGGCGAAACAGGTGCCACTGCGGAGGCGATTGACCTAATCTGCAATGCTCTGTTCACCATCCCCGAAGCTGACCTCACTAAGATGCGGGAAGACTATGTCCAGCGCGCGACTTTTGCGTGCACACTTGAAAGTCTCAATTTTGTCCTGGTGGCAGACTTGCACAAGGAATATCTCGCTCTCAAAGGCCAATATGCAGACAACGAGAAAACGGTCACCGCTTTTGAGCTCCCCAATCCTATCGACATACTATCGGCCGTATCCGGTCGGACCGTAAGCGAACGACTCATCCCAATCCAAGATAAGTTGATTACCTTCCTTGGTACGATATCAACGACCAGCGTGACGCAATCACGGATGCTCAAGACTGCTCAGGCCGCTCAAGCTGAGTTGTCCACTTGGCGGACAGTCAACAAGTTTCCTGAAAAGAAACGTCCTCCGGCTGCCGGCGACTCCGTGCTCAACCTGACTAACCAGGGCGCGGAAAAAGACACCAAGCACCTCACGAAAGAGCAAGAACAGGAAGCGAAAGAAAGGGCGGCCATTCACCTCGCGTGCAAGAAAACTGGTTATTGTATGAAGTACAATTTCAATCGTAAGAGTGGTCTCGATCATGACGCGGCAACGACTACTTGCGCGGAGGTTCGTCGTAAGAATGGTAAGGGTGACTGCCCCTTTAACCACTGCTTGATCGATATCGTTCGGCGCAAGATCAGCCCAACCTCCGACGATCCTGGTCTTCAGAAGTGCCAACCAGCCTCTACTGCTGATGGCAGCACCTCGCCGTGACTGCTACCACCCCTACGAGAGAACAACCGCTGGAAATTGCCTCACTGTCTTGAGCAACCTCAGCGACCTCGTTTCTCTGCCCCTCGTGCGACAGCTGCCAGTTTGGACTCTTCGTCTGCGGCAGACTCGATCGAGAGAATACTGTCCCATCCCCTCGTGACTGAGGGTTCTGAATATTCTGTTCCTACTAATGCAGAATCCGTCGACCCGATCTCCGCGCTCGACGCTTTGACAAAACCTCCTACGGATATTCCAAGATCCCCTAATATTTTGGTTCTAAAAGACTCGGGTTCTTCTAGTTTCCTAGATCCTACTGTTTCTACTACCTCCTCCTCTCCTCCCTGTGCTGCCAGGAAGGCTGACAACACTATTGTTACCGACTCCAAAGGTTGCCAAGCTGCACTATCTCGTGACGCGTCTCCTGACGCTGAATATTTCAACCCTTCCGATGATGACACCGACTCGATTATTCGAGAATGTGTCGATGAATTTTCTATTGATGGTCGGGCCATCGTGTTCCGCGAGCGTCACCCGTTAGAAGATGGTCAACGGCGGCGCATCATTGACCGCAGTATCACGCGCCGTGTCACTCGTTGTGACAATCCGGGTGATCCTCCACCCGGCGTCTCTACCGCATCTCCTACACCGATTCTGACCGTTGACAAAGTTACACCTCTATTACCATCGATTTCTGGACGTCCTACTTTTGAAGACCACGCTCGTGCATTATCCCTCGACATTCCAACAGCTCTTCAGCGTTTGAACGCTGGCGTTTTCTGGCCGTCTACCGATGCTTCTTGTGATCCACCTTCTTCACCTTCTTCCTCCGATACGAATATTATCGGCGCCGACAATGCGCCAGTTCCCACCCTTTTCGACGTATCCGGCGGACGATACCTCGGCCCGGCTGACCCTGTCGTCCCATCCGACTCAACCCCGGCGTCTCGGTATAATCCTGATGCTCGCTGGTGCCCCCCGTCTCGCCCGGTGCCGTCGCCCGACACCTGGATACAGGTGCCTCTCCGACGTCGTCGCCGCTCTTCCACCGTTGGCGACACTGCTCCTCCTTCGACTTCCACGACTCGCGGCAAACCACGTCGTCCCCTCACCCCAGTCTCCGAGATTTCCAGAACCCCTCCGACCACTGTGGTTCCTTCCCCCGACGACTCATTGGCTCCTGTGGCTTCGTATCCCCTTGAGGGTTTATGGCCCGCTCCGTCGGCTCCATTGACTCCAAACCCCCAGCCGAAACGATCCCGATCTCGTCCTGTCATTCCTCGGCCCCGGCCTCCACGCCGTATCCAGCCGGACATTGCTGCTCTCAGCAAGAATTTTGACCGCGAGGTGGAAGCCGTCCGTCGTGCTATTGCTACAACACCTGCCCGTGCGGCACCTTCTCCGCTCGTCGACCGGTTTATCCGCTCCAACGGGCCCATCCTTCGCTGCCCTAAGGTCAGCCGCCCGTCTCGTACGCCACCGGGCGATGATACTGTATTGTTTACTCGCCGCAACTCCGAGCTCGGTCGTCTCTGGTCGTCAGATAATGACCAGAACCTGCTTTCTGAATATCAGTTGGAGCGCTACGGTATCGGCATTGTTAAATTGGCGGGCGGCAAGTTTTTGTGTGATCATACCGGTCGTCGCTTTCCGCTCCGCGTTGTCAACTCCAAATATGTCATTCCCGTCGGACGGTATGATTCGTATGGTACGCTTCGTACGGTGACTTTCATCGTGGACAGCGGTTCGCCTTTTCATATCGTCTCCTCGGCCGATGCCGATCGCATTGGCTTTCAACCTGGCGGTGGCAACCTGTCTGTCAGTGGTTTCGGTGGCAGTG
>PBTW01000041.1 GCA_002729315.1 Gammaproteobacteria bacterium
CTTTCTAATTGTGCTTTCTACACATCCTCCGGCAAGCGTCCAGCAGATGAGAAACTTATTTAATTTTTCTCGCTATTGATCTGAATTCGATAGATTTAATGATTTCCCGAACAAGCATTTTTGGGTGTATTCAGTCAAATAGCGGCAGGATCGCGTGATTTCTTGAAAAAATACATAAATTGTCTTGCACAGCGGCCGATCACTGCCTATAGTGGCATTTCGTGGAGAATAGTGGTTAACAAGGGTATAAAGTGGGATTTAGTGGCTCACATTATTTACCAGGGTCGGCAATTAGTATTGGGGACAAGGCGTGTTTCGTGGCATCAATACAATCAATCTGGACGCAAAGGGGCGGATGGCGATGCCTGCTCGTTATCGTGAGCAGTTGGTTGCTGTTTGCGCTGGCCGGATGGTAGTGACGATCGATACGAATCACTGCTGTCTGCTGTTATATCCCTTGCCGGAGTGGGAGCAGATTGAGAGGCAAATTGAGTCTTTGTCCAGCTTTGACCGGATGTCTCAGCGGGTAAAACATCTGTTGATAGGTCATGCGAACGATCTAGAGCTTGACAACAATGGGCGCATTTTATTGCCTCAAGAGCTGAGGCATTACGCGAAACTGGAAAAACACGTCTGTCTAATCGGGCAAGGAAAGAAATTGGAGATTTGGGATCAGCAAAGCTGGTCTGAGCAGCGAGATAACTGGCTTACAGAGAGCGCGACAGAGGGTGAACTCCCAGAAAAGCTGAGAACGCTCGCGCTTTAATCAAACGCGAAGACGGTCAGTACTGATGAGGCATCACGAAACGGTTCTGCAACAAGAAGCGGTCTCAGCTCTGAATGTTCGTCCTGATGGGAGATATGTAGACGCCACCTTCGGTCGGGGAGGGCATGCCAGAGCAATTTTGGACACCTTAGGTGCGGAGGGTAGTCTCCTGGCGCTGGACCGCGATCCTGAAGCGATCGCGGCCGCCCAGGAGCTCATGGCTCAAGACCCGCGAGTCCATGCCATGAAGACACCATTCGGCACTTTGGGGAGCGCTTTGTCGAAGATGCGATTGCTTGGCAAGGTGGATGGCATTCTGTTCGATCTTGGTGTGTCTTCACCACAGCTGGATAACCCCGAGCGAGGATTCAGCTTCATGAGAGATGGTCCGCTCGATATGAGGATGGACAGTGAAGCTAAACTCTCTGCAGCAGAATGGCTTGCTGATGCCCCTGAAAAAAAGATCGCTGATGTGATCTATCAACTTGGCGAGGAACGCTATTCAAGAAGGATAGCCCGGGCAATTGTTAAAGTCAGAACTGACATGGCCATTACGCGAACCAGTCAACTTGCAGATATTGTCAAACAGGCCCACCCCGCTTGGGAAAAGCACAAACATCCCGCCACGCGAACATTTCAAGCAATACGCATGCATATCAATAACGAATTGTCTGAACTGGAATCTGCACTGGAGGTTGTTCTCAGTAGTCTAGCCACAGGAGGCCGGCTTGTGGTGATAAGTTTCCATTCGCTCGAAGACCGAATGGTCAAAAAATTCATGGCCAGGTGCGCCAAAGGAGATGCCTTTCCCCGCGGTGTCCCGGTCACTGCGGAACAGCTGAAGCCTGCCCTCAAGCTGATTGGCCGGCCAATGCGCCCAACCGCAGATGAAGTGCAAGTAAACAGCAGGGCTCGCAGCGCTGTGATGCGAACAGCGGAAAAACTTGAAATTGAACCGCCGGTGGCCTTATGAGCGCAGTCTCTAACAGAAAATTTAGGCAGTCGGACTGTTCTGAGCCTGCGGTGCCGCCCCCGGTTCTTGTCTGGCTTGGTCTTGCCTCAGCTCCTTCCGCGCTGTTGTACGCTCTTCTCGTTTCGCTGCTTGTCTCTGGTTTAATGGTTGTCAAAACAACACATGAGAACCGATTTACTTTCAACGAGCTTCAGGTGTTACGCGAAGAGGCTAACCAGTTGGACGTGGAATGGGGGCAACTACTGCTCGAACAAAGCACGTTCGGACTGGACGGCAGAATCGAGCAGAAAGCAACTCGGGAGTTGCAAATGCGGGTGCCACGAATCAGTGACATTGTTATGGTGAAGGTGAATGAGAAGCAACCTTAAATCCATGGCAGATCAGTGGCGGGTGTTGCTGATTCTGTTCAGTCTGTTCTTGTGTGTCTTAATTATAGTTTGGAGATTAAGTGCTCTCCACGTGCTGGAAAAAGATTTTCTGCAGGTAGAGGGTGATAAACGGACAATTCGAAATATCCCCCTAGTCGCGCACCGAGGTTTGATAACTGACCGTAACGGCGAGCCGCTTGCGGTCAGCACTCCGGTTCAGTCGATCTGGGTTGACCCGAGCGAGCTGGTTGATACCCCGAAGGTCATCGGCGCACTGGCGACTGCGCTGGAGCTGAATCCTGATGTGCTGACCAATTCAGTTTCGAACCATGCTTCCAGCAAGTTCCTTTACGTGAAAAGGAGGCTGGCGCCGGCTGATGCGAAAAAAGTTCTTGACCTGAACCTGAGTCATGTCGGCGCGCAGCAGGAATATCAGAGGTTTTACCCGCAGGGCGAGGTTACGTCGCATGTAATTGGTTTCAGTAACATAGACGATGTTGGCCAAGAAGGTTTGGAATTGACTTATAACGACTGGCTGGGTGGTACGCCAGGCAAACGTCAGATTATTCAGGATCGCCGTGGTCATATCCTTGAAGAGCGGCAGACAATCCAGCCGGCTGAGCCGGGACAGAATCTGTCGCTGTCGATTGACTTTCAATTACAGAATCTAGCGTATCGGTCTCTGAAGGCGGAGTTCATTACTCGTCGCGCGAAGGCTGCTTCTGCGGTAGTTCTTGATGTGGATACCGGAGAGGTTCTGGCGATGGTCAATCAGCCGTCCTACAACCCGCATAACAAAGCGGACATGACAGATTTTAGTGTGTTGCGTAACAGGGCTATTACTGACGTTTTTGAGCCTGGATCGACTATCAAGCCTTTTACGATTGTTGCCGCGTTGGAGTCTGCATTATATGCGCCCGATACCTTAATTGAGACAAGTCCTGGCTGGATGATGGTCGGTCCTAATGAGGTCAGAGATATTTTCAACTACGGCACTCTAAATCTGTCTTCTGTGATCACTAAATCCAGTAATATCGGAACCAGTAAAATCGCATTTAAAATAGGTGCAGAGCCGATTAGAGATGTGTTGCAAAGAGTAGGGTTTGGCGAAGTGCCGGGGACAAGTTTCCCAGGAGAACGCGGAGGTGTCTTGCCCAACCCTCGCCGATGGAGCCCCATTGAAACGGCGACCTTGTCTTACGGTTATGGATTGTCTGCCTCGGCACTTCAATGGGCCAGTGCATCCTCCGTAATTGCGGATGGCGGTATCCGCAAGCCTGTTTCCTTGTTGCGGCTTCCAGAAGACGAACTTGCGCAACTTCCCCAGTCGCAGGTCATAAGCCCGAAGATCGCCAACGAGGTTAGAGCGATGCTCGAGACTGTGGTTGACTCGAGTCGAGGGGGGTCAGCGATTGAGGCCAATATTCCATTTTACGAAGTGGCCGGCAAGACCGGTACAGCCCATGTTGTGGGAGATTACGGATACGAAGACAACTTGCACAATTCGTTTTTTGTTGGCTTGGTCCCCGCTTCAGACCCAAAGATCGTTGTTGTAGTTGTCATTAATGAACCAAGAGGTGATGAACATTACGGTGGCCAGGTAGCCGCGCCGGTATTTTCGCAAATTGCCGCTGGTGCCATGCGAATCTTAAATATTTCTCCAGACCAGATACCCACGCGAAATCTTTTGAGCAGAAGTATCCAATGACTTCGCACATAGCTCAGGGAATCAACATGTCCGCCTCATTACAAGACCTTATTTCTGGGCTTGTTGAGTTGGAAGGTGACGCACTGACTGAATTGGCGGTGCCTGTGACGGGTATTCAGATCGACAGCAGGAAATTGGTGTCGGGCGATTTGTTTGTCGCCTATTTCGGTCGCAACCATGACGCCCGGGACTACATCAGTGTCGCCCTTGACCACGACGTTTCCGCCGTTCTGGCTGAGTCCGGAGGAGAATGGCGAGGTGTCCGGATTATGCGGGGCAAACCGGTTATTGCGGTAGATAATCTGACCGCAAAAATCAGTGAAATCGCGGCCCGATTCTATGGCAGACCCAGTGAGTCGCTCACTACCTTTGGCATCACAGGCACTAATGGTAAAACCAGTTGCTCGCAATTCATGGCGCAAGTTTTTAGGGCTGTCGGTCAGAATTGCGGTGTAATTGGAACACTTGGTTACGGCCCATTCGACGACCTGCGAGCAACCGAGTTGACCACGCCTGATGCGGTCTTCACGCAAATGGCTCTGGCAGAGATGAGTCAGAGAGGCTTAAATCCTGTGGCCATGGAGGTATCGTCAGTCGGGCTTCACCAAAAACGGGTTGCAGCGGTCAATTTCGAGACGGCAATTTTCACCAATCTTTCGCGTGACCATCTTGATTATCATGAGTCTATGGAGAGCTATGCAGAAAATAAAAGGCTGCTCTTCAAGATGCCTGGATTGCGCAACGCCGTTATCAATCTGGATGATCAGTATGCACTTTCATTCATCGATGCGGTTTCGAATAGAGTTAAGGTTTGGACATACAGTGAAGGTAACCCGTCTGCCTCAGTTTATGCCAAGCAGGTCAGTCTGGATAGAAACGGATTCTCCGCCGACATAGTGACTTCGGTTGGGGAAGCTAAGTTAGAGGCTGAGCTTCTCGGTTATTTTAATTTCAGTAATGTTCTAGCGGTTGTCACCGCCATGATCGGATATCTGGGGGTTGAAAGTCGAGCGTCATTACAGGCTTTGTGTGACGAAGTAGCTCGCTTGAAGCCGGTATCGGGACGTATGGAAATCGTGGGGAGCTCTGACATCACCGCTGTTGTTGACTATGCCCATACTCCGGATGGGCTTTGCAGCGCATTAAGCGCATTGCGTGATCATTTTGACGGGGCAATCTGGTGTGTGTTCGGATGTGGAGGCAACCGGGATAAAGGTAAGCGCCCGATGATGGGTGAAATCGCGGAACAATGTGCAGACCACATCATTCTGACGGACGATAACCCCCGCAATGAAGCGGGCGAAGAGATCGTGCAGCACATTCTCAGTGGTATGTCGGAGCCTGCTCAATGCTTGGTCATCCGTGATCGTTCGTTAGCCATTGATGCAGCTGTCAGCCAAGCGGCGCCCGGGGATGTGGTATTGGTTGCCGGGAAAGGGCATGAGAACTATCAAGAAAGTCATGGAGTCCGCTGCCTCTTCAGCGACAAAAACCAGTTGCGCACCGCTCTGCAGGCGCGAAGTGGGGCTCCCGGAGGCGAAACGCTTTGATTGGAGAGCTGTCTTTTAGCGCGCTGGCAGAGATCCTGCCCGCCCGCCATTCTGGGGACGAAAATCTCTTCTCGGAGCTGTCTACTGACTCGAGAAACATTTCGACTGGATCTGCTTTTCTCGCACTAAAAGGAGATAGGTTCGACGGCCACGACCATGTGGAGTCGGCTATCAGAGCAGGGGCAAGTGGGGCGATTGTCGCGCGTTCATCGGGTGCTGACGCGCCCCAGTTAATTGTAGATAACACACATAACGCATTAAGAGATATTGCCCGGCTGAATCGCAACAGAAGCACAGCCAAAGTAGTTGCTCTTACAGGGAGTCAAGCCAAAACAACCGTAAAAGAGCTGATTGCAGGCATTCTCTCTGAAGCAGCGCCGACGCTATCGACCGAGGCCAATTTGAACAACACCATCGGCGTGCCGTTGACTCTGTTGAGGCTTCAGGAAGAGCATCGCTATGCAGTCATTGAAATGGGTGCTGATCGCCAAGGGGAAATCGATTTTAGCGCACAGGCGGCTTGTCCTGATATTGCTCTGATCACCATGGCGAGTGCTGCACACGTTGAGGGCTTTGGCAGTTTGGCCGGCATCGTCAAGGGAAAAGGCGAAATTCTTGACCATCTCAAGCCCGGCGGAATTGCCGTACTGAATCGCGATGATCCTCACGTACAAGCTTGGATCGATCGGGTGAGAGGGCGGCGAACAGTCCAGTTCTCAGTGAAACAAGACGCCCGCGCCGAATACCGTGCATGTGAAATCGAAAGCCTTGCTGACGGTCGTGTCAGCTTTAGCCTTGTAACCCCCGTCGGAGTGCTAGGCATATCGATGAAGCTACTGGGGCGACACAATGTTATGAATGCTGTTGCCTCAGCAGCAGTTGCGCTCGAAGCCGGCGCTGGCCTTGATCATGTTAAACGAGGGCTCGAATCGGCGCTGCCAGTCCAAGGTCGACTCTGTGTCCTTGAGGGCCTAGGAGGCGCTTTGATTCTGGATGATTCTTATAACGCCAGTCCGAATTCGTTCCGTGCCGCGATCGATGTACTGGCAAGCTTTCCGGGTCAGCAGATTCTAATTACCGGGGACATGAAGGAGCTCGGGAGCGAATCCAGTCAGGCCCACCAATCAGTTGGAGAGATGGCGAAACGGGCAGGAGTCGGCTCGCTATGGGCGGTTGGTGACCACGCAAGTCTGGTCGTGAAAACCTTTGGTAAAGGTGGGGTCGTGTTCGAAGACCAGCAGTCATTGGTTGAATTCGCCTCAAGGCAGCTGGACGCCGATTCGGTGGTATTGGTCAAAGGGTCACGCGGGGCCAGAATGGAGCGCGTGGTAAATGACTTGCGCAGAGGAGAGGAAGCCTAATGTTGGTTTGGTTGTCAGATTTCCTGATGCAGTTAGACAGTAACTTTGCGGTGCTTCAGTATATAACCGTGCGAGGGATCTTCAGTGTGTTGACAGCGCTCGGAGTGTCCCTGCTGATTGGCCCGGCGATGATTCGACGACTGAATTATCATCAAATCGGTCAGGTAGTCAGAAACGACGGCCCTGAAACGCATTTCAGCAAAGCGGGAACCCCAACCATGGGGGGTGCTCTGATCTTGGTGAGTATCGCGATGAGCACGCTGTTGTGGTCTGACCTCAGCAATCACTATGTCTGGGTAGTCTTGCTCGTCACTCTGTCGGTCGGGGCGGTTGGTTGGGTTGACGACTATCGGAAGGTTTTCGAGAAAAATACAGCGGGTTTGGCTCCGAGGTGGAAGTTGTTCTGGCAATTTCTGGTGGCGATCACTGCTTCGCTGATTCTTTATAACACGGCCCTCAGCTCCGTTGAGACCGCCTACATCCTGCCATTCTTCAAGGAAGTAGCTGTCGATACGGGCTTTTTCTATGTCGTGATCAGTTCACTGATGATTGTTTTCTTCAGTAATGCAGTCAACCTGACTGATGGTTTAGACGGGCTAGCCATACTGCCCACTGTTATGGTTGGAGGTGCGCTTGGAGTTATTGCCTATCTGGCAGGTCACAGTGAATTTTCTGCCTATCTGAATATTCCAAATGTCCTGGGTTCAGGAGAGATAGTGATTTTCGCAGGAGCCCTCGTTGGTGCTGGTATGGGTTTTCTCTGGTTTAACACGTATCCGGCACAGATTTTCATGGGTGATGTTGGTGCCCTGGCGCTTGGTGCCGCTCTTGGTGTGATGGCGGTGATTGCGAGGCATGAAATCATTTTATTTATCATGGGTGGCGTTTTTGTGGTCGAAGCCTTTTCGGTCATCATTCAGGTCGCTTCCTTCAAATTAACCGGTCGGCGCGTATTTCGAATGGCGCCTCTGCATCACCATTTTGAATTAAAAGGCTGGCCTGAGCCGCGGGTTATCGTGCGCTTCTGGATTATTACCGTAATGCTGGTGCTGTTTGGCCTTGCGACTCTAAAACTTCGATAGGAAGGACGGGTTCAAAATGAGCGCTGACACTGCGAAGACATTGATTATCGGGCTCGGGGCAACTGGAATGTCCTGTGCCCGATATCTTGCGGCGCGTAATGAGGCTTTCTTTGTCGCAGACAGCAGGTTGAAGCCTCCAAATCTTGATGATTTTCAATCCCAGTTTCCGTATGTTGATATTCAGCTGGGAGGCTTTCAGGAAAGCACATTACTTTCCGCCTCTCGCATTATTGTCAGCCCCGGCGTCAGTTTAAAAACGCCAGAATTGATCAAGGCGAGAGCGGCGGGCATTCCAATCTCTGGGGATATTGATCTCTTTTCGAGGGAAGTGACATCGTCAGTCGTGGCTGTAACCGGCTCTAACGGGAAAAGTACCGTAGTAGAGATGCTTGCCGCGATTCTGGACGCCGCTGGGAAAAAGTATGGGCTTGGCGGCAATCTTGACAGTGCCAACGCGAAACCTGCCCTTGATTTGCTTCTTGAACAGCCAAAAGATCTTTATGTACTGGAGCTTTCGAGTTTTCAACTAGAGACCACTGAAGCGCTGAATGCTGAAGTTGCGGTATTGCTTAATGTCAGCATAGATCATATGGATCGCTATGAGGACATGAATGAATATCTCATCGCTAAGCAGCGTATATTCCGCGGCTGCAGAAAAGTGGTGATCAATCGGAATGAGCCTCACAGTACCCCGCAGAACAGAGATTCTCTGCCGAGCATCGATTTCGGATTTGATCGCCCCGGTGTAAATGGTCTGGGTTTACTGCAAGAAGGTGAAGATCAATATCTCGCTTTTCAGTTTGAGAAAATAGTTTCGGTATCAGAGCTAAAAATTTTTGGTCAGCACAATATCGCCAACTGCCTTGCTGCCATCGGGTTGGCCCTCTCAGTCGGTATTGAGATCAAGGCCATTCGAAAGGCGCTGATCGGCTTCTCTGGTCTGCCTCACCGCTGTGAATGGGTGGCGAATATTGCCGGAGTTGAATTCTATAATGACTCCAAAGGGACAAACGTTGGAGCAACCATTGCCGCGGTGGAAGGTCTCGGCAAGCATATCGTTGGGCACATAATTTTGATAGCCGGCGGTGTAGGCAAAGGTGCCGACTTCAGTAATCTGGTCCCGGTGGTCAACCGATGGAGTAAGAGAGTCATACTTATTGGAAAAGACGCCAAAGAACTGGCATTGGCTTTGAATCCGGAAACACAGGTAGTGTTTGCAAGGGATATGCACGATGCTGTAACCGTCGCTCTTTCCCATGCTGCGCCAGGTGACGCTATTTTACTGTCGCCAGCATGTGCAAGTTTTGACATGTACGCAAATTATCGAGAGCGTGGCCAGAGCTTCATCAAGTCGGTGGGGCAATTACAGTGAAGATGGCTTCTGTTTCCCATCGCATTCCGGTATCGAAACAAGTAGTTCCCAGAATAAACGGCTTGCTAGTTACCGTAAGTGTACTGTTGACCATTGGTTTGCTCATGATGACGTCTGCATCAGTGGAAATAGCCAGTAGCCGCTACGATGACTCATTCTTTTACCTCAAGCGGCAGAGTGTGTTTGTAATGCTGGGTTGTATTACGATGCTGATTACCCTTCACCTACCCATGAAATTCTGGCGCAATACCAGTGTTTATCTGCTGTTGTTTTCTTTCGCTCTGCTGTCGCTGGTTTTAATCCCTGGCGTTGGCAGAGTCGTCAATGGTAGTGCTCGATGGATTGATCTGGGTTTCTTTAATTTGCAGCCTTCGGAATTGGCTAAAGTGTTCATTATTATCTATGTGGCGGCCTATTTGGAACGGCACTCGGATGAAGTGCGGGGTACACTTGTTGGCTTTATGAAACCCCTTCTGGTGGTAGGCGGCGCCGTGGTCCTATTGCATTTCGAACCGGATCACGGGTCGATGGTCATCTTGCTGGCAACTGTCTTTTGCCTGATCTTTCTGGCAGGAGCCAAGATCTCACGATTTATCCCCTTGCTGCTGTTCTGCGTGGGTGGCGTTGCTTACATCGCGGTAATGAAACCCTATGTAATTGAACGATTTACTTCCTATTGGAATCCATGGGCAGCGGAAAATGTTTTCAACGGTGGCTATCAGCTGACTCAGGCACTGATTGCATTTGGCAGAGGAGAGTGGTTTGGTGTTGGGCTGGGTAACAGTATACAAAAACTATATTTTTTGCCCGAAGCACACAATGATTTTGTGCTAGCGATTATTGGAGAGGAGCTGGGTCTGCTAGGTGTAGGCTTCGTAGTTTTCTTGTTTGTGAATCTTGTCTGTATGGGGTTCAGCATCGGCAGGCAGGCGCTCAGTCGAGAAGATCTTTTCTCTGCTTATGTTGCGTTTGGAGCGTCGCTGCTATTTGCTGGCCAGGCTCTGATCAATATTGGGGTGAATATTGGACTGCTGCCAACGAAAGGCTTGACTCTGCCTTTTCTGAGCTACGGAGGAGCGAGTCTCATTGTTTGCTGTTACATGACAGGTATTTTGCTCCGAATACAATATGAGAATGACAATTCAGCGTCTCTTGAGCAGCAGGGTTTCGTTGAATGGTAAATTCTTCAATTACAGTTCTTATTTTAGCGGCGGGTACCGGCGGACATATCTTTCCTGCACTGTCTGTAGCCAGAGAATTGCAAATACTGGGTGCGAAAGTCGAATGGCTGGGGACGCCCTCAGGGCTCGAGCATGAGCTGCTCGCGAATACCGAGATACCCCTTCATACAGTGCCGGTGCAGGGTCTGCGGGGTAAAGGGCTCATGCGCCTGATGTTCGCGCCGTTCATGCTGGTTCGTGCATTCTGGGAGTCCTTGAAGGTGATGCGACGAGTCCAGCCAGACAGTGTCCTGGGCATGGGTGGCTTTGTGTCAGGGCCGGCAGGGTTGGCGGCAAGGACAATGGGACTGCCACTTCTGATTCATGAGCAGAACGCTGTGGTGGGTTTAACCAATAAACTGCTGTTCCCGTTTTCAATTCGAGCAATGGAGGCATTCCCTTCGACTTTCCCTGCCGATGCAAAAGTGAGTTATACCGGCAACCCCGTGCGAAGAGAAATACGCGAGCTGCGCAACTCGGGTTCCCTGACGGACGCCAGTGGCCGCCCACTGAGGCTGCTTGTGTTAGGTGGAAGTCTTGGTGCTGAGGCGCTGAATAGCATCCTGCCGGAACTTGTTGTGTCGGTCCCTTCAGGGAGCATCCAAACACTCCACCAAACCGGACGCCGGCAATTTGCCCGGACTATGCAGCGCTATCAGCAGCTGGGCAAGGATACGGAGAAGACGCACCGAGTGGTGGCATTTATTGACGAGATGGGTGAGGCCTATCAATGGGCCGATATAGTCCTGTGCCGCTCCGGAGCCAGCACAGTTTGTGAGCTTGCGGTTGCTGCCAAGCCGGCGATTTTCGTGCCTTACCCTTTCCATAAAGACCGTCAGCAACTGCGGAATGCAAACTGGTTGCAAGCCGCTGATGCTGCCGAGGTTGTTGAGCAGCATGAACTTGATGTTGACCGACTGACGCAAGTTCTTGTCGGGCTTCTGAACGATCTGGGGCGATTGAGGGAGATGGGGCTGAACGCAAGCAAAGTGGCGATATGCGACGCACACACGCGTATTGCCGATCTCTGCCTGGAGGCTGCTTATGGTTAGGCCTTACCAAAGCGACATTCCTGAGATGAGGCGTATCCGCTCCATTCACTTTGTCGGAATTGGCGGTGCCGGCATGTGCGGAATTGCCGAGGTGCTGCTGAATCAAGGCTATCGCATCACGGGATCAGACCTCAAACGCTCTGCTGCTACAGATCGCCTGAAAGATATGGGCGCGCGAATCTATCTCAGGCATGACGCTGCTAATGTCGCAAAGGCGGATGTGGTTGTTTATTCGAGTGCGATCAATAAGCGCAATCTGGAAATCAAGGCAGCAATCAGTCAGCAGAAGCCGCTGATACCGCGGGCCGAAATGCTGGCTGAGCTTATGCGATATCGCCATTCTATTGCGATAGCAGGAACGCATGGTAAGACCACAACGACCAGTATTGTTGCATCAGTGCTTGCTGCTGGAGGTCTGGACCCTACCTATGTCATTGGCGGACTGCTCAACAGTTCAGGGAGTAACGCCGGCTTGGGTGAGAGCAGATACCTGGTAGCAGAGGCTGATGAAAGTGATGCCTCATTCATGCACCTGCAACCCATGGTGGCTGCGGTTACGAATATCGAAGCCGACCACATGGCTACCTACGGTGGTGACTTTGAGAACCTCAAAAACTATTTTGTAGAGTTTCTGCACAACTTGCCTTTTTACGGGCTTGCCGTCCTTTGTATTGATGATCCTGGTGTAAAAAGCATCATTTCGGAACTTTCTCGTCCAATTCTCACCTATGGCTTTTCGAAAGAGGCCGATTATCGTATTACCGAATTTCAGCAAAAAGCCGGCCAAGTTGAGTTTAGGGTGACACGTCCTGAGCGAAAGCGGCCTCTCAAGATAAAGCTTGCCATGCCGGGTCGGCACAATGCGCTTAACGCGACGGCAGCCGTTGCTATTGCCGCCGATGAGGGCGTCAGTGATAAAGCTATCATAAAGGGGATCAGGGGTTTTGCGGGTGTCGGACGGCGATTTGATGTGCAGGGCAATTTCCCAATATCGGGTGGAGAGGTCACTCTCATAGACGATTACGGTCATCATCCTGCTGAAGTAGCGGCGACTGTTGACGCGTTTAGGTCTGGCTGGCCGGATCGCCGTCTGGTGATGGTGTTTCAGCCCCATCGCTACAGCCGGACGGCTGATCTGTATGAAGACTTCGTTGAAGTTCTGTCAACAGTGGATGTGCTGTTGTTGCTGGATGTTTATTCTGCTGGCGAAAGCAAGATTCCCGGCGCGGATTCACGCAGCCTGACCCGAAGTATTCGTTTGCGCGGCAAGGTAGAGCCTCTTTACGTCAAAAAGGAAGCAGATTTGCGTCACATCCTGAGCGAAATACTACTCCCTGGGGATATGGTTTTAACTCAGGGAGCCGGGAGTGTTGGCGGATTATCGAGGCTCCTAACATCCAAGGGTTTTCTAGGTCGGTAATTTGTTGATTTTCATAGAAGAAACCGGCCTTTTGGGTTAAGAAAAATGCCAATGAGAACGATAAATAGAGAACAGGTGTTAGCGGAAGCCGGGCATGTCGTCTTGTTGATGGGTGGGACCTCTCCAGAGCGAGAAATTTCCCTGTTGAGCGGCCAGGCGGTTGCCAGCAGTTTGTTCAGCCTGGGGGTACATACGACGGTTATCGATGTTGGCGAAAACATCGTAGACGAGCTCAGGTCAGCAGCGCCGGATCTGGTGGTCAACATGCTGCATGGTCAGGGTGGAGAAGATGGGGTCATCCAGGGGTATCTGGACTTGCTACAGATTCCTTACACCGGGTCCGGAGTTTTGGCCTCAGCCTTGGCAATGGACAAGGTCAAGAGTAAGCAGATCTGGTGCCAGATGGGTCTGGCGACTGCCTCGTTTACTGTGCTGCATGATGATAGTGACTGGGGTGCAATCATCGCGAGTTTTGAACGAGCTGTTGTAAAGCCTATTTGTGGTGGTTCAAGTTTGGGAATCGCCGTTGTTGATTCTCCGGAATCGTTGGAAAAAGCCTTTACAGAAGCCTGTGGGTTTCAGCAAGGTGTGATGGCCGAGAAATATATTGAGGGCCCCGAGTATTCAACCGGAATCCTCGACGACGAGTTGATGCCAACGATTCTTCTTGAGACCGACCGGGGGTTTTTTGACTTTAGCGCCAAGTATATTGATGAGGGCACACGAATTATCTGTCCTGCTCCGCTCAGTATCGAGCGCATGAAGGCTGCTGAGGCCTTGGTTCAAGGTGCCTACAGTGCGCTGGGCTGCAGCGGGCTTGCACGAGTGGATTTTATGGAAGACGCGGACGGTGAATTTTTTCTGTTGGAGGTGAATACAGTGCCGGGTATGACTTCTCACAGTTTTGTCCCGAAATCAGCCGCTCGGGTTGGCATTGATTTTGACGAGTTGGTCCTGCGAATAATTGACGGGATACTGAATGGGTAAGCTCTTGCCATGTTAAAAGCCACAAAAAGGTCGTCAGGACAGACTTCTATTCGGATGTCACCCGGCCGCGTCCATCGCGGTGGTCAGCCGTTGAATACGAAAATTGCTGCTAGGAAACGCTACATGTTCGCCAGTCTCGTGACCGCAGTTACTGTACTCATAATTCAGCAGAATGAAGAATATCTGGTTCATGCTCTTAGTCGCCCCGTTTCCAACGTGAGGGTTGAAAGTGCACAACGGTTTGTTACTGAAGAAGAGCTCAGAAACTTGATTTCTCGTTATTTGGGGACCAGTTTTTTCGCTTTTGATGTGACCGAGGCAAAACAGAGTCTTGAACAACACCCTTGGATCCGGCGTGTATCCGCAAAGAAAGTGTGGCCTGACGCGCTGGTTTTGGACATTCAGGAAGAGATTGCGATTGCCCGATGGGGTGACGGGCAANTAATCAATCAATTCGGCGAAATCTTTGAGCCANCNGGGCGCCAGCGCACTGCTGGNTTGCCATTGCTGGTTGGTTCTGAGGGTGAGCAGNACNGGGTTATGGAACANTACCGCGCCGTGAGTCAGCAACTTTTCTCAGTGGGGCTGAGAGCGACCTCTTTGAGTCTGAGCCCACGCGGGAACTGGACATTGATACTTAACGGTTCGATGTCGGTCACGCTGGGACGAGACAAAATAATCGAGCGTCTGGCGAGATTTATAGAGCTTTATCAAAGTTCTGAATTGATGGCCTTCGAGAAGCTTGCGTCAGTTGACCTGAGGTACGACAACGGGATCGCGGTCAGGCTGGCGGCAGAAGACTCGGTGGAGTTGGCTGTCAGATGAAGCAACCTGGTGTCACAGTCTCAAGCCTTGTAAATGCAGCCAGAAGTCGAGTGGACATTTTGACTGATGAATGAAGCGGTTGGTGAGAATATGATTGTAGGCCTCGATATAGGCACCTCCAAGGTGGTGGCGATTGTGGGCGACATCAATCCCGACGGCAGTTTGGATATTGTCGGGATAGGAAGTCATAAATCCCGCGGTCTCAAGAAAGGCACTGTAGTCAACATTGAGTCAACAGTTGAGTCTATTCAACGCGCAATCGAAGAGGCTGAACTAATGGCCGGCTGTCAGATTCATTCGGTGTATGCCGGTATTGCTGGCAGCCATATCCGAAGTATGAATTCTCATGGCATTGTCGCAATCCGGGACGGAGAAGTGATGAAAGCCGATATTGAGCGGGTAATTGATGCAGCTCAGGCAGTTGCTATCCCCGCCGATCAGAAAGTGCTTCATATACTGCCCCAAGAATACATTATTGATTCTCAGGAAGGTGTGAAAGAGCCACTGGGGATGTCAGGTGTTCGTCTGGAAGCAAAGGTGCACCTTGTCACCTGCGCAATAAATGCGGTGCAAAATATAGAAAAATGCATCCGCCGCTGTGGTCTTGAAGCTGATGAAATTATTCTTGAGCAACTTGCCTCTAGCTATGCCGTATTGACTGAAGATGAAAAAGAGCTCGGTGTCTGTCTGGTTGATATTGGCGGAGGGACATCGGATATCGCAATTTTCACCGAGGGCGCGATTCGGCACACCGGTGTGATACCAATCGCTGGGGATCAGGTTACTAACGATATTGCCATGGCGCTTCGGACTCCGACTGAGAACGCAGATGAGATAAAAATTAAATACGCCTGCGCGCTCACTCAGCTGGCCAATCCGGATGACACGATAAAAGTACCGAGCGTGGGTGACCGTCCTCCCAGGGAGTTATCCAGGCAATCTTTAGCTGAAGTTGTCGAGCCACGCTATGACGAGCTCTTTACTTTGGTTCAGGCAGAACTTCAACGTAACGGATTTGAAAATATGCTAGCCGCCGGTGTGGTCTTGACCGGCGGGACCAGCAAGATGGAAGGAGTGGTTGAACTGGCGGAGGAAATTTTTCACGCGCCAGTCCGTATCGGTGCACCACACAATGTGAATGGACTGGCCGATATAGTTCGAAGCCCGATCTACTCTACAGGTGTCGGCCTTCTTCTGTACGGGCTAAAGCAACATCAGGAACGGGAAGGCTTGGAGTCCAAGCCGGATCCGCAAATTCATTTGGTTGACAGAGTTAAGAGCTGGTTTCAAGGAAGTTTCTGAAGACTGTCTGAATGCATGATAGTGAGAATAATCCGAGGAAAAGAGGGGATTTTATGTTCGAGCTAATAGACAACATTCCGCAAAGTGCGGTGATTAAAGTGCTGGGAGTCGGCGGCGGCGGTGGCAATGCCGTGCATCACATGATTACCAATGAGGTTGATGGCGTCGATTTTATCTGTGCCAACACCGACTCACAGGCCTTGAACAATCTGAAGGCTAAGACCATCTTGCAGATGGGTGCGAGTATCACCAAAGGACTTGGAGCAGGAGCTAACCCCGAGATTGGGCGACAGGCTGCCCTGGAGGATAGAGATCAGATCGCAGACATTTTGAGCGGTGCGGACATGGTGTTCGTTACTGCTGGCATGGGCGGCGGCACCGGTACAGGAGCCGCACCGATTGTTGCTGAAGTGGCCCGAGAACTTGGCATTCTTACCGTGGCTGTGGTGACCAGACCATTTCCTTTCGAGGGGAAAAAGCGCTCGGCGATTGCTGATCGAGGTATCGAGCAACTCTCAGCCAATGTGGACTCGCTGATTACTATCCCAAATGAAAAGCTGCTGGATGTCTTGGGTAAGGAAGCTTCGTTGCTCGATGCATTTAAGGCGGCGAATGATGTCTTGCTGGGTGCAGTAAAAGGCATCGCTGATCTAATTATGCATCCTGGCATGATCAATGTAGATTTTGCCGATGTTAAAACAGTCATGTCAGAAATGGGCATGGCCATGATGGGAACTGGATTCGCAACAGGCGAGGACAGAGCACGTGAGGCGGCAGAGTCAGCTATTCGCTCGCCTCTCCTAGAAGATGTCAATATTCAGGGAGCTCGCGGAATTTTGGTGAATATCACAGCGGGAGAGACTCTGTCGTTGGGCGAGTTTTCGGAAGTTGGTGATACTATCGAAGAATTTGCATCAGATGATGCCACAGTGGTTGTTGGCACAGTAATTGACCCGGAGCTGGGTGATGAGATGCGAGTGACCGTTGTAGCCACCGGACTGGGTGGCGGGCAAGCCACGCCAAAGAAAGTCGTGGACAACACGCGGCCAGAGCAGATGGATTACAGGCAGTTGGATAGGCCTGCTGTACTCCGTAATCGCCCAGTTGACCGCGGTGCTGTTGTGGCACAGGCGGTTGGTGCAGAAGCTGATATCGATTATCTTGATATACCTGCGTTTTTGAGGAGGCAGGCGGACTAGCCCAACGGCAACAGGTCTGTTGCCCCGACACCGGGATCAAAAAAGAAGCTTTCCTAAGCTGCTCTTTGTTCCCGGCGCCAGCGCCGGCTCCGCGAAAGGAAATTCTTGGCCGAATTTGTGAGATCGGCGGCTTCTCTGGTATGGTCTCGCCTGCGCCGGGCGGGTCCGCAATACAGACTTTCCCGACTCAACTGGCATTAGCTGATCCGATTCCGTTACGGGCGTCGTAGCACAGTGAGTGCTACCGGGTTCATTTTCCGAGTCCCTGTCCATCAGCTGGTATGACATTCGGGCCGTATTAGGGAACTTAATTCGAATGGTGAGGTCCATATCTTACTGGCCGTCACTGACGCAATCATCGGGCGATCTTATGCTGAGACAGAGAACATTAAAAAACGTGATCCGGGCCACTGGCGTCGGTCTGCACACGGGAGAAAAGGTGTATTTGACGCTGCGTCCGGCGCCGGTAAATACAGGCATTGTTTTCAATCGCGTCGATCTCGATCCCGTTGTACAAATCCCAGCTACAGCAACAAACGTTGGTGATACCACCCTGTCAACCTGTCTCGTTCGAGGAGATGTCAGGATCTCAACCATCGAGCATCTCATGTCAGCCATGTCTGGTTTGGGCATTGACAACGCTTTTGTAGATGTCAGCGCGCCAGAAGTGCCCATTATGGATGGCAGCGCCGGTCCTTTCGTCTTTCTGATACAGTCAGCCGGCATCGAGGAGCAGAGCGAGCCCAAGCAGTTTATCAAGATCAAAAAGCCAATTCGCCTAGAGCAGGGTGACAAATGGGTAAGCCTCGAGCCGTTTGATGGCTTCAAGGTGAGCTACACGTTGCTCTACGATCATCCCGTGTACAAGAAATATACAAAAAGTGCCACGATAGACTTTTCAAGTACTTCATTCGTAAAAGAGGTAAGCCGGGCCAGAACCTTTGGCTTCATGCATGAATTTGAAGAGCTCAGGAATCGGAACCTCGCTCTGGGTGCGAGCATGGATAACGCGATAGCAGTTGGTGATTACAAAGTCCTGAACGAAGATGGCCTCAGGTATGAAGATGAGTTCGTAAAGCACAAGATTCTCGATTCGATCGGGGATTTGTATCTGTTAGGTAACAGCCTGATTGGCGAGTTTAAGGGGTACAAATCTGGACATGCCCTAAATAATGCATTGCTCAGGATGCTGGAGATGAACGAGGGTGCCTGGGAAATCGTCAGCTTTGACGAGGAAACAAACGTGCCCATATCCTACGTGAAGCCTGTGCTCGCCGCGTAGTCTCTTTTCTCGCCAAATTATTGAAATAGTTATATATTGTGTGGATAATTCTCGCTTGAGTGGGTCTAAAACATCCCCGGCTCAGCTGGGTAGCATATTTTGTCTACCTTACCCTATGAACTGGCTTCGGCGAGCCAGGATTTGAGTCACACAATGAAGCTGATACTCGTTAATCAACGACATGGTAATACTCGAACCGTTATCCTGAATGGATGGATGAGAGGGTTGCTGTCTGTGTGCCTGCTCGGCGCCCCCGTCGCGCTCGGTTATTTAGGTTATCAGCTGGCGATTTCTGGCACTGCTTCTTTACTCACTGAGGATGTGGCCCGCAACTGGCAGCAACAACTGAGTCTGCAGGAAACCGAGCTGGTAAGGTTGAGGAACGAGTCCAAGCGTGAACTTGAAGCGCTAAGCCTCAGACTGGCCATGATGCAGGCTCGATTGGCGAGGCTTGATGCGATGGGAGAGCGCATTACTCGGATGTCAGATTTTGACAACGGAGAGTTTGACTTCAGCCAACCTGTTGTTGCCATCGGCGGACCGACTCGCGGAGATAGTGAGCTCAGTGAATCGGGTTTCATCAGTGCTCTCGACAGACTCGAAATACAAGTAGAAGACCGGCTGGGTCAACTCCAAGTTCTGGAAGACCTGCTCGATGACCGCAAAATCCAGTCAGATGTATTCATCGCGGGCCGCCCGATTGAGAAAGGCTGGATCGCCTCCCGCTTTGGTCAGCGACCGGACCCTTTCACTGGCCGAATGTCGTTTCATGCCGGACTGGATTTCACCACCGGTCGCGCCGGTGCAGAGATTAACACCGTTGCATCGGGAGTTGTGACGTGGTCAGGGCCCCGTTCTGGCTACGGACTGATGGTCGAAGTCAACCACGGTAGCGGCTACACAACCCGCTACGCCCACGCGGAAAAGCTGCTGGTCGATGTTGGAGATATTGTTGATAAAGGGCAAAACATTGCCTTGGTTGGCTCTACAGGTCGTTCGACCGGCCCGCACGTACACTTCGAAGTCTATAAGAATGGTCGTGTTGTAGACCCCGCCGCCTACATAAATCGCACGATCAGATAAATTCTTATTAGGGTCATCTCGCTTGCGCTGTGGGTGTTTTACCACAGGGCTAGATGTTGTGTTCAAATCACGCAGTCCCAACTACCGATACTGGTTTTTCAGCTTATGAACATCCTCAACAAAATCTTTGGCAGCAGCAATTCGCGAAAGCTGAAGAAAATGAACAAAATCGTCACTGCAATCAATGTTTTCGAACAGGAGCTGGAACAGTTGTCTGACGAACAGTTGTCCAGCAAGACGGATGAATTTGCCCAAAGGCTGGAGGCCGGGTCGGCCCTCAACAGTCTCCTGCCCGAAGCATTTGCAGTAGTAAGGGAAGCCAGTAAGCGGACATTAGGGTTGCGGCACTTTGATGTGCAGATGATCGGCGGCATCGTACTTAACGATGGTGACATCGCTGAAATGCGTACAGGGGAAGGCAAAACTCTGGTGGCGACGCTGCCCGCGTATCTCAATGCAATTTCCGGAAAAGGGGTGCACATTGTCACCGTGAACGAATATTTGGCAGAGCGGGACGCGAACTGGATGCGGCCTATTTACGAGTTCCTTGGACTCACGGTCGGAGTCGTTCAGTCGGGCCAGACTCCGGACGAGAAGCGTCAAGCCTACAGAGCCTCCATCACCTATGGTACTAACAATGAATTCGGGTTTGATTATCTTCGAGATAACATGGCTTTTCGTCTCGAAGATAAAATGCAGAAGCAGCTTAACTTTGCGATTGTTGACGAGGTTGACTCAATCCTCATTGACGAAGCGCGGACGCCACTCATTATTTCTGGAGCCGCGGAAGACAGCTCTCAACTATACGTTGCAGTGAACAAGCTCATCCCCAAACTCGAAAAGGGCGAAAAACAGGAAGTCTCCAAAATGGAGATGATGGACAAGAATTTTGTTCCGGAGGAGTCTGGCCACTTTACCGTAGATGAGAAGAGCCGCCAGGTTGAACTCACAGAAGTTGGTCATGAATTCGTTGAAGATTTGCTGATCAAACAAAAAATTCTCGCAGAAGGTGAGTCTTTGTATGCGGCGACGAATCTTTCTCTGCTTCACCATGTGCATGCGGCTTTAAAAGCTCATCATCTGTTCAATCGGGATATCGAATACATAGTTCAGAACAAAAAAATAGTTCTAATTGACGAGCACACGGGCAGAACAATGGAGGGGCGCAGGCTTTCAGAAGGACTGCATCAGGCCCTTGAGGCCAAGGAAAAGCTCGAAATTCAAAGTGAGAGCCAAACTCTTGCCTCAACAACATTTCAGAACTACTTCCGACTCTACGGCAAACTGTCTGGCATGACCGGCACCGCAGACACTGAGGCTTTCGAGTTCAGTCAAATCTATGGTCTGGATGTTGTGGTCATTCCCACCAATTTGCCGATGGTGCGTGAGGATGCAAATGATCTGATCTTCCTGTCAATGGACGAAAAATTTGAAGCTATTCTCAAGGACATCATCGAAATTCGTGATAAGGGCGCTCCTGTGTTAGTGGGCACGGCCTCCATTGATACTTCAGAGGTACTTTCCAACTATTTGAGCAAGAAGAAAATCAGCCATGAAGTGCTAAATGCTAAATTCCACGCCAAGGAAGCTGAAATCATTGCTCAGGCAGGTAGACCGGGTGCGGTAACTATCGCCACCAACATGGCGGGGCGGGGAACTGATATTGTCCTGGGTGGCAAATGGGCGGCTGAAATTGAAGCTCTGAGCAATCCAAGCCAGCAAAAAATTGATGAGATTAAGGCGCAATGGCAAGCGCGCCACGAGAAGGTCATAGCCGCCGGGGGGCTTCATATCATCGGAAC
>PBTW01000042.1 GCA_002729315.1 Gammaproteobacteria bacterium
CCCCGCTGGCTCAGGAATTTGTCTGGTCGCCCGACCTGCCTGTGGGCTCGCCATTACCCGAGTTACGCGCCCAAGACCAGCAGGGTGACCTTCGCAGTTTCGAAGACCTCAAAGGCGGGAACGGAATGCTGTTTATGCTCAGCCGCTCCTTTGACTGGTGACCTTACTGTAGAGCTCAGCTCGTGCAGCTGACAGATATTGCAGAACAATTTGAAGCCATGGATGTGTCCGTGGTTGCAATGACCTACGATTCAATTGAGATTCTTCAAGAGGTTTCTGAAGACAAGGGGATCAGGTTTACTCTCTTGCGTGATGAGGACGTGACGCACGTGAATCGGCTGGTTATTCTCAACGACACGGATTATGAACCGGGGCAGCGTGCCAATGGTGTGCCCTATCCGGGCATCTTTCTAATTTCGAGTGATGGCATCATTCGTGCCAAATTCGCTGAAGAAAGCTATCGTGACCGTCCGGACTTCAGCGACATACTGGCTGCAGCGGCTAACCTCTGGCGCGGATCTTAGTATGCCGCTCACCGCAGCGAAAACTGAGCGGCTCGGGCCAATCTAATTCACGGCCAGATCGTCGTCGAAACTCATACGCCGTTCGGGCTGAAGTCAAATAGTAAATTACCTCAAGAAGTCCAGCCGGTTGAACCTCCTATATCAAAGCCTGTCCTTATGACTTTGTCGCCTCAAAACAGAGCCCTCTCGCGAACAAGGTCTGGTTACCTGGTCGCCATTCTGGTTGCCGGACTGTTTTCTCAGACTTCTCTGGCTCAGAGTCAATACGATATTCCCCGAACAAAATCGAAGCCGGCGATCAATGGAGAAATAGACGAGCAGGAATGGGATGACGCCCTTTCGATCAGCATAACTGTAGAGACAGAGCCCGCGGAAAACGTGCCGGCCGAAGTCGTTACCGAAGGTTTGGTGATGGAAGACGGCGAGACTCTGTATGTTGCATTTATCGCTGAAGACCCGAGGCCTGAGCAAATCCGCGCTTTTTATCGGGACCGAGACCAGCTCTGGGACGATGACTGGGTTGCCATCATTCTGGACACATTTAACGATGAACGGAGGGCCTTCGAGTTTTACGTAAACCCCCTAGGGGTGCAGGCGGACGATATTTTTGATGATGTTAATCAGCGTACAGACGAGGCATGGGATGCCATCTGGGACAGCGCCGGACAAATCACCGACTCCGGCTACCTCGTTGAGATGGCGATTCCACTCAACCAACTGAGGTTCTCGCCTCAAGACGGCCCGCAGACTTGGGGGCTGAATTTGCTGCGCTATTATCCCAGAGACCGGGAAACCAATCTGTCAGTCATCCCGATCGACCGCAACATTTCCTGCTACCTTTGCCAGGTGGTGAA
Organism: Gammaproteobacteria bacterium; assembly: GCA_002729315.1. Lineage (GTDB taxonomy): Bacteria > Pseudomonadota > Gammaproteobacteria > Pseudomonadales > Pseudohongiellaceae > UBA9145. Next base: position 1,379 of record PBTW01000042.1, read on the forward strand.
AGCCGATGGTTTTTCTGATCTTGAACCGGGCATCAACGTCGTCGCAATACCGACGCTGGTTGCTGCTTCGTCAGAGACTCGCGATCCAGCCGACGGCGAATGGCTCGGTGGAGACCCCGATCCACAGGGCAGCTTCGACGTGCGTTGGGGGATTACCCAGGACACATACTTGAACGCAACCATCAATCCGGACTTTTCTCAGGTCGAGGCTGATGTGGCGCAGTTGGATATCAATCAGACTTTCAGCCTGTTTTTCCCCGAAAGAAGGACTTTTTTTCTGGATGGCTCCGACTACTTTGACACGTTCCGCAATCTGGTTTACACACGCAACATTGCCAGCCCAGAGTACGGTGCCAAAATAACCGGCAAAAACGGCCCTCACACGTTCGGATTACTAGCTGCCAACGACGAAAGCACCAGCTTCATCGTGCCCCGGAGCCTCAGCTCAAGAATTGCAACGCTCGCGGATGAGAAGAGCGATGTGGCGATCGCACGCTATCGCTATGATATTTTCCAGAATTCGACCGTTGGCGCACTGATTACAAACCGGGAGGGCAACGGATATCATAATCGCGTCAGCAGCCTAGACACCACATTACGACCAACAGAACAGGACACTATTTACCTTCAGGCAATGCACTCTGAGTCGCTGTATCCCAAACAGATTCAAGATAATTACGGTCAAGCAGCAGAGCTCAGCGACAAAAGTCTGGCGATTGAATATCAGCACAACGATCGCAACTGGGACTGGCGTTTAGGGCACTACGATTGGGGAAAAGACTTTCGCGCTGATCTAGGCTTCATCAATCGGGTCGACTATGTCTATCAGGTTGCAACCATCGGGCATACCTGGTGGTGGAGCGGCGACAGCTTCTTCAACCGCATTCGTTTTGCCGCTGACTATGATCGGACAGAAGACCAGTCCGGGCTGCTGCTTGAGGAAGAAACCGAATTCTTTCTCAATATGAATGGACCACTGCAGTCTTCTTTATTTGGACTGTTTGGCGGCAGCAAAACCTACTGGAACGGGCGGTACTTTGACGAACAATTCAACAATCTCAACCTCAGCTTTTCCCCGGCGCCCAATCTCCAGCTCGGCATAAACATTCGGGTAGAAGACGTAGTGGATTTTGCCAACACACGGTTGGGCCATTCAAAACGAGTCCGGCCAGAAATTCGCTATCAGTTCGGCCGCCATCTGCAGCTTGACCTTGAGCACACCATTCAAAATTTTGACATCGACGGCGGCCGCCTGTTTACTGCCAACCTGACCAATTTCCGGACAACCTATCAGTTCAATAACCGCAGTTTCCTGAGGGTCATCGTGCAACAGGATGACCGGGAGAGAAATCAGGATCTCTATACCTTCCCTGTGCAAAGCCAGAACAGGGAACTTACGTCTCAACTTCTCTACAGTTACCGGGTCAACGCCGCAACGCGTTTCTTTCTGGGTTATTCCGATGCCGGATTTCAGGACGACAGTCAGGACAGCATCTACCGCACCAGCCGCACATTTTTCGCGAAATTCAGTTACGCCTGGCAACCCTGACCATGCTTTAAGAGGCCCTGGCTCAATGACCACCACCGAGCGGCTTCCGCGGCATCGATCAGTGCGGCAGATATCATAGTCCAGTGCAACTCAGCCCTGCGTGAAACTCGCTCTTCTAAGAAGCTTTTTCAATTTAGTAAGCACCTCAGCTCAGCTGTCCTGGAACGCTGTCATTGACCCTGACAGGCAGGTAAAATAATGTCTCCAAATAATCTCGAGCCTCCTGCCGTGGGAAAACGCACTCCGCTTTACCAGCAACACCTCAACGCCGGCGCGAAAATTGTAGACTTCGCCGGCTGGGACATGCCGATCAATTACGGCTCACAGATTGTAGAACACAATCAGGTTCGTCACGCTGCGGGCGTATTTGATGTATCCCACATGACTGTGGTCGATGTGAGCGGGACTGATCCGGAGGGATACCTGCGCTATTTGCTCGCTAATGACGTTGCCAAGCTGAAAGAGCTTGGGCAAGCCCTATACAGCGCCATGCTGCAAACAGACGGCGGGGTGATTGATGATCTGATTGTTTACCGGATGAGCTTTGGGTATCGCATCGTGGTGAACTGCGCGACCCGTGACAAGGACCTTGCATGGATGCACTCTCAGGCTGATGGGTTTGAGGTCACGGTAACTGAACGGCCTGATTTGGCCATTCTTGCCGTACATGGGCCTTCTTCAATTGAAACGGCCAGCGCTTTGCTTGATCAGACAAAAGGCAAGACCGTCGCTGGACTGGAAAATTTCAAAGGCGCAGAGCTGAGTGACTGGTTTATCGCTCGCACTGGATATACGGGAGAGAAAGGAGTGGAATTCATTGTCCCCGCTGGAGATGCCGCGAATCTCTGGGAGCAGTTGCTAGCAGCAAAGGTAAAACCGATAGGCCTGGGGGCCCGGGACACACTGCGTTTGGAAGCGGGCATGAACCTTTACGGTCAGGACATGGATGAGTCCACCTCGCCGATTATTTCCAACATGACCCAGACCATTGCTTTTGAACCCGCCGACCGTGATTTCATTGGCCGAGCGGCCGTGACTGATGACTTGGCGGCGCAAGAACAGGGCAATTTGCCGAAGCTGGTCGGCTTAGTCCTGGAAGGGCGCGGCGTTCTGCGCGCCGGACAGACAGTGTCTACTGACCGAGGCGAAGGGCAAATTACAAGCGGCAGTTTCTCGCCCACATTGAAGCAATCTATCGCTTTAGCTAGAATTCCCTCCGGCAGTTCAACCTGTCAGGTAGACATGCGTGGAGGCGCCACAGATGTCAGAATCGTGCAACCCAATTTCGTCAGGTTCGGCAAGAAAGTATTCGAGTAAACCAGGCAGTATTTCTCATCAGATGCCAAGTGCAGAGGGCCATCCCATTGAGCAAAATCATTGAGGATTTAAAGTACGCTGAATCTCATGAATGGGTCAGCGTCGACGACAATGGCATCGCAACCGTTGGCATCAGTGACCACGCGCAGGAAGCGCTCGGAGACATCGTGTTTGTTGAACTACCAGAGCTCGGAGTTACTGTAAACGCTAAGGAAGAAGTGGCCGTAGTAGAGTCTGTGAAAGCAGCGTCGGACGTTTACAGCCCGCTGACCGGGGAAGTCACCGAAGTCAATGAAACCCTGCTGGAAACGCCAGAAACCGTGAATACTAATCCATATGACAACGGCTGGTTTTTCAAAATTGCCATCAGCGATGAAGCAGAGCTTGACGAGCTCATGGACGCTGATGCCTATGCAGACCATTGCGATGAAGAATAGGCTTCAATCGCCGGAAACCGGCAGCGTCAGGAGGAGCAATGTATCTCACCCACAATCCCTCCTGCAGCCACCAACCAAACCAAAGTGAGACCCAATGAACTTTAACCAGCCCCCCAGTCTTGAATCCTTGCAGCATCAAAACGAATTTATCGGGCGCCACATCGGTCCAGACGCCGAAGGCATTGATAGTATGCTTCATGAGTTGGGCCTCGACTCTCTTGAAAGGCTGGTTGAAAAAACCGTCCCCGCTGCCATCGCGCTTGGACAGCAACTCAACCTACCAGCCGCAATGAATGAGGAGAGCGCGCTTGCTGCGCTTAAACAGCTTGCCGGCAAAAACCGCATTAGCCGCTCCTTTATCGGACTGGGCTATTACGACACGCTAACACCCAATGTCATTCTAAGAAATGTGCTGGAGAATCCGGGTTGGTATACCGCCTACACACCCTACCAACCAGAGGTTTCCCAGGGCCGACTGGAAAGTCTGCTGAACTACCAGCAAATGGTCCTGGATCTCACCGGCATGGAGCTGGCAAACGCCTCTCTACTTGACGAAGCAACTGCGGCGGCCGAAGGCATGGCTCTTGCCAAACGGGTGAGCAAGAATCGGGGAGCCAACAAATTCTACGTGGATGCCGCGTGCTTCCCCCAGACCATCGACGTCCTGAAAACCCGCGCAACGTGTTTTGGCTTTGAGCTGATAATAGGCAATTTCGAGCAAGTCGACTGCTCCGAGCTGTTCGGTGCCCTCTTTCAATACCCCTCTATGCTGGGCGACTTCACCGATCTCAGCACAGTAACCGAGAAGCTCCATGAGCAGAAAGCCATCGCCCTGGTGGCTGCCGATCTGATGAGCCTAGCTTTGCTCAAGCCGCCCGGAGAAATGGGGGCGGATGTCGTCCTTGGAAGCACTCAGCGCTTCGGAGTCCCAATGGGCTATGGTGGCCCCCATGCGGCCTTCTTCGCAACACGCGACGATTACAAAAGAGCTGTTCCAGGACGGATCATCGGGGTTTCCAGAGACGGAAGGGGCAAGCAGGCATATCGCATGGCGCTGCAAACCCGCGAGCAGCATATACGCCGCGAGAAAGCCAACAGCAACATCTGCACTGCCCAGGTTCTGCTCGCCAATATAGCGGGTTTCTATGCCATCTATCATGGACCTGAGGGGATCAAGCGCATCGCCAGCCGAATTCATCGCTTAACTCAAATTCTGGCGTGCGGGCTGAAAAACCAAGGAATCTCTCTGGCAAATGAGACCTTCTTTGACACGCTGACACTGAAAGTCAGCGAAGATCTTGCCATGCAGATAGCGCAGCGCGCTGCTGCCGCCTCTATCAATCTACGTCTTGACCGGATAGCGAGCCATCAGACGATTGGAATCAGCCTGGATGAATGTACCAGCGAGGACGAGGTCAATGCCCTCTGGCGAATTGTCCTGGGTACCGACGGAGAGTCACTTTCTGTATCGGAGATCGACAAGCAAATTGAATCTGGACAGATTAAGTCTGTGATTCCCACCGGCCTCCAGCGTCGAACGCCATTCCTGATCCATCCTGTTTTTAACCGCTACCACAGCGAAACCGGCATGATGCGNTANCTAAAGAAGCTTGAAAACANGGATATTTCCNTNACCCATTCGATGATCGCGCTGGGCTCCTGCACCATGAAGCTCAANGCCGCTGCNGANATGATACCGGTAACCTGGCCGGAGTTTTCAAAGCCTCACCCCTTTACTCCGCTTTCTCAGATGCAAGGCTATCAGGAAATGATAAGCGGCCTGGAAGCAATGCTTCGAGAAATCACGGGGTTCGATGCGATCAGCATGCAACCTAACTCAGGCGCTCAGGGTGAATATGCGGGCCTACTGGCAATTCGAAAGTACCTTGATGCGCTGGGGGAACAAAAACGAAATGTATGCCTGATCCCTACCTCAGCCCATGGTACCAATCCAGCGAGCGCGCAGATGATAGGCATGCAGGTTGTACTGATAGCCTGTGACAATGACGGCAATATCGATCTAGATGACCTTAAGAAGAAAGCCGAGGAGCATACCGAGACCCTGGCCGCTTTGATGATCACCTATCCCTCGACTCATGGGGTTTACGAGGAGGCGGTAAAAGATATCTGTGAGACCGTCCACAAGCACGGGGGACAGGTTTATATGGATGGTGCAAACCTGAACGCCCAAGTCGCTGTTGCCAAGCCAGCCGAGATCGGGGCAGACGTTTCTCATGTCAACCTGCATAAAACATTCTGCATTCCCCATGGAGGCGGTGGGCCCGGCATGGGGCCTATTGGTGTAAAATCACACCTGGCACCTTACTTAGCTAATCATTCTTTGATTGAGCTCGAAGGTCCCAGTTCCGGCAATAGCGCTATCTCTGCGGCCCCTTGGGGCAGCTGCGGAATTCTGCCGATCTCCTGGATGTACATCACAATGATGGGAGCCGAAGGGCTACTGAAAGCAACTCAGATTGCCATTTTGAGCGCCAACTATATCGCTGCAAAACTAGCGCCACATTTCCCTGTGCTGTACACGGGACGCGGAGGTATGGTTGCCCACGAGTGCATCATAGACATGCGGCCGTTCAAACAAGCCTCTGGAATAACCGAAGAAGATATCGCTAAGCGGCTAATGGATTTCGGCTTTCATGCGCCCACCATGTCATTCCCGGTGGCGGGCACACTGATGATAGAACCCACAGAGAGTGAATCGAAAGAAGAACTAGACAGGTTTATTGAGGCCATGATCAAAATTCGTGAGGAAATTGCTCAAGTTGAGACGGGCCAAATCGATGCAGAAAATAACCCTCTGAAGAATGCTCCGCACACGATCGAGGACCTGCTTGATGACGACTGGCAGCGACCATACACCAAGGCGCAGGGTATTAATCCCTTGGGCGGGCCGATTGATTCCAAATACTGGCCAAGCGTCAATCGTATTGACAATGTCTATGGTGACAGAAATCTGTTCTGCGCCTGCCCTGCTATCGAGGACTATGGGGAAGTTTGAGCCTTTTGAAATAAATATCTCTGGAAACTTCCCGAGCTCCTATGACCGGTTTTCTCCTCACATCTCAGCCTCCAACACTGGGCCGGCTGGCTCTTATTTCTATCACTGAGAGAATAGATAATGGCAAGCTCTCAATCTTGATTTGCGGTTGAATTCAAGACTTATGTCTAAACCTTACTGCAGTCCCGCTCACGCTAACCATCATCATAGCGCCTTTTTGGCCAACCACTTCATAATCTATATCAATTCCAACCACAGCATTTGCACCCAAATACACAGCTTCCTGCTCCATTTCTGCAAACGCAATATCTCTGGCTCTGCTTAGCTCATTCTCATAAGCCCCCGCACGCCCCCCAACAATATCGCGAACAGCCCCAAAGAGGTCCTTAAAAATATTCGCACCAAGAATCGCTTCACCAACCACTACTCCGAGATATTTCTCGATTTCTTTACCATCTAGGTTGCTTGTTGTTGTGCGAATCATCTCTTTATCTCCTGATCTGCAATTAAGCGACCTTTGCCGATGTTACTATCGATATCCACATGCCGAGAACTGACAGATTTCCCACGCCAAACACAATCAGCCTGTGCATAACATTGTTATAACTGAGATGTATTCCGGTATGAATCAATCTGGCAACCACAAATAGCCAGGCCAGTTTCACTGGGACAGAGTCAGACATTTCCAGAGCAACCTACAGAACGCCTGCTGTATAGAACAAAACAGGCACTTCAAAAAGGTTAGTCACATTTCTGCTAGTCTTGATCGCCAAATCAGGAATCTCTTCACCTTGAAACATAGAATAGTAGCTAAGCGACACCTCACCTCTGCGAACGGAAGCCAGACGTATGCGCAGCGTAAAAAGCACAATCACAAAAGTAAGCATGACCATGAAAAACATGGGATAAAGCATCAGTTATATTCCTCAATGTACAAACTGCATCAAACAACATGGCTCGCCTGTCGGAGTTCAGTATAATTCTATCTTTGCGGATAAAACAGAACACCGTGGGCAAACTGCTCCGTCAAGCACACCAATTTCCGAAGGAATATGCAGTGATCGCAGCAAGCTATAAAGATCATGTGAGCCAGCTTCAGACGAATTACGAAAGCGCGCTTCTCAGTGTTTTTGACAAACAGCCGCCTGATGGCGTGCTGCTCTACAGCGGCAGCGAACAATACTATTACGCTGATGACCGCGGCGTCACCTTTCAAGCCTACGGGCACTTCTTGCATTGGATTGACGTGAACCGGCCAGGTCAGATGCTGTGCATTCG
>PBTW01000043.1 GCA_002729315.1 Gammaproteobacteria bacterium
CTTGTGGCTTGAGCACCATCAAGCCGGGTCTTGGCCGAGTGCCGGCCTATCTGCCTTCAGCTCAGGCGGAGCGGGGCATACTGGCTCAGCTTATGTCCGTGCAGGGGGTCATTTGCAGGGAGGTCAGGGACGTCAGGCTGGGCACTGAGATGTTGATGCAGTACGACCCAAGAGACCCATGGCAGGTGCCGATGCCGTTTTCCCGGGAGTATGACCATCTGCCGAAAGTGGGTATTTGCCGCAAAGCTTACGACTATGATATCCATAAGGGCATACTTGCGAATCTCGAAAGAGCCGCGTCAATTCTAGAAGCGGCGGGATATCAGGTAGAAGAGATTGAAACGCCTTCTATGGCGGAAGCTGCCAGACAGTGGTTACTCAATACCAACTTTGAAATGAAACGGCTGCTCGAGCCGGTCTTTAAGGACCACGGTTCTGAAACCATCAATCAGATTTTCGAGGGCTATTATCAGCTTCAAGGCATGGTAGACGCTGAAGGCTATGTGCTCGGCATTGCAGCGCGCACTGCGCTCGTTCGGGAGTGGAACATGCTTCTTCATGAGTATCCGCTGCTGCTGACTCCATACCTGATGCGTCCAGGCTACCCTTATGACCATGATGAGACTTTCGATGGTGTTAAGGATCTTTTCGACAGCTCAATCTACAGTTATGGCGTAAATTACATCGGCATGCCGGCCGGATTTGTTCCAGTGGATCTTGTAGACGAGCTGCCTTCTGGTATACAACTTATCGGTCAAAGATGGCGTGAAGATTTGATTCTTGATGCTATGCAGGTGATCGAAGATGCTGCAGGGGTTATGACGCAAGAGTTGTGGGCGCGCGAAGCGGAAAATCAGTCGGTCTGATTACTACTCAGGCTGGCTGTCGTCGCGGGACCTCCCGTCGAAGATAGTGCGTTGCTGCCTCACTAGGAGCAATTTTCTATGCTGATCATTAAAGGCGTGCCCGGCTCACCTTACACTCGCAAGATGCTAAGTCTTTTGCGTTTTCGCCACATTCCCTACCGATATGTGCAGCAGGGTAACAGCCCGCTTCCTGGTTTGCCGGAGCCTAAGGTCAGTCTGTTACCGGTAGTATATCTGACCGATCAGGAGGGCGAGTGCGAGGCGCTGGTGGATTCCACACTCATCATCCGTAGACTTGAGGTAGATTATCCTGAGCGCTCCGTTATTCCTTCCGACCCGGCGCTTCGCTTTCTCGATTACCTGATCGAGGACTATGCGGACGAATGGCTGACGAAACCGATGTTTCACATCCGCTGGCATAATGATGCGGATGCGGACATGGCCGCGACCATTCTGCCCTACTGGGGAGAGATTTCCGCGCCGGACGGGGAGATTGCTGTCAAACAAAAAGCATTCCGTGAGCGACAGGAGAGTCGTCTCTACGTNGTGGGTTCCAATGGCATCACCGCGCCGGNGATAGAGGCCAGTTATCGGCGATTTCTGACTTGCTTCGATGTTCTGCTCAGGGAAGCACCTTTTGTCATGGGCGATCGACCCGGCGCAGCAGATTTTGCGCTGTTTGGTCAGCTTACCCAGTTAGCCCAGTTTGATCCGACAGCGGTTGCCATGACTTTGGAGAACGCGCCCCGGGTGTATGCCTGGGTTTCTGTGATGGAAGATTTGTCGGGGCTGGAGTGCGTCGAGTCTGATTGGCGACTCTTGTCAGCGGATAATCTCGCGATCAAGAACCTGCTCACCGAGATGGGCAGGACCTATGTACCGGTAATGCTGGCCAATCATCAGGCGGTTATGGCCGGCGCCTCTGAGTTCTCGACAACCGTGGAAGGACAACCCTGGCAGCAGGTTATCTTCAAATATCAGGCACACTGCGTGAATTGGATACGGCAGGAATACGGCAGTCTCCAGCCCGTATCAAAGTCACGGGTTGATGAACTGCTTGGTAACACCGGGTGCGAGGCGCTACTGGCTTGAGTTTTCAGCAAGGCGCTAGTGAAGTTGGCACAACCTGCTAGCGAACCAACCGGTTCATGAAGTGACTCGGAATTTGGCAGAGCGAACAAGGAACTGAATTTCATCCGAAACGCTTGGAGCTGGAAGAAAAACTGGTTTTTTCCCTTGATGATTAGGTCGGTGGGAAGTGTTTNTGAACCCCTTAGTCTTCTTCCTTATTCTTGCGGCCAAACGGCTTCGGCTCGCCAAGGCCGCCAAAGGCCCGAAACAGCGATTCAAAGAAAGCAGTCAGCTCGAGCGTCATCAGCGCAAAGTCNTGATCGAATTTCTGCGCCGGGGTGACTTCTTCCACCGTGGACTGTTCCTCCTCAATGGCTTGGAACTGTAGGCGCTTGATGGACAGGTCGTCATCAATGATGCAGTGGATCACATGATTCCAGGAGACACCCAGGCTCTTGACCGCTTTGCCCGCTTTGAGGTGGGCCGCGATCTCATCACTGGTCAGGTCCTGGCTGGCGCAGCGCACCACATTGCTGCTGTCCAGCGGGTTGTGTAGCACCACGTCTTCACGCAGGCTGAAGTGGTCGCTAGGCGCCTTATCGCGTAACCAGCGGGTCATGATCTCAGAAGGCGAGGTGCGCACTTGGGGCAGCGCCACCGGGAAAGAGTCCAGACTGTCCCGCAGCAGGTTGACGATTTCTTCGGCACGGGGTGCGCTGGCGCTGTCGACTACCAGCAGATTGTCTCTGACGGAGATGAANGCGTAGGTCTGNTGGTTCTTAGTGAAAGCGCGCGGNAGCAAAGTGGCGTAAACATCGTCCTGAATCTGACGTTTTTCCTTGCGGAAAATTTTCCTGGACTGCCGATGCTCTATTTCTGCGACCTTTACTTCAGTCTCCTGTCGCACCACAGAGGCAGGCAACAGTCGATCCTGTTTCTGTGCGCATACCATGATGAAATTACCAACGACGTGAGTAAGCATGGGCGCAACGTCTTCGTCCTCTGACACTGCGGCGGCGTCACCCAGCGGGCTGACCCAGCCGAGGCGGGATTTCTCAAATTTGCTGCAGGGCGCAAACAACTGGTTGCCGAGCTGGGTTTCCAGTTCATCCTGACTGTAGGGAAAGGTTTCGGTGAGGGCGAACAGGCAAATATTTTTGAAAAACATAATCAGTAAGCAATGGCTTCAGCGAAAGGCAGNGCATTATGCCGAAGCGNCGNTNNGAAGCCCAGAGGTTTGCGCGTTCTGGTGGTGAAGACTCTGACCAAAAGCGATCGGGCTACTGCCCAAAATCAATTAAATGTGCGCCTCGGTTGAATCCGTCCTGCCTGAAACCGTAGCCTTTGCGCGCAGCGAGTGTTTCCATGAAGCGAGTGGCCTCTCTGGCAATTGCCCCGCGTTTGCTGCTGCCACTCCCGTAACCATGGATGACCTTCAGACCCCTGAAACGATAGAGCAGTGCGGTGTTGAGCCCTTCCTCGATTTCCACCTTCGCCTCTTCCCGCGTCTGGTTATTATGNGCCACATCGATTTCATAGAATTGCTCGCTCAGCGCGTTATGAAGATCAGTGTCGCACTTCGGACAGGTGAGCTCGGAAGGATCTACGGGGATGCCGCAGTCCGGGTTGGTGCAATCAACAGTTGGGACGGAGTTTGCCATGGGGTGTGATTTGCAGATGGTCCGAGTGAGATTCTGATCAGGGTCGCTTTATGCGAATTACGCAGCCGAGGCCAATCGGGACTACTACTGGGACTACTGAAGCTGCTCCAGAACTTCAATCCAGGCTTCCTCGAGATTGGCCAGTTGAATTTTCAGCTCACCCTGCCGCTGCAGCAGATCCGTGAGCTGTTTCTTGTTGCTGTCATCATACAGCGTGCTGTCAGAGAGTTGTGTCTCCAGAGACCGAAGCTCACTGTTGAAGTCATCTATCTTGCGCTCCAGCTGTTTCTCGCGTTTGCGAAGAGGGGCCTCGCGCTCCCGTTTTGCGGCGGCCTCCTGCCGCAGATGTTTCTTGTCAAGTTTGTGGCTGGTGGTGCCGGCCCGCGTAGTCGCCGTTCGTTCTTCGAGCTTGTGACTGGCCGATTCCTGTTTGCCCAGCCACTTTTCATAATCTTTCAGATCGCCTTTGAATTCAGCAAACACACCTTTGTGAATGGAATAGAACGCATCAACCGTGTTGCCGAGCAAATGGCGGTCATGAGAGACGATGATCAGCGCTCCGGAGTAGTGCTGCAGGGCAACCGTGAGCGCGTGAACCATATCCAGATCTAGGTGGTTGGTGGGCTCATCCATCAACAGCAGGTTCGGTTGACTGCGCACGACCCGTGCCAGCGCGAGGCGCGCTTTTTCACCACCCGAAAAAACCGATATCTGCTCATTGATGCGCTCGCCCCTGAAATCAAAGCCGCCAAGGTAGTTGCGAATCTCCTGAGCGCTGGCTTTCGGATCGAGCTGCTGAATGAGCTCAAAAGGGGTTGACTGCTGATTCAGCTCGTCTACCTGATGCTGGGCGTAATAGCCTACTTTAAGTTTCTTGGCGCGGGTGATCTCACCCGCCAGCGGCGAATGCTGCTCGGACAGTACTCTGAGCAGGGTCGATTTGCCGCTGCCGTTGAAACCGAGCAGACCGATCCGCGTATCAGCGCGGATGCTGAGATTGATCCGTTCGACCAGCGGTTCCGCAAAACCAATGCTGAGCTGTTCTACCTGCATTAAAAAATCCGGAAGCTGGTCAAGATTTGCGAAACGGAAGCTGAACGGTGAGTCAATGTGCGCCGGAGCAATGTCCTGCATACGGTCGAGTTCTTTCAGTCGACTCTGAGCTTGAGTTGCCTTACTGGCTTTAGCTCGGAAACGGCGCACGAAGTTTTNAATTTCTGNTCGNCGGCGCTGCTGTTTCTCATACATGGCTTGCTGCAGGGCNAGGCGCTCNGCTTTGAGTTTTTCGAAAGCNCTGTAGTTACCNGTGTAGGCAACCAGTCTGTTTCCCTCGAAGCTGACNACCTGTTCNATCACCGTATCCAGAAAGGAGCGGTCGTGAGAAATGATCANCAGNGTNCCGGGGTAGCGCTGCAGCCACTGCTCCAGCCAGACNGTCGCCTCCAGATCCAGATGGTTGGTNGGTTCATCCAGCATGAGCAAATCAGATGGACACATCAGGGCAGCAGCGAGATTNAGTCTTACCCGCCAACCNCCGGAAAAGCNGCTTACCGGCTNATCGAATAANTCGGTACTGAAGCCNAGCCCTGAAAGNAANTGCTCAGCCCGGTTGCGAATGCNGTAGCCCTCTATGTTGTCGAGTTCGCTGTGAAGCNGGGCCATNGCTGCGTGATCGTCATCCNCTTCNGCCTGNTGCAGAGCCCGTTCCAGTGTGCGGTAGNCCGTGTCTGCATCAATGACGAATTCCAGCGCGNTNCGCTGACTGCCCGGCGTCTCCTGAGACATCGTTGAAGTACGCAGCCCATTGGGCAGTTCAATAGCGCCCTGTTCCAGCGGAATTTCTCCCTCAAGCGCTTTAAACAGGCTAGTTTTGCCGGCGCCGTTGCGACCGATTATGCCTGTACGCTGGCCGCCACTCAGTGTCAGGCTGCTGTCTGCGATCAGGAGCTGATTGCCGCGCATGAGGCTTATATTATTCAATGAGATCATCTGACAGGTTTACTCGAAGGCGCTGATTAATGGCCGCGATCAGCTTAGGAGAACTTTAATTCAGCGCGATGCCGATTAGCCGCCAGCGTGACGGGCAACGCTCAGGTATAGTGTTACTGGCCATTCATCGAATATACCAGCAGAACATTGCCCGGCGCCTCGTTCCACTTATCATAGCCTGAGGTAACGAAGACCTCGCCTCCAACAAGTACCGGCCCATCAGCTTCAATGGCACCGCCACGCGCTTCAATGCCATTAGGCATGCCGAAAGACTTTAGTGTGGCTGTTTGCCAGAGAATATCGCCGCTTTCCGGATCGAATGCGCGCAGTATACCGTCCAAACCGCCGGCAAAAACCAGATCCTCCGCGCTGCTCACCGCAGCAGAGATACCGTGCCAGCAGAGAAAACGGCTATCTTCACACTGATCGCTGAGAGCCTTGCGCCACAGAATTTCACCGGTGCTGAGGCTGAGAGCATGGATGCCGGGATGACCTGGGCCCACGTTATAGGGATTGTTGGTCGGCAGGTCGGAAACACCGACAAAAAGGGCTGACGGGCTTGCGCTCATACCGTAATGAATACCGCCCATGGTGCCGCCGCTGCCGGCTCGCTGTTCCCATAACAACTTGCCGGCAGCGGCGGGATCAAGGGCGTAGACCATGCCGGATTTCTGCCCCACCAGCAGGATTTCCCTGCCATGCTCGTCTCTGGTCAGAATTGGAGCTGCTCCGATGTCATAGTCTGGACCGTCCTCTTCCGGGCAATTCGGCGCGCGCCGAGAACAGGCACCGTTCCAGGCATCGTCTCGGGTTAATTGTGCTGACCATACCAATTCTCCTGACTCAACACTGACCGCCAGCACCGCATCGCTCAGGCCGTTGGCAGGTGAGGAATAGTTTTCGCCCGTGCCGGCATAGACTAGATTACGCGCTGCATCGATGGTCGGGCTGGACCAGATAGGCGCCCCTGACGGTCCATATTGCTGCGTTCCGGCCGTACTGATAATAGTGGGCCGGGGCAGGTCGGTCGTGTAGGTACGCCAGCGCTCTTCGCCGGTTTCGATATCCAGTGCGACCAGCGCTCCACGGAATGTGCAGCACTCATAGTCGGTACGTGAAGCGAGGATCACCTCCAGTGATGAAACCGGCACCACCACGGTCCCGTCATGCGCGATGACTGAGCCGGTCACAATAGCGGCTTCATGGTCATGAACCGGCGTTTTCCAAAGCAGTTCACCGGTCTGAGCATGCAGCGCGTAGGCGTGGGCTGTAAAGTCACCGAATAGAATTATTTCGGGAACGCCCTGCTCGTCGGCGTCGACATACAAAGACCCCCTGACTTCTCCTTCGGCACTGTAGGTCCAGATGGGACATCCGTTGTTGCGGTCCAGCGCATAGACGGTCCCGTCCTGGCTACCTGTGAAAACAACTTCGGATGTGACCACCGGCTGTGCTCTCGAGCGGGTGGCTCCAGGGAATGCGAAGGCCCACTTCAGAGATAGCTTATCAACATTATCCCGGTTCAGTCCGCCGGCATCTGGCTGATGTCGCGAGTTTCCGGCTTCTCCACCCCAACCGTTCCAACTGACCGGACGAGACAACGGCATGTCGGCAGTGCGTGTGGGATGACAGCTGAAGCTACTCAGGGAGGTGGATTCGCGCTTGGCCTGTTGACCCGTGAGGAAAAAGGCGACCTGGCGTTTCTCTTCGCGAGTCAGCGCCATGCCGGCGGTTGCCATAATGCCTGATTCCAGAGATTGCACGATTCGCTCTGGAGGGAAAAGCGCCAGTGCGGACCGCTGTGGCGCTTCTAACAGAGTGCCTTCGTGACACTCAGCGCAGGCAAGGCGGTAATGAGCCTCGCCAGCCTCTCTGTCAGCGGAGTCGGCAGTCTGAGCGCCGGCGGGCAGCGAACCGAGCAGTATGAAAAGTGCAGCTGGGAGCCGGCTGATGCTTGACACCGATGAACACCGCTGAATGACTGGCATGGTCTTCTCCAAAAAATGAGCGGGAGTCTGAGTGGCTGTACTTAGCTAGAGCAGGCATGATAAAACGAAGCGCAGTAAAAAACATTCTGAAACCTGAACTGCTGTCGGTAATCTCGGACGGGTCGACTGCCCCGTCAGGACACGGTGGTATGGAATTCTGTGCGAAAAACGCTCCGATCACGTAAGAGGGCTGTTACACTGCAACCATGCGCAAGACACGTTTTTCTCGCCGGTCCATTCGCTCAACACAGCGGGCCTTCCATCTGACGGGTGCTTTGCTGCTGTTTGCCTATTCGTCAGTTAATGCGGCGACACCCAAGGCCGTGTTCATCCTGTTAGATGGCATCCCGGCGGATCTGGTGGAGTCCGTTTCGACGCCTTTTTTTGATGAAATAGCCAAGGACGGTGGCTATGCGCGCGCTTATGTCGGAGGTCAGGCAGGGGGAGCTAGCGAAATTCCCACCGTGTCAGCAGTGGGTTACAACAGTCTGCTGACCGGGACGTGGGCAAACAAACACCGGATCTACAGCAATCCGATCCGTAGCCCCGATCACCGGTACTGGGACATTTTCCGTCTGGTGAAACAGCACAACCCTGAACTGAACACTGCGCTTTTCCCTACCTGGGAAGATAACCGGACCAAATTGCTCGGACACGGCCGGCCGGAGGCTGGGGGCGATAAGCTGGATTACTATTTCGACGGTTTTGAAAATGATGAGCAACGGTTTCCCCATGATGAAGCCAGAGAGTACATCAAACAAATCGACGATCTGGTCAGCCCTGAGGCCGCGCGCTATCTCGCCCAGTACGGGCCTGATTTGTCTTGGGTTTATCTCGAATTTTCGGACGACATTGGCCATCTGTACGGTGAAGAGATGGCGGCAGCGATTAAGCTGATGGACGCCAACGTCGGTTGCATCTGGCGCTCGGTGCAGGCTCGACAGCAGGCAGAGGATGAGGACTGGTTAGTGTTAATTACGACCGATCACAGGCTGGATGCGCTGACCGGTAATAGTCACGGTGGTGAGACAGATCGCGAGCGCACTATCTGAATAGCCACCAACACCACCGCGCTCAACGAGCACTTCAGGAACCTGCCGGGAATTGTGGATATTCTTCCGTTAGGACTTACCCATCTGGAGATTGCTGTGCCGCAGGCGGTGAGCGAGCAATTTGATGGTAAATCATTTATCGATGCGCCACAGCCCCGGGAGCCCTGACCCTGAAAGTAAGAAGTCCCAAAGATCAACTATCTGTCAGATTTAGGCGGTGGACTAGGCTCCTGAGTGTGACGTCGGCGTTCTTGCTCACATTGCCATTAACCGCTGATGGTCAGCAAGCACTTGTTGATCTTGCTGGAAATGGATCGGTCCTGCTCCAATCTCCCTCCGGAGAGATCGTATTCAGTCTGAACGCTGATATGCCGCTTGTTCCGGCCTCACTTTTGAAAATTCCCCTAGCTCAGGCCGCGCTGACTGCCCTGGGATCGGATTATCGCTTCGAGACACATTTCTATCAAAATGCACGTGGCGATCTGCTGGTTAGGGGCTTGGGCGATCCTTTTCTGGTGTCAGAGGAGATCGCGCTGATTGCGAAGCGGCTCTCGCAACAGGGGCTGCAGCGAATTCGACGTCTGGTGGTAGATGATTCGGCTTTCGAGTCAGAGCTTGATCTGCCGCTGGAGGCTGGCGCTGATGACCCCTACGCCGCCCGTAACAGCGCGTTGGCTGTCAATTTCAACACCGTCAATCTGGCCTGGAATACCGAACAGCAGGTCATCAGCGCAGAACCACAGACGCCCCTGACTGAAGTGGCCAGATCACTGGGCAGAAGCCTAGCGCCCGGTCAGCCTCAGCGGTTGAATCTGGGCAGTAATCCTGAACTGGGTCTGGCACAGGTGCAGCAGCTGTTTGCCCATTTTCTGACAGATGCGGGCATCTCGGTTACCGACGAACGCTTTTACCGAGAGCCATTAACAGACGATTGGCAGCTGGTGTACCGTCACCTTAACTCCCGTGCGCTTCGCGACATACTTGTCGGGATGTTGCGCTACTCGAATAACTTTATCGCAAATCAGTTATTTCTGACTCTAGGGGCCCAGGCCAGCGGGTATCCAGCTACCACCGAGAATTCCAAGGAGGCCTTGCAAGCAAGGCTTGCTGATCTTTATGGCCCCGACTTTGGCGACAATCCGGACCTTCTGCTCATGACAGAAGGCTCGGGTCTCGGGCGGCATCAGCGCACTACAGCTTCAGGCTTCATGCGCGTGCTGGAGCAGTTCCTTCCTTATGTTGCTCTGTTACCTGTCACCGGCAGAGCGCTAAGAAAGAGCGGCACACTGACAGGCGTCTACAACTACGCCGGATATTTGAACTCCGCCGATGGCTTGTATCCGTTCGTCATTCTCACCAATCAACCCGAGAACGAGCGTGATGCGTTGCTGAACGAACTTGAGCGGCTGCTGCCAACGCATGGTTCTGTCCCGTAGTTTGGGCATCAGATGTTTGATTCAGGACACTTGGAATCAGGCGGAGACTTTCGTACCTTCTACTATGATTAGGATTTTTCCCCATTAAGGGTTGCTATGTCACAGCATCAAAAACACAGGATTCCCCGCCGCCGACTGCTGAAAGGGTTGGGCTCCCTGGCAGCAGCGAGCACGCTTCCTGCGACAGCTTGGTCGCAGGTTTCCGGGTTCGAGACTGACGTACTGATTATTGGCGGGGGTATCGCAGGCGCATCAACGGCGTTTCACCTGGCTGAGAAGGGTCGGGAAGTGGTGCTGCTTGAGCGTGGCGAGATTGCTTCAGAGGCTTCCGGTCAGAATATGGGGGGGTTAGGTGGTAATGGGTGGGGGAGTAATCCGAACCTGCTGTCCTATCTTACTGCCGGGGGAGTCGAAATCTTCAAGCGACTGCAGATCGATCTTGGCTATGACATGGAGTTCAGAAAATCCGGCACTTTGACGGCCATTCACACTGAAGAGCAATTTGAGTTCCATCAGGATCGAGTGACCAGCTTACGCTCCGAGGGGTATCAGGTGGAGCTGCTGACGCCCAGAGAGGCTCGCGCCATAGAACCTCAGGCTAATGGCGATATGCTTGGTTATGTCTATGCGGCGGAGCGCGGACAGGCTGATCCGGTGAAGTCGACTCGCGCTTTCGTGCAGGCAGCTGCCGCTGCAGGCGCGCAGATTCGTACCGGACAAAACGTTGTCAGCATTATGCCCCTGAGTCGCGAAGGTTATGCGGTTAAAACAGCGATCGGGGAATATCATTGCCAGATCCTCGTGCTGGCGACCGGCGCCTGGTGCGGGCCAGTCGGAAACATGCTGGGGCTTGATATTCCGATTATTCCGATACGCGGTCAGATGTGGGCTACCGCGCCACAACCTCCCCGAGTGTTCAGTACCATCGGCTCGGCGGAGTCTAGTTTCGCCTGGAGCAAAAACAACGGGGCTGACGCTTCGCACCCGCCCAACCTCACACACAAAAATGCTGTGCGGCTGACCCGGCACCTTTATGGCAGACAGCGCAAGAATGGTGAGGTCATCTTCGGCGGAGACCGGGAAAGTCTGGGCTATATCCGACATCCTGAACAGGCCGGCATTGACGTAAATAAGGCGCACGCAACCGAAGTTCTGCCGCTGTTGTCTGGGCTGCCAATNTCAAGAATCTGGTCAGGCCTGATGCCTTTCTCGCTTGATGGCTCNCCNNTGATTGGNAAAATTTCACTTCGGGACAGNCTNTTCATTGTCAGTGGACTTTCTTCTTCCGGATTCGGACGCGGCCCGATGGCAGGCAAACTGCTTGCAGATTACATCCACACCGGGCACATGACTCAGGTGCTGAATGAATCTGATCCTGATCGATGTGTTACGGAGACAGCTTAATGAGCCGGTCAAATCGGTGTGCAGGTCTTGAAGTGTTGGCTGTGCTGGTCTTTTATTTGACTCTCAGCGCGCCTGCGTTGTCTCAGACCAACCTTGAAACGGTGCGCGGAATTTATCAGCAATATACTCCGGAAAATTTTGATGATGGCGGTCAGATCAGTCACTACGTCTGGAAAAACTTTGCGTCGTTTTTTCCTCAGGCCACGATTGCAAGGACCGGGCCCGAGCGAAGTCTGCCCAGTTCGCCGGATTCGGCGCTCACTTCGGCCACGGTCGAGACAGAATCAGGTTCGAGTCACTTTGGCGCCTACGTCGAGGGCAACCCGTTTATCGACGGAGTGATTGTGCTAGCAGAAGGCCGGATCATCTTCGAATCCTATCCGAACATGAAAGCCTATGACCGGCATCTGGGCTGGTCTATCACCAAGGTTGTGGTATCCACGGCTCTGGCAGCGCTGGAATCACAGGGTCGGGTCAATGTGGACCGGGCGGTGTCGGACTATCTGCCTGAGCTTGTCGGCTCTGACTGGCAGGGAATCAGCCTGCGAGATATCGTCAATATGGCCTCTGGCATGGATTGCCTGGACAGCGACGGATACCAGAATACCGAAACCTGTATCTACCGGTACGAGGAAACTCTGGGACTGACCGCTGCGGTCAATCCGGAGCAGTCAACTCTGGAAAATTTGCGCTCGATGCGTCAACACCGACCTTCCGGAGAAAAATACGAGTACGTATCAGCCGACACCTTTGTCACCGGTCTGGTCATTGAAAGTATCACCGGCCGGCCGCTGTGGCTCGCTTTGCAGGAACTCATCTGGGACCAAATTGGTGCTGAGGCGGATGCACTGATGATGATCAGTCCAGCGGGTATGCCGGCAAGCCATGGTGGATTGTCGGCAAGGCTACGCGATCTTGCGCGTTTCGGAGAAGTCTTTACCGCGGATGATGCGCTTGGCGTCGTGTCGGCATCGCATCTTGCTGATCTGGCTTCAGGCAGAGGCGTTGCTTTTGATGCGGCGCAGATCGCGCAGCTTGCCCGGCGTTTTAATCAGGACGTTCCAAAAAAAGCTGCCTGGCAGTGGGACATGATCTGGGATGACGGCGCCATGTTCAAAGGTGGCTACTCGGGGCAGGGGATTTTCGTTGATCCGGGACGAGATATTGTCGCAGTGTGGTATGGCACCAGCGGAACCGACGGGCAGAGTCATCAGCTGCTGCCGTTAATCAGGAAACTAAGCAAAGGCTACGACATAAACCGGAGCGGTCAGCGGGTCGTGGAATAGGATAAGACCGTCTGGCAGTCATCGGCAACGGAATGGGCCGGCCGCTTCAGACGTCCGGCGTGCAGCAGGCAGTCAGCAGACCGGAAAACCCGCGGTCTTGTGCGGGCCCATGCTGACCCGGACTGGCCATACTCGGAACGCACAAGGTTGGGCAACTGATAACTGTGCCTCCGAGGGGGCGAGTGACCGGCGAATGAGCGTCAATCCGCGGCTGAAAACAGCCGCGGGCCGCTGGTGGGTTTGCTGCTGGACAAGGCGCCTGAGGCTCAATTGCAGTGCAGCGCAGCTCCGGGTCTGTCGACCTCTAGCGGGCTGGCTTGTACCCTTCCTTCACTGGCCAGCTGATCATAGGCGGCCTGCTGCAGCATCTGTATCTGAGTCCGTGACATGCCGAGCTCATAGCCCGAACACTCATTCACGCCTAGGGCGCGTGGATCCAGGCCAGTGAGATTGCCAAACACCACCAGAGCTTCCAGATAGTAGCCGTAGTGACTCGCGTGGTAGTGGTCGTAGCTCCACAGGTCTACTTTGTCGAGGTCGATGCCATCGTAGGGATTGGGGTCTGCTATGCCGCTGGCCATGGCCCGCGACCAGGCTTCACCGACACCGTTAACGCCTGCGACGCCGGGTGCCGCGGCCGCGAGGTCATAACCGGCGCGAACGTCGAGCGCCATATTTTCGATAGGCTGACCCGTCCATGGCTTATCCGGCAAGTACACCTGATCGGCCCGCGACCAGGTGGCGGTCAAATACACTTCGACGGCTGCGTTTTTGCTTCTCAGAAAATCCGTCATTGCGGCGACGGTGCTGACCAGTTTGTCGGGATTACCCGGATCCTGAGCGTCCAGCGTGCTGTAGCCGTGCATGACCACCTGATCAAAAGGGCGTCTTCCGATAATGGCCAGCTTGTTTTCGAGGTGAAAGTCTATGCCTGCGCCACCGCGGGTCTCCAGATAGACGTCGTAATCCAGACCGGCCTGTTCGGCGAAAGACTTAAACAGCGCTGGCACTCCACCGATGCCTTCGTTGTTGAGATCGGTCACCGTTGACGCGCGGTAGTGTCTTACCGGAGAGCCCCATCCGTAGGTGAAGCTGTTGCCAATGAAAAGCACGCTGGTGCGTGCCATTGCCGCTGTACTCAGGCTTAAGATCAAGAAGGACAGCAGTAGTCGATGAGGTTTCATGTAAGGGGTCTCCCTGTCTTGTTTTTATTGTTCGGGTCTTTTCAGCCGCTCATTTCGAGAGAAACGGAAGGTTCATGCCGGTTTGCCCACGCAGGCAACACATCTGTTATGCTCAAGCTTAATTCGATAGGAGCGAGCTCACAATGAAAAATAAAGCTAAGCCGTCGATTACCCGCCGGGATTTTCTGAACGGAGTTGCACTCGGTGTTGCCGCAGGTTCCGGTCTCTCCCCTCTTGAGCTGCTGGCACAGAGCGGTGGACAGGCCGCGTCATTAAGCGGTTCCTATCCACCTGGCCTGCAGGGTCTGCGGGGCAGCCATGTCGGCTCTTTTGAGACCGGTCACGCCATGCGGGACGGACAAAGCTGGACCAGTTCGGATGCCGGCGATGGTCAGTACGATCTGGTCGTTGTCGGCGGCGGCATCAGCGGTCTGGCCGCAGCGTATTTTTATCGAAAGCAGAACGGGCCGCAGTCCCGGATTCTGATTCTGGATAATCACGATGATTTTGGCGGGCATGCCAAGCGAAACGAGTTCCGTTAT
>PBTW01000044.1 GCA_002729315.1 Gammaproteobacteria bacterium
CATGACCTTCATCATGCCCTTGGCCACCCCTTTCTTATAAGCGGCGACGAGGCTGTCTTCGGTTGAGTACTTGTCGCCAATCAGGCCTTCTTTGTTCGCCTGCCATAGCGCTTCAAAAGCCAAATACGGGTTGACGGCGTCGGCACCATAGCCAGTTAGAAGGCAGTGATGATGGACTTCTCTCGCTTCACCGGTTTCGACCACGATACCGATCTGGCTTCGCAGTTCATTCTTGAGGAGGTGTTGATGCACGGCGCCGGTGGCAATCAGCGCACTCAGCGGAATCCGGGATTTTGAAATGTTGCGATCCGACAGGATGATGAAGGCATAGCCTTCTTCAATCGCCTGCGAAGCGTCGCGGCAGATCCGCTCCATTGCATCCATGAAACCATCCTGCTGGTCGGCAGCAAAAGTGATGTCGATGACGCGGGAGCGAAGTCCCTTGTGGTCCATCAGGCTGAGATCGGTGAGCTGCTGATTAGAGAGAACGGGATGCTCCAAGCTCAGCCTGCGCGCCTGCTCCGGGGTCGTCTCCAAAAGGTTGCCCTCGGGGCCGATGAAACATCGTAAGGACATTACCACTTCTTCACGTATTGAATCGATCGGCGGGTTGGTGACCTGCGCAAACAGCTGCTTGAAATAGTCATAAATCATGCGTGGCTTGTCGGAAAGGCATGCCAGCGCAGAGTCGTTACCCATGGAGCCCAGCGGATCACGTGCCTCGGTGACTAGGGGGATCAGCATGAACTGCATGGTTTCGGTGGTATAACCAAATGCCTGCATGCGCTCAAGGGTCTGCGCATTATCTAGAGATGGCGCTGGTGAGGTGCTGGCAATGTCGGCCAACGTGATTCGCTCCTGTGCCAGCCAGTCCCCATAGCGCCGTTTGCCGCTGATCAGGCCTTTCACTTCCTCGTCCGGAATAAGTCGGCCCTGATCGAAGTCAATAAGAAACATCCTGCCGGGTTGCAGACGCCCTTTGAATTTGACATTGGCCGGATCGACCTGAAGCACGCCTACTTCGGAGGCCATGATGCATTTGTCATCATGGGTGATGTAGTAGCGGCTCGGTCGCAGTCCGTTGCGGTCAAGCACGGCGCCAATGTATTTGCCGTCCGAGAACACAATTGAAGCCGGGCCGTCCCAAGGCTCCATCAAGGCCGAGTGGTATTCATAAAAATCCTTCTTGGCCTGTGCCATGTTGCGGTCAGCCTGCCAGGCTTCAGGAATCATCATCATAGTTGCTTCCGTCAGCGAACGCCCGGACAGCAGCAAAAATTCGAGAACAGAATCAAAACTGCCGGAGTCGGAACAGTCCGAGTCAATGACCGGCAGGATGTCTTGTAGTTTGTCTCCGAAGATCTTTGTGGCCACCATGCCCTGCCGGGCGGCCATGGCGTTCACATTTCCGCGCAATGTGTTGATTTCGCCGTTGTGGCTCATGAACCGATTTGGTTGAGCGCGATCCCACGATGGAAACGTGTTGGTGCTGAAACGTGAATGCACCATGGCAAGGTGAGTAGCGAAGTTGGGGTTGGTGAGGTCTCTGTAAAACGGGAAAAGCTGTCCCGGAGTCAGCATACCTTTATACACGATGATCTTGGTGGACAAACTGCAGGCATAGACCTGTTTGGCTTCTCTGAGTGTCTCGTCGTTGCGCAGCGCGTGGCTGAACCGCTTTCGGATTAGGTACAGAACCCGCTCGAATGCGTCGCTGCTGAGATCTTCGGCAGCTGCAATAAATAATTGGGTGATATATGGCTGAGCGATCAGCGCCGCGGGGCCGACGTCTGCCCCCTTCGCATCGGTTGGCACGTCACGCCAGCCGACCAATCGCTGTCCTTCTTCAAGGATGATTCGATTGATGGTTTCTATACACTGCTCTCTTTCGACCTGATCCTGGGGCAAAAAGATGTTGCCCACGGAATAGCTGCCGGCTTCCGGTAAGTCCTCGTTCAGTTCATTCTTGGCAACTTTTTTGAAAAAGCTGTGCGGTAGAGCCATCAGGATACCGGCCCCGTCACCGGTATTGGCTTCGAAACCACAGCCTCCACGGTGATCCATGCGGGAATTGAGGTGATAGGCATCGAGCATGATCTGGTGGCTAGGTATTCCCTTGATATTGGCAACAAATCCTACGCCACAGGAATCCTTTTCAAAGGCAGGGTCATATAGCCCCTGCTTTGGAGGGTAGCCAAACGTCAGTTTTTCCTGTTTTTCAATCATGCTCTCGATCATCTCATCATGCGCCCAGTCAGCATGTTGTCAGCGGCAACCTGTTACTACGCCCTGTCAGAGCAGAGCGATCTTTTGGATAGGCTGACGGACACCGCTGGACGGGGCCCGATGCGGGCTTAGCGTGGTCTGCGTTACTGCCCGTAGAATGCTGGATAGCCAGCGATTGGGGTCGATCAAAATACCATTACGAGAAAATATGTCAAGGTATGAGGAGCTCTTTGCAGATTCTTTGGATAATATAAGTAATTGTTTTTACTAGATTTCTTGAGTGGCTTTTGTGGAATAATAGCCAATATATTGTCATATGCTAATGGCTAAAACCCGACGATGCACAAGCCTTATTAAATACCGCCGTGTGTTCATGGAACTATTTTATTCTACATCTCGCGGATTTTTTTAGGCTATTCCCTCGTTTGTGAAAATGTTTCGGAATGTTATGCATCCGAAGTTGACCGCGACCCAAGAAATACCTCCAGTCAAACCCAGCATTAGTATGGAACTCCAAAGCCTCTGGGTGGACGCTCGCCTCGTCAGCTTGATAATTGATATCGTGTGCATTAGTCTGCTCAAAAGTTCAGGAATAAGAATGACTTATCGCAAATGATACTCATTCTCATTAACGTCTTAGAGCGATTGGCATTCTCGCTATTTCCTGCGCTTAAAGCGCCGAAACATGAGCTCACAGTCCCGTAACTCGGCTCGTCCAACTCAAATCACTTACGGAGGCGAAGGTAACCCGTGAACCCAAAAGTAACTCGTCGTCGCTTCATCAAAGGAGTCGTTGCCTCTGGTGCGGCGGCCACCACCACAGGAGTGTGGTATGCGGCCAACGGCCAAAACCGCCCCGGTGGAGCGGTTGAGCGTCTGATAAGAATAAATGTAAACGGCCAGATGCGCAGTGTCGACGTGGCTCCACAGGAGACTCTGGCGTCCACACTTCGCTACAAGCTTGGGCTGACCGGAACCAAACTTGGTTGCAATCGCGGCGAATGTGGCGCCTGCACCGTGCTGGTGGACGACGTGGCCACCTATGCTTGTTCGGTGCTCACACATTCAATGAAGAATAGCCGGATAGAAACGGTCGAGGGATTAGAATCTCCCAATGGAGATCTACACCCTGTACAGCAAGCTTTTGTTGAAGAACTGTCTCCACAGTGCGGCTACTGCACGCCGGGCCAGGTCATGGCGGCAGTTGCTTTACTTCGTGAAAATCCCAACCCAACGCGAGAGGAGGCACGACATGCCATGTCCGGTAACATTTGTCGCTGTGGCTCTTATGACTCTTATCTCGATGGCGTCATGCGCGCCGTACAACTAGGATAATCATCATGGCTTATATGCATATCGGTAAAAACTTCGTGCCGCCTGATGTGCCTGGCAAGGTTACAGGCCGCATTAAATACGCAGAGGACTATGCCCGCGAGGGCATGGTTTATTCAAGACTTCTCACCAGTCCTATTCCGCATGCTCGAGTGCTAGAAATTGACGCTTCCGAGGCGCTGGCAATGGACGGGGTGTTCGGTATTCTGACGGCCGACGATGTATATCCCGACGGGGAGCCACAGAGCACAGGCCTCAAAATTCTGACCAATGAACCGACACTGGTCGGTGAGCCGATCCTGGCTTTGGCCGCGATCGACGAGAAAACCGCCGAAACTGCCATCTCGCGGATCAATGTAACCTTTGAGCGTCTGCCTTTCGTGCTGGATCCTTTGGAAAGTTTAGTAGAGGGAGGAGCGAACGCTTACCCGGGAGACCAAAATACATTCGTGTTCCGGCAGGGCTTTGCCACGGAGAAGTGGACTGAGGATCAGGTTGCGAGTTTCCGGGCAGGCAACGAACCAACCGCAGAACCTCAACAAACCTGGTCACTGGGTGATCTTGAGGCAGGCTTCTCGGCTTCAGAGTTTGTCTATGAGACTACGTTTACGACGGCGGGCTATCCACATCACTCGATGGAGCCGCGCAGCGCCATGGCTTACTGGGAAGATGGCAAGCTCTACCTGCATGGTACGTCCCAGTCGCTGACGGCGCTGGCCGACGGGATGGCGCCTATCATCGGTGTGCCAAAAGAAGATATTGTCTTCATTAATGCGGCGACTGGTGGCGGTTTCGGACAGCGTGCCCGCGCTAACAGTATTCCAAGCATGGCTATACCTGCCAAGCTGTCGCAGAAAATTAATCGTCCCGTGATGATGCGCATCACAAGGGAAGAAGAATTCACGATTGGTGGTGCGCGCCAGGGATTCCAAGGCTGGATTAAAGTCGGCTTCAAGCCCGATGGAATCATGTCAGCCTGTGATCTTTATATTATCTCTGACAACGGCGGCAAAGGTGGCGGCGGCGATGCTTCGTCGGCTGCAGACTGTATTGACGTGCTTTATCAGCCTGACGCGTTGCGCTTCCGCGGAACCTCCATAGGCAGCAACACGGCGCATCGGGGTGCCCAGCGTGGACCTGGTCAGAACCAGATCGCGCCGATCATTGCGCCTATTCTCGATAAGGCCGCAGACGCGCTTGGTATAAGCCGTCTGGAGATACGCAAAATAAATGCGCCGCGCAATGGAGACGTGGCAGGGCCGCGACAAACTCCATTCACGTCGGCATATGTGCCAGAGTCCCTGGATATGGCGACACAGCAGTTTGACTGGGAGGGTCGCCAGGCCCGCCGACGACAGCGTAATGGCAGTAAAGTGATTGGCCTTGGTCTGGGCCAGGGCTATCACAATGCAGGGCGCAGTGGCATGGACGGCATCGTGACCATGGGAACGGATGGACGACTGAAAATTCACAATGGTGTCGGCAATCTGGGAACCTACTCCTACGCCTCGACATCGCGCGCGGCCGCCGAGGTTCTGAAAATGCCGTGGGAGAACTGCGACATTCTCAATGTCCGCACTGACAACCACCTACCTATCACGTCTCCACAGGATGGCAGTAATTCGATCTTCACCAACACTCGTACGATGTTTGGTGCTGCGACTGACATGCTCAACAAGATGAAGGAGATAGCTTCAAGCGACCTTGGCGGTGATCCCTCGGACTACGATGTATCCAATGAGCGGATACATCAAATCGCTGACGAGTCAACGGGCTACACGTATGCCGAGGTCGCTCAGCGCGCCATGGAGCTTGGTGGCAAATTCACCGGCGAGGCGGATCTGCCGGAAGAGCTCGCTGAGTGGACCCGGATATCTGTGTCACGACTCGCCGGCTCTGCATTTATGGGCGTTTATCATGATCCGCGGCACGAGGGAAATCCGCCGGGATTCACGGTGACCTGTTGCGAAATAGAGCTTGATCTGGAAACCGGCAAGTATGAGATTCTCGATATGGTGACTATTGCTGAATCAGGCACCATCGTTCACCCACAGGGCATGGAAAACCAGCTAGTGGGCGGAGCTGTATGGGGAATCGGGCTGTCTGGCTATGAGCGTCACCTGTACGACCCTCAGAACGGCCTACCTGCTTCAACCGGCTACTGGCAAAGTAAGGTGCCAACCTATCTCGATACGCCTGTGAAAATTGGAACCGGCTGGGTCGATCTGCCAGATCCTGAAAATCCGGTTGGAGCGAGAGGAATCGGAGAGCCCTCTATGGGAGCAGTGTCTGCGGCACTGACTGCTGCGATAACCGATGCGCTGGATGGCCACCATTTTGCGACGGCGCCAATCACGGCTGACATGATTATTAATCACCTGGCAGGCACTGAAGAAAATGCAGCGCCTCTTGCTCAAAACAACTTCAGAGGTTGATATGGTAGCGACATCACATGACGTAATGCCCGATATTGAGCTTTATCAACCTACTGATGAAGCAAACGCCCTGGCATTGGCAAACACACTTGGCAACGACGGCTGGCTCCTCGCTGGCGGCCAGGACACTTTCGGCTGGCTTAAGGATCGTAACAAGGCGCCGGGCGCCATGATTGAATTGACTCAAATCGACGCTTGGAAAGGCATTAGGGAGACCGCCGATGGCGTTGAGATTGGGGCAGTCACGACTTTAACTGAGATTGCTAAGAATCCGATCATCCAAGAACGTTACGGAGTGCTGGCGCAGGCTGCCGGCGTTGTTGCCAGTCCCCAGATTCGCAACGTCGGCACTTTGGGCGGCAACCTGAATCAGGATGTGCGTTGCTGGTACTACCGCCGGGGCCTTGACTGCTATCGGGCTGGCGGCAATATCTGCTACGCCGACTCCCCGGAAGGGCTGAATCGTGAGCATGCGATCTTCGGTGCGAGCCGCTGTGTGGCGGTAAGCCCTTCTGACACAGCGCCAACGCTGGTTGCTCTTGATGCAACCATGGTGATCGCCAACCAGAATGGCACACGCACAATGTCTGCTGAGGACTTCTTTATTGGTCCTGACCGTGACATTCGCAGCATGACTGCACTCGATAACGGTGAGATTCTCACTGCTGTCAGATTGCCTGCAGCTTGGGCCAACGCTGAGTTCTATTTCGAGAAGGTTGCTGACCGTAACGTATGGGACTTTGCGCTGACCAGCGTTGCAGCAGTAATGAAGTTGTCAGGTGGTAATATCGAGGATGCGAGGATCGCTTGCGGCGCTGTGGAGTGTGTGCCGCGCCGACTGGAAGCAGTCGAAAATGCCATACGAGGCCAGCAACGTTCAGATGATCTTGGAGCACGGGCAGGTGAGTTGGCAGTTGAGGGCGCACGTCCGCTCAACTACAACCACTTCAAAGTGCCTCTCATGGCCAATCTTGTAGCTCGAGCTGTCCGGGGTTAGCCTCCGGATCGACTTGACGGTCCTAAACCCGTTGGCACTGGTATCCGTGCCAACGGGCGCAACAGCCAGGCTCAGGCTGGATCGCAGCTAAGATGTAAAAAATAAAAAAACGGCAGTAGCATAATAGAGAGGGTAATACAGTGGGAGAAATAGTCCGCTATAAACGTGATGTTTGGGGCGAGGAAGTTATCCTCGGTGTTTCCTGGGACTTGCTTTGGGTGGTTGCCGTTGCGGTGCTGGTTCTTCTGGCTGCCCATGCCATTGTCATGGCTGCGCTTGCCAAGAAAGATCTCGACCGGCCCACTGCTGAGGGCCGGCGGGTAGTGCGCCATGAATCGGTTGACCGTATTTTTCACTGGCTGATGGCCGCCAGCATATTCGTCCTGATTTTTACTGGTACAGCTCCGATACTGGGCCTGAGGATCGCGTGGCTCAACATCCACTGGATTAGCGGGCTGCTTCTGACATTCCTAATCGCTGCGCACATAATCCGATCCATGTTCTGGCAAGATTTTAAATCCATGTTGCTCACGCCCAAGGATTTTTCGGAGCCATTCGATTCGACCTCCAAGCCTGGCAAATACTACTTTGAGCAGAAAGGGTTGCACTGGGCCGCAACGGTGGTTGTTCTCGCTGTGATTGTCACTGGTGTACTGATGTTCATGCAAATAGATACGCCGTTCTGGGATCGGACCAACAGCATGCCGGAAGATCAGCTGGGTCTGGTATTTTTGCTCCACGGACTGTCGACTCTGGCGCTGGTCGCGCTGGCCTCGACCCACATCTATTTCGCCTTGCGACCGGAGAAGATTTTTTACACCCGCTCCATGCTGGCCGGTTGGATGTCGGAAGACGAAATGGCGGCGAACCACGATCCAGCCAAATGGACGCCTAAAGAGGCTGATTAAACTGCAGGGTCGGAGATACGGTAGTGACTTCACCTGAACGCTTGTGATGGACGCCCGAAAGAGGTGCCGGACTCGTTCTGACACCTCTTTTTTAACTTTTCAACGCTACTTTTTATCCCTGATCGGAAACACCTAACCGGAGAGACCTGTGGATCTTGCTGAAAGTATTGAAACTATTGAAGCTGGCTATGAATATTTGCTGGCTTACGCTGCCCAGGGCCGTCCTGCCGGCGCAGAAACAGGGCCAGGCCCCCACGCCCGTCCCACCCTTGAGGGTATGCTTGAAGCTATGGTACAGCTCGGCGATTCCCTGGCAGACCGGGATGAGCTATTCGAGCGCGTGATCGTTGAGGATTGCCGCAAGGCCGGCGCCGCCATTGCTTTTCTTCTCAGGCAGGAAAAAATTGGGTCGGAAATTGTGGACAATCTGAACGCGTCCATTCATCTGCGAGCGGTGCTGACCGATCTGTTTCTTTACAGCGAAGCTCTTGATCCCAGCGTAGATGAAGTACCCCAATCTATGGCCTATGATGCCACCCAAGGTAATCCTGACACCTAATATTTCCGCTTTCCGAACTGCAACAGGGGGTAGCACACACTTTTTTTGGTGCTAATTTTCTATGGTTAATTATCCTCGCAGACTGCAACTGGCTCAGCTTCCAACGCCGCTGACCCCATTGAAACGATTCAAGATTCCTGGTGTTGATACTGAAATCTGGATCAAGCGTGATGAGGTCACCGGAACCGAGGTCTCGGGAAATAAAATTCGCAAACTCGAATTTAATCTGGCAGATGCCTTTGATCAGGGATGCAATACAGTCATAACTTGTGGCGGCATTCAGTCTAACCACTGCCGAGCTACTGCAGTGATGGGAGCGAGGCTTGGGTTGAGGGTACATTTGCTGCTGCGCGGAGAAAAACCTGCAGTTTCAACGGGCAATCTGTTGATGGATTATCTGTGTGGAGCCGAGGTCACTTTCATACCGGAGAGCGAATGGCCGGGGCATGCGGACTACGCCGCTCGCTTGCAGGATAGTTATGCGGCAGAGGGGGACCGGGCACTGTTCATTCCTGTCGGCGCCAGTGATGAGGTGGGCCTCTGGGGCTATATCTCCGCCTGCGAGGAATTGAAAGAGGATTTCGCGCAGCACGGCCTGACGCCTGATTATCTGGTTACCGCGACCGGCTCAGGAGGGACGCAAGCTGGTTTGATCGTAGGGTCGCAGCTATTTGATCTGCCGGCAGAGGTAAGAGCGTTTAATGTCAGTGACAGCGCCATCTACTTTGATCAAAAGATTCGTAAAGACGTATTGCTCTGGAAGCAGCGTTACAAAATTGAGATAGACGAAAACGCTCTTGATATCCAAACCATTGAGGGCTATCTCGGTGAAGCATACGGGGTTGCTAGTCAGGAGATATTTGATCTGATCGCAGAATTAGGCAGGGCAGAAGGCCTATTGCTAGACCCTGTGTACACGGGTAAGGCATTCTACGGTATGCTCTCGGAACTTGCTAAAGGAGACACTGGCCGCCTGCCCGGCGCGAAACAGGTTGTTTTTGTGCATACCGGGGGACTGTTCGGCCTCTTCCCGCAGCAGCATGGCTTTGCGTTCAATGAGGGGTATGCGGGTTGCTAAGCGCATGAGCCCGGTAACCTTACAGCACCGGACAGAGCGAATCATCCGGCCCGCTTTGATGCGAAAACCAAGGTGCGTCCGGTATCCTTGAGTTTCACAGATGGAAGTTGGGGATAACCCAAATAAGGAGAATGAATGTTAACGGAATCGGGGATGATTTGTATCAAAGAGCCTAGCAAGCCGGGTGCTCACATTCTGACAGGAAAGCTGGTCGCCGGCGTTTGTGCCGGTCTGTCAGTGATGGCGGCCCAGGCCCAGCAGAGCGAGCCAGACGGCTATGCAGGCGCGACCAGTGCCTATTACCAACAAGCGAATAATAGCACGCGGTGGGATACCCATTATGAGAGCCAGCTGCTCACCAATACCACTCAGCTGATCACCGACGGAGCCCGTTCGGGTGAAGGCTACTTCAGTGCCAACGGAACCCAGTTCGTATATCAGGTAGAAATGCCGGGAAACCCATTTTATCAGATTTATCTTTTAGATCTGCAGTCCGGTGAGTCCAGCCGCGTTTCAACAGGCATTGGTCTGACGACCTGTGCTTGGATTCACCCGACCCTGGACAGGATCATGTACGCGTCTACCCATGAAGATCCGAATGCGCTGGCAAAACAAGCAGAAGAACTGGCGATCAGAGCAAGCGGGAAGGCTCGCCCCTACAGTTGGGATTATGATCCGTCATATGACATATACGCTGCTGACAGCGACGGGGGCAATCTCGTCAAACTGACTAACGCAGTCGGCTATGATGCTGAGGGCTCTTATTCGCCTGACGGGAGCACAATCCTCTTTGCTTCGAATCGCGAGGCCTACACTCGCCATCTCAGTCAGGCAGAGCAAGCCCTACTTGACGATGACTCGTCTTATTTCATGGATTTGTACGTGATGGATTCAGACGGCAGCAACGTTAAGCAGCTGACCTTTTCGCCCGGTTACGATGGAGGCCCTTTCTATAATGCTGAGGGCACCAAGATAGTGTGGCGCCGCTTCAACCCTGACGGGAACAGCGCTGAAATCTGGACTATGGACGCAGATGGCAGCAACCAGCGACAGCTTACCGCCAATGGAATGGTGAACTGGGGCCCCTATTATCACCCAAGTGGCGAATACATTCTTTACTCCAGTAATGTGCTCGGGCATGCTAATTTTGAACTTTTCATGATTGACCCTGAGGGCATCAGCGATCCGATCCGTGTCACTAATACTGACGGAACAGATATACTGCCGGTATTTTCGCCTGACGGTGAGCGCCTTGCCTGGAGTACAACCCGCACTCCGGGCGGTGCTTCCCAGATACATATGGCGGACTGGAATCACGAGTTGGCCCTAGGATTACTGGGTCTGCAATAGTTTCATCCGGCAGCCATTATGTTTCTCAGACTGGGTACCAGCTTTTTTCTAGGATTTGGCCTGTGTTGGGTCGCGCAGGCTCAGTCTCCGTCGCTGAATGAACCGGGCACACCGCTCAGCACACCCGACCTGTTACACCACAGTCTGACCATTGACCTCGATCCTGTCAGAGAGTCTATTGTCGTTAGTGACCGGATGCGTCTCCCACAAGCCTGGTCAGGTCAAAACCTGTATTTCGAGTTGAACAGCGGCCTGTCGATCACCGCCGCAAACCTGCCGATCAGTGAAGACCCGAACGCTCGAGTCGCATTCGTAAATGTTATTGACTCAACCGTCGCGCAGGAAGCTGAGGCCAAACGATATCTAATCAGCATCCCCGCCTCGTTCAGTGGTGAGCTGGAGATCAATTACTCGGGAACCATCAATGATCTGGCAGAGCAGAGTAGTCCCGAATATGCCCAGAGCTTCGCCCAGACCTCGGGTATTATTTCGGGCGAAGGAGTGTTTCTAAGCCGAGCGTCTGTTTGGGTTCCACTGTTTGACGACGCGCTGATCACATTCGATCTGTCTGCTGAGTTCGCGCCGAGCGCGTCGACCTGGACAACCGTCAGCCAGGGACAGTCGACCGATCTCAATAGCTGGCAGACTCAGTATCCGCAGGAAGAAATCTATCTGATCGCGGCAGAATTCACTCACTATTCAGAGTCGACCGGTCGAGTTCTGGCCAGCGCATATTTGCGAAACCCTGATCGAAATCTTGCCACGAAGTATCTCGATGCAACAGCGCGTTACCTGAAACTATATGAGCCTCTGCTTGGAGACTATCCGTTTTCCAAATTCGCGCTGGTGGAAAATTTCTGGGAAACCGGTTTCGGCATGCCTTCATTTACGTTGTTGGGCCCCCGGGTGATCCGGTTTCCGTTTATCCTTGAATCTTCGTATCCGCATGAACTCCTCCACAACTGGTGGGGGAATGGCGTCTATCCAGATTACGAAACCGGTAACTGGAGCGAGGGCCTCACGGCTTATCTGGCAGACCATCTGTTCCGAGAAATGGATGGCACCGGGCATGAGTATCGCAAGGAAATGCTAGCGCGCTATAAAAATTATGTTTCCGAGGGAGAGGACTTCCCGCTTTCACAGTTTACCTCGCGTAATTCCGCGGCAACGCAAGCTGTCGGCTACGGAAAAACCTTGATGCTGTGGCACATGTTAAGAATAGAGTTGGGGGATGAACTGTTCATCGATGGCTTG
The DNA here is from genome assembly GCA_002729315.1 of Gammaproteobacteria bacterium. Taxonomy (GTDB): domain Bacteria; phylum Pseudomonadota; class Gammaproteobacteria; order Pseudomonadales; family Pseudohongiellaceae; genus UBA9145. The sequence continues at coordinate 12,140 of PBTW01000044.1, forward strand.
CGGCAGTTCTATGACAGCTACCAGTTCCAGCGGGCGTCCTTCGCTGATATCGAAAATCTGTTCAGTGAATTGAGCGGTCGAGACCTGTCAGCTTTTTTTGCGCAGTGGGTAAACCGCACCGGTGCGCCAAAGCTGGCGGTGACGGTTGAAGAACTCAATGGAAACCGGGCACGCATCATGTTCGCCCAGACGCAATTTGAAGAGCCTTATTCATTAAAAGTACCGGTAGCATTATTTTATGAAGGAGAGTCTGAGCCGCAAATTCATGACGTGTCCCTGACCCAAAAAACCGAAGGCGTTATTGCCGAAGAGTTCGACCGTTTACAGTCTGTTTTGGTCGATCCTTTTTTTGACGTGTTTCGCTCTCTCGACACAGAGGAGACCCCGCCCACAGTCGGAGAGCTGTTCGGTGCGGACGAAATTGCCTTCGTTCTGCCTTCGGAGAATAAGCTGGAATGGTCACGCCTAGCTGAGAGTTTTGCCGACGGGGCGGACTTTGAACTCATCGACGCAGAGACCCTGGATCAGTTGCCGAGTAATCGGCCAGTTTGGGTGCTGGGTAACGATAATCCTTTTTTGCCGGTAGTCAGTTCAGCGCTGGATGCGTTCGGGGTCGCGTGGGAGCCCAATGAAATTCGTCTGGCTGACGGCGAAGTGTCATTCGAAAATCGCAGCACGGTGCTAGTAGGCCGGCATCCGGAAAACCCTGATCTGGCCCTCGGCTGGATACACATCGACGAGCTGGTGGCCATGTCCGGCCTGATAGAGAAGCTGCCTCATTACGGCAAGTATTCATATCTTAGCTTTACCGGAGAGGAGCCAACTAACGATGTGAAGGGCATTTGGGCGAGTGCTGACTCACCGCTACGCTGGGTAAAACCGGAGCTCGACTCATCATCCATAGCTTGGGAGGGTCTGGTCCCGCCGCCGGCTATCGCGGAGCTACCGCCAAAGTACCTGCCGGAACAGCTGGCGCGACACACCAATGCGCTGACTGATGCTGTCATGCAGGGTCGCGGTCTCGGCAGCGATGGCCTCGCGCGGGCAGGACACTATATCGCCGAGCAATTCCGGGGAGCGGGCCTTCAACCGGTCGGCGGAACCTACATGCAGCCGTGGCGGCAGGATGTCCCTGGCTTAGGGCAGGTGACCATGGCAAATGTTATGGGAATGATCCCCGGGTCTGACGCCAAGCTCAGCAGCGAGCCGGTGGTGCTCGGTGCCCACTATGATCACCTTGGGATCAACGGGGAGACCGGGGAGTTCTTTCCCGGCGCGGATGATAATGCGTCCGGAATCAGTGTGTTGATTGAAGTGGCACGGAAGCTTACCCGAGCATTTACACCGCAGAGACCCGTTCTGTTTGTTGCGTTCACTGGTGAGGAATCTGGATTGCTTGGCTCCAATTACTTTGTGAATTCTTCGCCTGGCGGCTTTCCGTTAAGCAGCGCGTTTGCCATGGTAAACCTTGATGCGGTGGGTCGACTGGAAGGGCGTACCCTGCAGATTTTTGGGACAGAAAGTGCATACGAGTGGCCATTCATGGCGCAGGGTATTGGCTTTACCATTGGCGTATCGTCACAATTCGCAGCGCAGACGGTTGCCAGCAGTGACCACGTCAGTTTTCTCAATGCCGGGATACCGGCGATTCACCTCTTTAGCGGCACCCATCTGGATTACAGTCAGCCGACAGACACTGCGGATAAGCTCGATCTGGCGGGTATGGGGGATATCGCGCTTTGGGTTGAGGAAGCGATCGTCTACCTCGCTGATCGGAGCGATCCCTTGCGGGTCAGTCTTGAACAGGCTTCGCAGCTTACGGTGAGCACCAACACGACTGCGCGTGAGGCCGTTCTGGGCACGGTGCCCGATTTTGCTTATCAGGGGCAGGGGATACGTATTTCTGGCGTGTCGCCCGGTGGTGCTGCGGAACTGGCAGGCCTGCAGGCCAGTGATGTTATTTTGCAGTTCAACGAACAAGCCGTGGACAGTCTGCAAACCTATTCAAATCTGCTGCGCGCTGCAGCACCGGGAGATGAGATCGAGCTCACGGTTCGGCGCGGCGAGGAGACCCTCAATTTTTCGGCGATCCTGCAGACGCGCTGATTTGGTTCGGTAGTTTGTCTGCCGGCGTATAAGGATGGACAGCAGTCCGGCCATAATGACCACAAAAGAGGCCGCAGTCAGCCGATGGTGCTTAAAGCTTTTGGGACTTGACCAGTTGTAGGGTTCTTCCTTCATANAGAGGTAGTGGGTTTTTTGTGCCTCNTGAGGCGGCNCCTGAGCGGNTTACTCAAGTTTCCGTTAAAGCCGCTGANCGTGTCGGTGAGGGGGCAGCCAAGGGGNAGAGCGGCGAATAGATTTAATGGGGCAGCGTGCCTTAANGAAACCGGNNATTGGCGGTAAACTGGTAGTCAATTTTATGGCGTAGACTGCGTCCTCATATTANGAGTCACCATATTCACTCCAACAGGCTAGATCATGCGATCCATTCCAANTGTTGCTACCTTTTTCCTGATCACAATCATGTCGTCAAACAGCTACGCCCAAAAAATCGTCATTGCCCACCGGGGTGCCAGCGGCTATTTGCCCGAGCATACGCTGGAGGCTAAGGCGATGGCTTATGCGCAGGGCGCGCATTATATCGAACAGGATCTGGTGATGACCAGCGACAATAACCTGATCGTCTTGCATGACATTACCCTGGATCGTACAACCGACGTTGACGAAAAATTTCCCGATCGAGCCCGCAGCGATGGCCGTTATTATGCGATTGATTTCACCCTGGAAGAGATAAGAACCCTGAACGCAACTGAAGGATTCAGAACTGAGAATGGTGAAAAAGTACAGGAGCTCATTCAGCGGTTTCCTCTTGGTAAGGGTAGCTTTCGAGTGCCTACCTTCAAGGAAGAAATCGAAATGATTCAGGGTCTGAATATCTCCACCGGTCGGGATGTCGGTATCTATCCGGAGATCAAACAGCCGGCATTTCACCGTCAGGAAGGCAAGGATATCAGTACCAGGGTCGTTGAGGTTTTGAAAGAGTACGGTTACACCAGCAAGAGCAGCAAGGTCTTCCTGCAAACATTCGACTACGAAGAGTTATGCTTGATTCAAAAAGAGATACTCCCTTCAGTGGGGATCGAGGTCAATCTGATCATGCTTATCGGCAACCGTACAGACTATCCCTGGATGCTTGAGTCTAATGGTATGTTTAAACTTGCCTACTCTGCGGACGGAATCGGGCCTTCCTACAATCTTGTCGTGGACAGAGCGTTTGAGATAGGCGACATACGCGTTACTGATCTGGTGACTCAGGCGCATGGCGCAGGACTTACCGTACATCCCTATACCTTCCGGGCTGAACCCGACGCCGTTCCGGATTATGCGGGGAGCTTTGAAGAACTGTTGGATATTCATTATTTCCAGGCTAATGTTGACGGTCTGTTCACAGATTTTCCTGACCGTGCCGTGCAGTTTCTGCAGTCACAGTGACAGCTCGCTCTCCGGACAACGCATTGGCGGGCACAGAATAATATTGGGCGCTTCGGGTAAAAACTAAGATCAGGCAGACGGTTGGTATCACAGGCAGTACTGGTGTTTGCAGATCGAAGGGTTAAAATACCTGCTCCCCACTTATTGTTTGAACTTTAATTCAGGTATCGAATCATGATGATGACTTCTATCAGATCAGCAAGATCTCGCCTATACGGTCTCGCGGTCGCATCGGGATTACTGGCGTGTGCTACACAGGCGATCGCGCAAGAATTCCGGGCTGGTGAGCCTATTGGCGCGGTCAACGAGGCCGGTGCGCGCGTACCGATGTCAGCCAACGTCAAAGTCTACGGCAGTTTCCATTTCTCAGAGAGCTGTACCTTTGATCCCGAGCGCAACCTGATACTGGCCATGAATAACGGCGAGCGCGGTGACGGCACCGAAAACGATGGCTTTGTTTCCCTGATTAATCCTGACGGCTCCGTCCACACTCCAAAATGGATCGGAGTGACGCGCGATGGTCTGGAATTGCATCACCCGCTCGGCAGCGCAGTGCGCAACGGGGTGCTCTACACCGTGGACGTCGGCTATGTAAGATCTTTTGATCTGGCTACAGGTCAACCACTCAAGTCAGTTGAAGTCCCGGGCTCAACCATTCTTAACGGCATCGCGGTAACTGAAGACGGTACCGTCTATACATCTAACACCCGCAACCCCGAGCTTATCTATAAGATTACCGCCGATGATCGAGTTTCCGTGTTCGCAGACGGGGCGCCGCTCAATGTGCCCAATGGCGTGGCGATAGATACGGATGGCAACGTGGTGGTGGTTAACATTGATGACAATGCAGTGATCACCTATAACTTAGATGGCGAGGTCGTGAATACCGAGTATGCTGTAGAAGGTGGGAACGATGGCGTGGTGGTTCTTCCTGATGGCACCAAGTATGTGAGCAGCGTACGCTTCGGCAGTGTCTCTGAAATCAAGCCCGGTGGAGAGGCGAACATTATTGCTTCGGGTATTCCGAGCGCGGCATCGATGTGCTACGACTCCGTGCAGCATCAGCTGGTTATACCCATGAACCCAAACTACTCTTTGGCGTTCATTCCGCTATGATGTCAGCGCAGCAAGGCTCGGGAACGCTCTTACCGAGTCTCGCTGCATATTTAACTGGCCTAGTCTCCGGCGGCCACCCTCGAAATCAGTCTGTTAAACCTGCTGAGCCCGGCCTGAAGATGAACCTCCAGCAGGGCTGAACTGAAGCGAAAGTGATTTTCCACGCCGAATTTGGTACCGGGTATCATGAGCACGCCTTCTTCCTTTAATAACCGCCTAGCGAGGTCCTCTGAACTGATCGGTAGATTAAATCTGGGAAACGACATAGCTGAGGCTTGAGGTGGTACTACTGAAAAAATGCCCGGGTGTGAATCGAGCGCTGCGGTGAAATTATCAAAGCCGCGCCTGATAAGCGTTCTGGCTCTGTCTCTGAGTTTTTTTCTGGCCGTTTCGGCTAGCGCGTAATCCGCCAACTTCATAGAGAAAATTGTGGCAGCAATTGCAGCGTACTCATGGCGGCGCCAGCACGCCTCAATCACATCAGCAGGCGCAACCATCCAGCCCAGTCTCAACCCCGGTAAGCCGTAAGCCTTACTCATGGAATTGATCGCGATGACGCGCTCGTGTTCTCCCCAAAAGCTCTGGGTTGGCGTGTCGCTATTTAATTCGGTGCCTGCATAAACTTCATCTGCCACTATCCAAGCACCTACGCCGGCAGCCGAGGAAACGAGGGCCTGCCGATCTTTATCAGTCAGGATGCGGCCGGTCGGATTGTTGGGATTCACTACATGAATGATGCGGGTATGTTTGTCCGTCTTCTTTTGCAAAGAATCGGTATCCAGCGCCCAAGCTTCAGATTCCAACATGTCGACGGTTCGCACTTCGAATCCAAGGTTCACTGCATTGCCGCTCAGCTGCTCGTAAGTCGGCCGGAAGCGAATTACGTTGTCGCCCGACTGCAGCAGGGTAGCTGCCACCAGTGTATTGGCTTCACTGGCGCCGATAGTCACAAGCACATTATCCGCAGTGGCTCCTGCGTACAGACTGGCAATCTTTTCTCGCAAGCTCTGCAGGCCATTTACCTGCGGGTAGTCCACTAGCGTGGCAAATAGTGATTGTGTATCCACCTCTGCCAGTTCAAACAGTTCGGCAAATGTTAGCGGGTGCACGCCACTCTCGGCGAAATGAAATTTCACTGCATGTTCGTTTTCTGACATGTATTGCTCTATCGCGAAAGGCTGGAACATTGAATAGACCTAGTTGTTTGCCAGGATGGTTTGTGCGTTAACAGACTCTGGTTGGTCAAGCCTTCGAAAGAGAGACGGTTGCATTGAGTGCAAATTATGAGCTCCAGAGTAAATGGTGGGCGAGTGGTGGATGAGTGTGCATGGGAGGTTTGATTTTACGGCCTAGTATTTTTGTCTCCATTTAGGGGCACCAACCCAAACAAATCTCTAATCTCATTGGTATTCAAATAAAAAGCAACGAACGAATATAGGCCCAGAGGAACAGCATGGGTGAAGGCGAATAGCAGATACTCACCCGAAGAAGAAACAGTCATCATCAGAAATATCAGCTGAAATGCGTGCACGATGGCATTGACAGATGCCAGCAGTGTGCTAGTGATCCAAATCAGATAACGGCGATATAAAATTCCAATAGCAAGGCCCGCCCCCAGCACTGCTGTAATCAAACCCACAGAAAAACCGCCAGCTGTCAGTCCCAAATCAATAATGCTAAGCACACTGGCGAAAAACATCACCCCGGCAGCGATATAGATGCTCGTGGGGTTCTCTGGGAAGTGCAACAGCTTCATGATGGTCAGATGTTATCTCTGCCAATTAGTCTCGGCTATTCATATTGCTCCTGAGTGGCCGCTGTTTCAAGCAAATTGCTGGGTCTACTCCCTACAATTCGCGGCGGCTAAGCTGGGAGCTGCGCGCCTATCAATGTACATGCCATCAAAAATTCGAGCGGTGCGGGTAACTTTCGAGGGAGTTGCCAGGTTTTTTGCTTATAAAAAAGCAGATNAGCAACACTTAAACACACACTACTTAGGAGGGTATCGATCTTGGCTCAGGCCTATCAATCNTCGGTANAGACCANAAAGAAGNCCGTCAAAAAGAACCCTACCTTGCTCGCTATCAGTANGAAGAAAGTGTGTTTGGCCAACGATGCCAGAACAGCAGTATAGATACCCAAAGCAAGTACACGACCAACAGTGTCAGCTGCGCCACTTGTTCTGTGTTGGTTTCGTTAGACAGAAAGGTAATCCCTGTGAAGGCAATCCAGCCATTGAGTTTAGAGCACAGAAAATACCAATTAAAATTGCCATCTGACCAGTCCTTCCAACTGCTCATCCCGGCGTGCTCGTGATTTCTCTCTCTGCATGCGAAGTGAGAACATCCATTACTTGGGTTACCTCTTTCTGCGACACGTAAAGTCTGTTCTACTGTTGCTGATACTTTCGACCTTTATGATTGTCGTCGGTGTTCGACCTGCTCTGCTGCGAGACATTGAGAATTCGCCTGTTGACCACACTAGGGTTGTATGCTCGATGGCCGTCGGAAGTGACGGTGGGTTCATGGTAGTGTGGGTTGGAACGCGCGTCGGGTCAGGGGTGGCGGAGTCTGGCAAGTCTGCCGCAGGAAAGACAATCCCTAGGGCAGGGTTCAAGCCAGCTGGCCATAATTCTGATCGCGTCACAAAGGCATAATTAAAAGGCGTAGCGAAGGCCTAAAAAAGTAGCCTGTGGCGGCGCAGGCCCCAGGAACAGCGGAACGGTAAGATCCTCGATAATGGGCACCTCGAGCTCTCCAGGCTCTTCGCCTAACAGGCCGAATGTTTCGAATTGTTCATCAAAAAGGTTGTTTACGGTGGCAAAGACTTCGACCTGCTCGCTGAACTGATAGCTGGCTCGGAGATTGACGAACGTGTAGCCAGCGACCGTGTCCAGTTGATTGGACTCGTCCCCCCGCAGTTGCTGATCGCTATTGCTGATCACGTCCAGTCCGACGCCGATATGATCAGTAATCCGGTAGTTCGTGAGCAGCTTGAATTGATTATGGGGAATGCCGGGAATCTGATCACCGTTTTCCACCAGAATCTCCCCCTCGTCGTCTGCAAAAGCGTGATTCGGACTCAATACCTTGAAATTGTCCTCAAAGGTGGCGTCGACAAAACTGTAGGCAAGCATCCAGTTCAGGTCCTGCCAGTTACCTGTGAGCCGGCCTTCAAAACCCCGGCGTCGGGTTTTATCCACATTAGCGAACAGGCCGGTGGATCGGCCAGTGGTCTGAAACAGGATGTCATCTCTGTTCGTGGTGTGAAAGACGCCTGCCGTATAAAGGATGCCACCGAGTGAACCGCGGGCACCAATCTCCAAACTGTTGGACACGACGTCATCTAGAGGCGGATCGGCGAGGAAAGCATTGGGCAAACGGCACTCGAAGTCTACATCGTTAGGGTCATCACCGCGCTCGACAGCAAACTTTACCGCAAGTTCAAACACGCCTTCGTTACAGGCCAGTTCTATCGGTGTAGGCGCACGGGATGATCGGCTGAGTGATGCGTAAAGATTATGACTCTCGGCGGCTTGCCAGGTGACGCCTAGGGCGGGGTTGATACGGGTGAATTCGTGGTCGCCATTGAGTTCGGGGCGCATACCGGAACGATCACGCAGGGTGACGCCAGTATCATTGGCGCGCAGTGACAGGGTCACCGCAATAGCATCGCTGAGATCCAAGGTTGTTGTAAGGTAAGTGCTCAGCGTCTCAGTTTCGGTTTTGATCAGAGTTGCTGCGTCATCAACGAAGGTACCGGTGCCAAGACCGGTAGTAGCGCGCGTGAGCGGATCGATTTCAGCGAGTTCCAGGACCGAGCGAAAATCTGACTCACCGTTAAAGTAAGAGCCCCCCAGTACAATCTGACCATCGTAGCCGGCAAGGGTGCCTTTGAGTGTCCACTGGAAGTCGCCGCCGAATGACTGCTGCACCCGATTGCTGATGTTGTTGATGGCATCATCCGTCAGCACACCAGTACCCGACAGCTCGTCGTCTCCAAACCCTTCGATGTTGTACTCTTCATCCTCGCCTAGACTGGTCGCCAGGTTGTTGAGAAAGTCCTCCAGCGCCTCGGCGTCGCTGAATTGACCCTTGCACAGATCATCATCATCGATGCCGAGTTCCTCAACATCGTCTTCTTCTAGTCCTTCAATAAGGCCATCACCGCCGGCGAACCCACAGACTGCAAATTCAGTACCATCACCATTAAACGCATCCGTGTCATTTTCGCGCCAGAACAAGTTGCTACTAAAACTGATGCTGGCAGACACTTCGTGGTCAAAGTCGAGGCTCATCATTGTCATATCATTTTCTGTGATGTCGGGGCCGGTGAATATCGCCTCACGTCGAAGGGTTAACAGTTCAACGGGCGCGGCGCCGTTGCCAATCAGATCGGAGCGGCCGTGCTGAAGATTCAGATTCGCAGCGGAGTATTCGGAACGCCAGCTGAGACTGCCGTATAGGTTAATAGCGTCAGACTCTGACTGTTCCCGCCAGCCATCCTCGTCGAAGCGCTCCACGTTGAGGTAATAGCCAAGTTGGCCATCATTGCCGCCGAACTGAAAATTGGCGGTCTTGCGACCAAAAGAGCCGGCGCTGACTTCGATATTCGCGCCTTCAAAGTTGAAGCCATCTTTCATATCGATTGCCAGAGAGCCGCCCAGGCTGTTGAGGCCATATAGCGGGTTAGAGCCACCGCTGAGAGTAATCTGGTTGATCGCTGACTGAGGCAATAGATCCCAATTGACCGTATCACCGAGTGGCTCATTGATGCGTACGCCATTCTGGAAAACCGCCAGACCCTGCGCAAGCCCTAGAAGCGGGGATGCCGTGAATCCTCGGTACTGCAGATCGCGCTGCAAGGGGTTGTTCTGGGCATCATTCAGGGAAACACTGGAAAAGGATTGGCCCATAAAATCCGCCAGGCTTACTGCTCCGACATTTTGCAGTTCCTGCACTGAACCAATTTGAATTGGATAGGGCAGTTTGCTGCTATCGATACTGGAGCCGGCGGGCACCACGTCAATAACGGGAATTTCCAATGAAGCTTGCGCATATGTCTGAGATGCCAACCCAATGAGAGCAATCCCGATGGCGAGACTTAGGGGGCTGGCAGGGTGAGCGATTTTGTTATGCATTCTGACTATACT
>PBTW01000045.1 GCA_002729315.1 Gammaproteobacteria bacterium
ATGTTTATATTGGTGAGTTCAGAAATGAGGAACGGCACGGACAAGGAACCCTGACCTTTGCAAACGGGGTGGTTTATGTTGGTGAGTTCAGAAATGAGGAACGGCACGGACAAGGAACCCTGACCTCTGCAAACGGGGCGGTTTATATTGGTGAGTTCAGGAAGGGTCATGCTAACGGACAAGGAACGTATGCCTATGCCAGCGGGGATGTCTATGTTGGTGAACACAAGGATGGCCTAGCCAACGGACAAGGAACTTATACCTATGCCAACGGCAATGTTTATCTTGGCGAGTTCTCGGAAGGCTTAGCTCACGGACAAGGAACCTACACCTATGCCAACGGAGATGTTCATGTTGGTGAGTTCAGGGAAGGCCTAGCTCACGGACAAGGAACCCATTCCTATGCCAGCGGGGCTGTTTATGTTGGTGAACACGAGGATGGCCAAGCTAACGGACAAGGAACCCTGACATATACTAACGGAGATTTTTATATTGGTGAGTTCAGGGATAACCAACATAATGGGCACGGAACCCTGACCTATGCCAGCGGAAATGTTTATGTTGGTGAGTTCAGCGACAATCAACGTAACGGACAAGGAACCCTGACCTTTGCCAGCGGGGCCGTTTATGTTGGTGAGTTCAGGGATGATCAACGTAGCGGACAAGGCACGCTGACCTTTGCAGGCGGGGCTGTTTATATTGGTGAGTTCAGGGATAATCTGTTTAATGGACGAGGCACCCTGACCATTGCCAATGGTGATGATTACATTGGTGAGTTCAGGGATAACCAAGCCAACGGACAAGGAACCTATACCTATGCCAACGGGAATGTTTATGTTGGTGAGTTCTGGAAAGGCTTAGCTCACGGACAAGGAACCCTCACCCATACCGACGGTAGGGTCGAAAAAGGAATATGGAGAAATAATGAATTTGTAAACTCAGCCAATACTCCTCCAATCGTGGAGTCAGAATTAGAGATGCCCTAGCCGCAGCAGATGGCGATCGCGTCCAGAGGGACTGAACTATTCGGGGTTTAGAGTAATGATTACGCAGATCAGAGGGTACTCTGCGCGAGTAGTAGAAGATCTCATCTTTCTTATATGTGAAAGCTGGATTCCCTAAATTGGTCAACGATTTGGTCACCACTTGCTCCAAAGACTGTAAAGTTTTGCAAGTCTTTCAAGTGGTTAACTAAAGAATTTGGCACGCCCGGAGAGATTCGAACTCCCGACCAACTGGTTCGAAGCCAGTTACTCTATCCAGCTGAGCTACGGGCGCGCTGTGAGGCGGAGTATAAGTGTTTCTCCGCATAAGGTCATATGGAAATATTCTTTTTATTTTCAAATAATGGAGGTCCATATGAGTGAGACTCAGCCTGACCAACAAATCCAATCATTAGAGGTCTCAGGCCCGTGCAGAAGGCCTGAGTTCGAGTGAAATAGCACATGTGCTTTCCTGTCCCTGATCATTACTGCGACCGCCCTTTCGACGCCGCTTTTCGAGGAGGGAAGCATAGCAATCGCCCAAATCTGGGCTGAAGCGCTTAGATGAAATTATTTGTTACCAACCAGCCTAGTGATTGAGGTGCAAAGACGCTGAGCTAGGGTCTTTTCACGGCGATAGCCTGAATCTCAAAACGCGCATCGAATAGCAGCGTACCGGCACCTACAAAGGCCCGGGCAGGAAACTCCTGCGTAAAGTACGTACGATACACCTCGTTAAAACTGGCGTAATGGCTGACGTCGGAGCAAAAAATCTGCACGTACACTAGATCATCCATCGTCATGCCCGCCTCTTCTAGCGTACCTTTGATCGCATCAAGCACGTTGCGCGCTTCTTCGGCCGGTTCAGCAGGCACCTCGCCGTTCTCCAGACCCAGCATGCCAGATATGTAGACCGTATTGTCAGTCAACACCGCGCCACTGAAAGGCGAGCCACTTCTTCCCGGGCTATTCGGATTGATATAGCTGCGCTCCTGTGCTGCCACTGACTGAAAGGCACTGAGACAAACAGCAATCAATGCGCATTTCATCCGAATGCTGATCCGCTCCCTTTCTGGATTTTTCATCGAATTTCCCATCTAATTCTCCTTTTTATGTCCCTTTATTTTGAGATTGCTTACCGGTGCGCAGCGTTTGTTTAGCCCATGTGGTTTGTCCGTGACTCCGCGAGATTGTTACCCAAAGTCTCTGCCAAGTGAAGGCCTAAGGACATGCTGGCGTTTTATGAGCCGGACGGAAACCCTATGGCTGAGCTATCGGGTGGCAGAAAGACATTGCCGACAAAGCCTAGGTGGCTGATACTGCTCACGTCGTGTTCACCAAATCCGACTCAGGAGCCCATGAAACCATGACCACACGCTGCTGGTGGCCGGGCACAGACCCGGATTATATCGAATACCACGATCGGGAATGGGGCGTACCGGTGTATGAAGACCGGAAACTGTTTGAATGCCTTTGTCTGGAAGGGCAACAGGCTGGTCTAAGCTGGATCACCATCCTTAAGAAGCGGGCACGTTATCGAGCTTGCTTTAGGCATTTTGATTTTGATCGGGTTGCACGCATGCAGGACCGGACCCTTGAGCGTTTGCTTCTGGACCGCGGGCTGGTGCGGAATCGGCTTAAGCTCTATGCGATTCGGTCCAATGCTCAGGCATGTCGGGCAGTGCAGAGCGAATTCGGCAGTTTCAGCGCGTATATCTGGTCCTTCGTCGGCGGCTGCCCAATAGATGGCAAGCGCAGAAGCAGGGAAAACGTCCCCGCCTCTGCAGCCCTCAGTGACGCCATGTCCAAAGACCTCAAGCGCCGAGGGTTTAAGTTCGTGGGCAGCAAAATCTGCTACGCATTCATGCAGGCAACAGGCATGATCAACGACCACACGCGCAACTGCTTTCGCTATACGCAGCTCAATGATCAGAGGACGTTACCCACAGAGAAAGGACCAAAGCCATGATCGGATATGTGACACTCGGCACTAATCACCTGCATCGGGCCGCCGAATTTTACGATGCCTTACTGGCAGAACTTGGGGCGACACGATTTATGGAAATGAAGGGCTTCATTGCATGGGCTGTGAATCCGCAAACACCGGCACTCTCGCTCACTGCTCCATACAATGGTCAAGCGGCGACTGCGGGCAACGGGACAATGGTTGCGCTGGCAGCGGACACGCCGGCCACAGTCGACGCGGTGTATCGCAAAGCCATCGAACTGGGCGGAAAATGCGAGGGGCCGTCAGGCCCAAGAGGAGAATCGTTTTATGCCGGCTATTTCCGTGATCTTGAAGGGAATAAACTCAATGTGTTTTGTATGATGCAGTCCGCATAGAGCCATGTCGCGGCTGCATTTCAACACACTCTGTTTCTCACGGCCAGCAGGCCTAAGCAGCACTCTCATGCTGCAGTTTTGCGTAGGCTATCGCATTCATTTCATGAGCCTTGTTGCCAAATACGATTTTATGCAGCGTGTCACCGATGTGTGCCTGAAAGTCATCAACATGAAGATAGGCTGAGACATAACCCCCCACCGGATCCAGGGCCAGTTCTTGCAAATCATGTCTGTGATCTTCAGCAATCAATATCACAGGCGTGGCGCTTCGCAGAGCACTGCGTTTTTCCTGCGCTCGCATGCTGAATAGCAGCTGGTCCCTAGGTTTTTTGTACCGATTCCAACCCGTTATGACACAGGAAAGCCGATTGGTCAGCATGCCGAAACCCCGATTGTACTGCCTGATTACTTCGATGGCGTTGGTCTCGTTGTAGGTGTTAATTGTCGTATATAGACCGGTTTGACCGATCAGCGCAGAGCACTCATCAACAATCACATTATCAAGATCATAAAGCAGGACGACGGGTTTAGAACTCATAAATAGTCTAGCTTGATCTCACTACCACGTTGGTGGAGATCGGATCGCGGGTCGTTCGGGTCGCGTTGGCTGGCACTGCTTGGTCCTCGTAACCAAAACTGATGCCAAACAGAATTTTCGTACCGTCCTCGATCCCAAAGGCTTCCCGGACAATGTCAGGATAATTGCGCATGGTTCCCATAGGACAGCTGTGAAGGCCGAACGCCACCATGGTCAACATCAGCGTTTGTGCCCACATCCCCACGTCGATGGCGACCGTAGTTCCAAACTTCTGATCCATCCCAATAAAGGCAATGTAAGGCGCGTCGAAGAATTCAAAATTTCGCAAGACCGCGCGCATTCTCCCATCTTTATCTCCCCGTTCGATACCCATATTGGAGTAAAGCGCAACCGCGCATTCCACCTGCCGCTTTCTGTACTCATCGACGAAATCACCCCGATACTCATAATCAGGATTGGGCGGCACCCTGGAGACGGTATTCGCAACCATCTGATCCCGCAGGCGGTCCTTGAGCGCGCCGGTCGCGACGTATACTTTCCACGGCTGAACATTGCAGTTCGAGGGCGATTGCTGGGCGATTTCAAAAATCCGGTCAAGCACTTTCCGTGGCACTTCGCGATCCAAATAGCCCCTGACCGAACGCCGTGCATAGACCGCATCAATTAAATTCAATTCTGGATCTGTTGCCAGATCTTCTGCCGCTTCACTCACTACCGACTCCTTTACGCATCTGTTCCACAGGGATTTTTTACCACATACTCGGCCGATGGAAACCACTAACTCAGCAATCGCCCGCCATCAACGTCAACCGTCGTGCCAGTCACAAACTCATTCTGCATGACGAACAATATACCCGCCGCCACTTCCTCAGATGAACCCGCTCGCTTAATCAGGTGGGATTGTGTCATACCCTGCAAGGTTTCTTCCTTTTTGTCGCCGAAGTGGTCAAACATGGCAGTATTAATGGTGCCCGGGGAGATCACATTAACCCGAATAGGTGCTAACTCCAGAGCAAGACAGCGCACCAGATTTTCAACAGAAGCACCTACGCAACTCAAGGGTGACTGCCCTACTGCCACTTTACGTGCCGGAGAGCCGCTGACTAAGGAAATGGCTCCATCATCTTGCAGGTAAGGAACGCCAACTCGCACCGCATTACAGTAACCCCAGAGCTTGTCATAGGCGGCCTGGAACTGCTCCTGGGTTTGCTGCAGAAAAGGTTTCAGCGTTCGCTCACCACCCACCGCGGCAGATACCAAGTGATCTATTTTGCCTACTTCTCTAAAAATCGCATCGAGTGCTTCAGCATTATGGGTGTCAGCCTGTCTGACTTCGAAGCTGCCTTCGCTTACTTGCTTGGCTGTTTCAATGTGCGACTCCGACCTTCCGGCCACCCAGACCTTGGCGCCCTGATCAGCAGCCATTTTCGCGGCAGCTAGGCCAATTCCCGCGGTGCCACCAATGATTACAACATTTTTGCCTTCTAGATTACTGTAAGCCATGATTTCCTCTATGCTCTTCTAATTTACGATCCTGCCCGGATTGAGAATTCCTCTAGGATCTAATGCCTGTTTCAAAGTTTTCATCAGGGCAATTTCTGCTTCACTTCGACTGTGAGCAAGAAACGGTTTTTTCTTCAGACCAATGCCATGCTCAGCAGAGACTGAACCACCCAGTCCTCGAAATTTTTCCGCTCGATGTCCTCTCCTTCCAAAAACCGACTGATCCCAAAATGGCTCTAAGTCGCTCGCGCAGAGGCGTACCCCTGGTGTCTGTCAAATGCCTGCCTCCTGCCCGGAACAGAGCTTAGGCTGGTTCGAGCGCCAATAAAAACAGCGACAAAATTGGGGAAGATGCTAACATACCTTTAATCGGAATATTCGTGCCAAAACTTCAGGCAAGCCGCCAATTAATCGGAAACGCAGTCGGACAGCCAGTCACCATGAGTCACCTGCTGAAATTCTTATGCCTGCNACTGCTGCTGGCCTCATGCGGCAGTTGGGTGCAACTGACAGGTCCAGGGCANCAGGTAGAGGTTCGCTCTAAAGGTCAGGTAGGCGCCTGCCAGTCGCTCGGCCGCGCGAGCTCGTCGACNCTAGAAAGACTTCTGTTAATCGAACGCGATACCTTGAGTCAGGAAGATGAACTTTTGACCCTTGCGAGAAACGAAGCTGGGGACATGGGCGGCAACGCCATTGTTCCGATGACAGAGGCTTACGCTGGGAAACAGAGTTTCGCAGTCTACCGCTGTCCCTGATCAGACGGAACGTTTTCAGGGAGCATACTGATATGAACCGTGGCAGTCCGGTTGACAAAGTTTTAACTAGCATTACGGCAATCCAAACAACAGAAGAAGTAAACTAAAACTTGTTCGGTAAGCCAAGCTCTGTGGGGCTCTGCCGGTCAACGCTGGAACCTGAAATATGGAAAAACTGCTTATCGCGCTGAGTGACGCTTTCGCCCAGATCCCCAACCGGGTTCTGCGCCACAAGCATTTTGTGCTTACCGGCCTGATGATCATCAGTCTGCTAATGGTGTGGGGGATCTTTACCCGTACCGAGCTGGACATGACCACTGACGGTTTTCTAGATCAGGAAGATCCGTCGATGCTGGCGCTCAATGAATATCGCCGCCAGTTTGGCAGCGATGATTCGGTATTTTTAGTGTACCGGGCCAAGGACGGTGATGTTTTTTCGAGGGAATCTCTGCTCGCTATTCAGCAGCTAACCAGTGACCTTCGCAACTGGCAGCAACTGCGTCGGAAAGATTACCCCGACGCACTAAACGGCATCAATCTCGATTTTGACGAGTTGAATCATGTGCGACGCGTTCAGTCGATCGCCAATCTCCGCTTCCAGGAGAATCAGGGAGACACGCTGCTCTCCAGTCGGCTGGTGCCAGAACAACTTCCCGCATCTGATGACGAACTCGCGGCAATTAAAGCACGCGCCCTAAATCAGCAGGATTATCTGCTGGCGTTTTATTCGGCTGATGCCCGCTACGGCGCCGTGATGATACAAACCGATTTTGGTGCCCAGCCCACCGAGGGCTATGAGCCGGCGGTGAACGCCACCGACATCGTGCTGGATGACAGCTTCATCGACTTTGATGCCTTTTCCACTGATGACAGCCTCGACCTGGACTTCGATGAGTCTGCGCAAATTCAGGAAGTCTCGTTCGAGCCGGTAGACATGTTGGGTTACACCAACTTTCATCTCATGACTAAGGCACTGTATGAGAAATACGATGAAAAATTTGAATTCTTTCCTGTAGGTAACCCGCCTATGATGGAATTCATGATGGACGTGCTGACCCAAATGCAGGTCCTGGGTTTGGTGATGGTGCTGATCTTCACGCTGCTGCTTTATGTCCTGTTCAGAAGCTTCAGCGCGGTTCTATGGCCAATGGTAACCATCGCTGCAAGCATAACATGGACCTGGGGAATCACTGTGTGGTTAGGTGTGACCATCTCGCAGATGATTGCCTTGACCGTAATGCTGGTGTTTGCCGTCGGGATTGCTGATTGCGTTCACGTGATGAGTGCCTATTTCGGCTTCCGACGCGAGGGTGATGACCATTACGACGCCTTGTCCAAATCCTACGGCAAGACAGGCTTGGCTATCATGGTGACAACAATCACAACCATGGCTGGCGTTCTGGCCCTGACCACTTCAGAGCTAGTGCCTATTCAGGTCTTCGGCATGATGTCTGCCTTTGGCGTTGTGTTGGCCTTCTTTTTTACCCTCGTCTTGCTACCTATTCTCCTCGATCTCTGGCACCCTGGCGCACCGGAAGCTGACGATGCCAGCCTGGCCGACAGACTGGGGGCTCGCTGGCACAGGCTCAGCAACAACATCAAGGTAGGCACGGCACTCGTCTATGTCGTCGCCCTGTATTTGATTCTAGGGCCATGGGTCGGCACGTATATCACGGTTATCTCACTGCTGACATATATTGTGGTTAACTGGCAACTGGCTATTCTCTCAGCAGTACCAAACTTTGTGGCACGACGCCCCTGGATGGTGCTTAGCATGTTTGCAGGCCTTTTTGCGCTCTGCTCCTACGGCATGACGCTAATTCGCATCGATTCCAACATGACTGAGCTCACCAAAGAGGGCAGCGCTATCCGGGTCGCCTACGAAACGGTTGACGAAAATATGGCCGGCGCCATGTCCATGGTGATCATGGTTGATACCCACACGTCCGACGGACTTTACAACCCGCGCCTGATGCAGGCCATGGATCAACTGCAGAGCCGCATCGAGACCAGCTATTCCGATCAGGTCACCCGAACAAATTCACTGGCCAATATCGTCAAGGACACCTATCAGATCATGAGCGATGATAATCCGGCCTATTATCGGGTGCCAGATAATGACCAGATGATTTCGCAGCTTCTCTACTTGTTCAACAGCGCAAACCCCGAGGACCGCCGGGCACTGGTGTCGGACGACTACAGCCGCTCCCATATTTCACTGAACATCTACAACGCCGGAAGCTATCAATACCAGCGCTTTTTCGAGGAAATCTCACAGGAGATCGATGAAGTATTCGGCCCACTCGAATCGGAATTCCCCGAGCTGGAAGTCTACCTGACCGGCTCGATGGCCCTGCTGATGCGCATGGCAGACGAGGTGGCCAATTCGCAGTTCTCCAGCTTTGCTTTTGCCATTGCAGTCATCAGTGTCATCATGATCATAACGCTCGGCTCTTTCCAGGGCGGACTCATGGCGATGATCCCAAACATGATTCCGGCACTACTCGGGTTCGGCCTTATGGGTCTTCTGGGTATTGCACTTGATACCGATACCTTGTTGATCGCGCCACTGATCATTGGCATTGCAGTGGATGATACGATTCATTTCATGACACATTACCGTGTGGAGCTGATCCGAACCGGCAGCATCAGTGAAAGCCTGGTATCCACTATCCGCGAAGTGGGTCAGGCGGTGATGTTCACCACTATGGTGCTGGGCCTGGGCTTTGCCTTGCTCAGCTTCTCTGATTATCTTGGTATGGCCAAAATGGGCTTTTTCGGCTCGGCAGCAATCTTTGTTGCTCTGCTATGTGATTTGTTTCTGATACCGGCCATGATTATCATCTTCAAACCGACCTTTGGCGTGAAAGACGCGGACACCCGAATTCATTTCAGGGAGAAAATGGCATGACCTCTCATCGACTGCTCTGGACCATAATCTTATGGATTGTTTTCGGGGCGCCGGCGTCTGCCCAGAATCTTTCAGGAATGGAAATCATGGAACGGGTGGAGGATAGTCAACGCGCGACTTCAGACTCAGCGTTCAACCGCATGCAGCTGTCCACTTGTAGGTTCGGCATTAAGGACAGTCGTATTACCTGCGCTGAGCGCCCCCGAATAAAGTCACTGGAATCAGTGGGCAAGAACTACGGTGAAGACGGCAAGGATACGAAAAACGTCACCATCGTTCAGGAACCCGCGGCGGAGCGGGGCGTCGGAATGCTCTCTTTTTCCTATGACGACACCCAGCGCGACAACGAAACCTGGCTATATCTCTCTGCTCTAGGCCGCGTAAAACGTATAGCAAGCGGGAACTCTGACGACGATTCAGAACCAGCCTCTGTGTTCGGTTCCGAGTTCACCACCGAAGACACCGATACAGGCAAACTGGAAGAGTACGAAATCAACATACTTGATGAAACGACAGAGTCGGGCCGGGAGGTGTGGAAGATCGAGCTAATTCCGAACGCCGAGCGCGCTCTGAAATCGCGCTACTCCAGAACCGTGAATTACGTGGACAAAGAGCGTTTTGTCGTGCTCCGAGTCGAAATGTTTGACCAGTACGACAATGAAATCAAACGACTGCTGGCTTCACGGGTAGAGTTGGTCAACGATATCTGGATGGCCCGCTCACTCACCATGATGAATCTGGTCAGCAACCGCCTATCAAACATGGCCTTTCTTGAAATCTACACGGATGTTGAGGTCGAAGATGAATTTCTGACCACACGCACGCTCACCGACGTCGCATTTCGGGAAACTGAGCTGGAGAAGCTCAGGCAGCAGGTCGATTGATTCCCTTATTATGGTTCTTCTGCGAATCGCCGGCATGGCCCTTGCTCTGGCCTCGCTAAACTATCCTGCATTACTACTGGCCCGTCAGGATGAACCCTTGATCCTTGATCCCGACGTCAGCTTTGATCCCGGCATCGACTTCGGCTTTGATGAAGACATTTTCACTGGCGCCTTCGAGGAAAACAGCGAAAAATCCCAGATCGCCGAGTGGTTTGAAGATTTCACCATCCGCATAAGCCAGTCTACCTCCGGGCAAGCCAACAATCACGCAATTGATCTGGGACCCTTCGGCAGCTTTCCCAAAGAAGCCGATCTGGAGACCAATCGGCTGCAGTTCAACATCCGCTACCAGAACGCTTTCGCCCCGGGCTGGGTGCTGCAGGGAAGCATGTGGTACCGTATTTACTGGAATCAGGATTATGAATTTATCAGTAACGGGGACGCTGTGGAGACCGAGGGGCAGCTGAACGATCTGTTTATCCAGCGCAGCAGCGGCAAGCACAGCTTAAAACTCGGTCGTCAGACGATTGTCTGGGGCGAGACCGTCGGCAACTCCGTACTCGATATCATCAACAATAGCGAGTTTCGCGATTTTACGATCATCGACATCGAAGACGCCCGCCTGAGTCAGGCCATGCTGGTCTGGGATTATTTCGATTCAGCCAATAGCAGCAGTTTGTCGACCTTCGTCAACCTCTATCCCGAGTTCAATCCTGCCCCAGTACGCGGCAGCCCCCTGTTTTTTGACCCCGGTTTCAACTTGCCGGACTACGATCGTGATGGGAAGGTCCTGATTGAAGCCGGCACGCAATGGAAGAAATCGTTTGAAGGCAGCGACATCGCGCTCATGGCGGCCTACCTATATGAGAATCAGTTGCGGTACGACCCGCCCCTGCTCGACACACCGGATGCACGGCCTGATATTAACGATTTTTTCCTGTTGGGTTTCAGTGCAAATCGGGCGATAGGTAAAGTCCTGCTCAACTTTGACCTCGCCTTCAGCCATAACATTCTCGCCGACAGCTTTGCCTTTCCCGGGACCAGTTCACTTTCCGCTCCGATCAACCTTCGAAAGGATCAGTTGGGCACGTCTTTCGGTTTTGAATATGCTATCGACAACGAGCAGAACGTCAGCCTGGGCATTCAGGCTCAGACCCTGCTCGATGAAGACGAGGGGTTGTTGCCCGGACAGGCGCTGACCAACGACGGCATTTTCGGCAGCTGGCTGGTCCGCTATAGCAACGCCCTGAGAAATGGCGATCTCAATTTCTCGGCGACCCTGCAGGGAGATCTGTCAGCACAGTCCCTGCTGGTGTTTATGGGAATGGACTACACCATTAATGACAATTGGTCGGTCAGCTCGCAAATCATCAGCATTTCCGCCAAAGCAGGTTCATTTCTGACTTTCTTTGACGAAGACCTTCGTCTGGGTATCACCCTGACCTACACATTCTGAGACAGTCGTCGCGCTTCAGAGCATACGATCCATTTGACACCGAGGACATCATGCACACACGAAGACAGATTCAGGAAGAGCACTCCAAACTACGGGGCAAACTGGCATTGGCCGGCGGTCTCGCGCTGCTGCTCATTGCAATCTCAATGGCCTTTCAATTCTACTTGCAATCTCGGATAGAAAGCGATCGGTTGGGGCCGGTTCAGACGCTTATGGACGAGATGCGCGCAGAACTAGATAAATTTGCTGAGCAGCGCATCAACTACGAGTCACAGATTGCCAGCCTGAACCGGGAACTCAGAGCCAGTCAGGAGACTGCCGCAGCGCTGAATAATGAGCTCGCGCTGGCGCAGGAACATATCAGCCCTGACCTCTCACGCATCGAGCAGCAGATTCGCCAGAGAGTCATACGAGAAGTAGAACGCCAACATCAGGAAAACGCTCTACCGACCCGAACCCGCATACTTAAGCAGCTGGCCAGTCTCGAGCAGGGGGAACTGGGGGAAATCATGAGCTTACAGAGCAACTACGGCGGATTTTTGCAGGCGCTTGACGTCTCAGACCAGAGAATGGAGGAGATCGTCGACTCTTTGATAAGCCAGATAACGGAAAACAATAGCGCTCGCCGCGAGATCATCGAGGAAAACGTTGGCAACCCGGAGGGTCGTCGCTCAATCCGCCGGGAGCTTTTTGCCCTCAACTCCCCCTCGGCTCAGCGAGAGGCCGTTTCTTATTTTCTGGATGAGACAGAAATGGAAGTGTTCGTCAGCTTTCAGGAGGAGCGTGAGCAGCAGCGTCAGTTGTCCCGCGCCGCTTTATCAGGCGGCCCGGGCAATCGCGCGGGCACCGTTATGGCGCCGAACTGATCAGTGCCTGTCAGGAATTCGGCGGCCGATCGAATATTTCACGGTCAAACTCCCCTTCCCAGGTAGCAACCGCTGTCGACACCGCAAGGTCGCCCGCGATATTGATCGAGGTGCGCAACATATCCAGCGGCCGGTCAATGATGAAAATAAATCCCACCGTCACAGCTATCTGCTGCGCAGTCATGCCAATGGTCTCCATTACCGCCGCCATCAGGAATAGGGACGCGCTCGGCACAGCGGCCGTACCGACCGAAACCAGTGTCGTCGTTCCCGCCATGATCAGATAATCCGTCAGCGTCAAGTCTATGCCAAAGGCCTGCGCTGCGAAGACTGACACAATACCAACATACAAAGCAGTGCCATCCATGTTGATGGTAGCGCCAAGCGGCAGCACCGTTGAGGCGACCACTGGCTTCACCCCAAGATTTTCCTCTGCAGCCGACATGGAGACCGGCAGCGTCGCTGCACTAGATGAAGTGGAAAACGCGACCAGCATTGCCTCCCGAGCACCACGAAAGAAACTGATGGGCGAGAGTTTCAACATCAGCTGCATGATAACAACCCCGTGGGTGAGCACGAGGTGGGCGGCACAGGCAATCAATACCGTGATTGCCAGCACTACTGCATTGAGCAGCGCATCAAAACCCTGAGCGCCGGTCACTCTCGCAATCAGAGCCAACACGCCGAATGGGGCGATTTCCATGATCCAGTGCGTAATACGCAGTACCACCTCGCCTGATGCATCCATGAAATCCGCCACTGGTTTGCCAGACTCTCCGACTGACAGTAGACCCACACCGATCAGGATAGCGAAAAATATGATGGCAAGGATATTGCCTTCTGCTAAAGCAGCGATCGGATTTTCCGGCACAATCGAAATCAGACGTTCCGACAAGGGAATAGTTTCCTGAAGGGTTGAAGCAGGTGCCCCAGTCAAATCAACCCCGACGCCAGGCTGAAGAAAGACCGCCAGAATAAGCCCGATTGTGATGGCTCCCAGCGTGGTCAGCATATACAGAATCAGAGTTTTGACTCCTAATGAACCGAGTTTGGAAGGATCGCCCATCGAGACCACGCCGGACACAATGGTCACAAAGACAAGCGGCACAACGATCATGCGTATCAGCCGGATAAAGAGATCGCCGATCCAACCAAGCGCCTCCGCGCCGGGACCCCACAAGCTACCCAGTAATGCACCAACTACCATCGCCGTTAGGATGCGTTTCCACAGCGCAATCGCAAACCATGTCTGTGTAATACTGCTATTTTTCGCGGTATTGCCCATGCTTACTCCCGGTTCGCCACACTTGAATTCGGTTAAAGACGCTCAGCTGTTCAGCAGGGCCGCAGTGCCCAGAGCACATCAAAGCGCTGACCTGCCGATTGACCTCTGTGTCCGACGCGAAGCACACCTCAACTCAAGGATAATCAGCAGGCGTCCGTCTGGCGTCTGCAAGACGCTCGAACCTTCCGCCCACATCCACAAGTAACTGCTCCTGAAAAGGTGATGCAAACAAAGTCAGATTCACCGGCCTGCCACTGTCCGAATAGCCAAGCGGAACCGTGAGCGCCGGGTAATTTGCGAGCGCAGCGAATGCCGCATTGCGATTATCCATGCTCAACAGCAGATCGAGGTCACTGCCGGCGAACAGAGCTTCCATTGCAGTCCGAGCGCCGCTCTGAAGACTGTCACGGAGCGTTTCCAGCTCCGCCGGACCGATGTCCAGCTCGATCATGCGATCAACCTCCGCCTGGCCGTAGGGCATTCTCAAATCCGGGCGTTGGAGGTTAAACCCGTGCAGATCATCTACAGAATCAATCATGACCATAGGGGATGCATGATCTCGTAGATAAAGAGCAAGGTCTCTCATCATTTCCCGTCCCAGCAGAGTACCGAATCCCTGAGTATCGATTTCGGGCAAGCTAATCTCGACAATAGCGGCCTCGTCAGCCGATAACAGCCTCAGCGCCTTCAAGAACAGCTCATTGTCCAGATAGCGTTCAGGAGCTCCGATACGCAAGCCCGCCATCGACTGATCGCGATGCTCCAACTGCAGGTCGTCGCTCATCATAGGCATCGCGGTATCTCGCTGGTCATATCCGGTCATGCCATTGAACAGAATAATGACGTCGGCCACTGAACGAGCCATTGGCCCTGTAGTATCAAGACTGCCAGATATCGGCACCACGCCAGTGCGACTCAGAGAGCCGGTTGTCGGCTTCAAACCCACCAGAGAATTGGCACTTGAAGGTGAAAGAATGGAGCCGGAAGTCTCTGAGCCTACCGCTGCCGCCGCGTAATTCGCTGCAATTGAAGCACCGCTGCCCGAACTGGAGCCACCTGTGTTAAACCGTAATCTGCCATACGGATTCAGAGTCTGACCGCCCATGGCACTCCACCCGGACGGACAGTCATCACAGAAAAAATAAGCCCATTCACTCAAGTTGGCTTTACCAAGAATGACTGCTCCTTTATCCAGCAATTTCTCGACAATGAACGCATCTTCAGCGTAGTTGTTCTGCAGTGCGACAGCTCCGGCAGTGGTCGCCATTCCAGCCGCGTTGATGTTGTCCTTCAACAGGATCGGCATGCCGTAAATAGGGTCTCGCTTAGTGTCGGGGGCAGCACGCCTCGCAAGATCGAGTGCCCGCGCTCTCTCGACGGACGCAGGGTTCAGACTGATCACAGCATTCAGATATCTGGCAGGGTCTCCCTCTGTTTCGCGAATGCGCGATAAATAGAACAGCGTGAGCTCTTCGTAACTGAGATTCCCAGCATCAATCATTTCCTGCAGTTCGGCAATCGAAGATTCCACCACCAGCGGCTCGAGTGCCCGATAACGCGCCGGCGCCAGTCCATTGATTTCGTCGTTCAGACTGGCCCACAAACTGCCAGGGGTCTGCATGCCGGAGCGGAGTAATTGATAGTGCATGCGGGCATTGTCCAGCTCAGCCAGACGCACTAGGTCACCGGACTCATCGTAATTTGCCCAGACCTGGTTCTGGCTCTCCTGCGCCTCTGCCATCGCGGCCAGTGCCAGAGTCAGCACAATCCATGCCCCTACCGGTCGGTTTTGTCTGCGCATTCCTGTTTTCCTCCGCACTTAATTCACCTCCGAAATTCGATACAAAACCCAACACCGCAGCAGAGGAACCGAGGTTTTGATATACCCACTGCGGATAAACCTGAAGACGTGGCTCCACGCGCCCCATTCTATATCCGTCGCCGTCGATAGATTGCTGGCATCAGATTGCCTTGTCTGAAGCCTTAGCATAGCCGTTTCCCGGTCCATCTTCATCCTCACGCGTGGGTGGACG
>PBTW01000046.1 GCA_002729315.1 Gammaproteobacteria bacterium
CCTTGATTGTTTTCTTGGTTGTTCTCTAGTTTTCCACTCAATTGATCTCCGCACGCCGCCCGCACGTAGTTCCAGTTCACCTTCGGAGCACGACTGTATGACTGCACAAGCCTCACTGATGTGGTTCCGCCAAGACCTGCGACTACGGGACAATCCAGCACTGACCGCGGCAGCCAACAGCGGCCCAATCCTGCCCATTTATATTCTCGATGACACCAATTCAGCGCCATGGCAACTCGGCGCTGCCAGCCGCTGGTGGCTGCACCAGTCGCTCAGCGCACTGAATACCCAACTTAACAACAGGCTGATGGTGCTGCGCGGTGACCCTCGAATTCTCATTCCTGCACTGGCCGCCGATTACGGCATCGAGAAAATTTTTTGGAATCGGTGCTATGAACCCTGGCGCAGCCAAAGGGACAGCGAACTCAAACAGACGCTCAAAGACTCAGGCCTCAGCGTCAGCAGCAGCAACGCTTCTTTGTTAATTGAGCCTTGGCTCAACCTCAAGGATGACGGCACACCCTATAAAGTTTTCACCCCATTCTATAAAAAGGCGTTGAGCAAGGGGATCGACCTAGAGCCGGTATTGTCGGTCGAGCCCTTGCCGGATTTTATCCCGGCGGAACTTGCCGCCAACCGGCTCGATACTCTGGAGCTCATGCCGTCCGGTGAGTGGCACAGCGGCTTTGCGGAAGTGTTTACTCCCGGCGAAGCAGGCGCAGAGCAACAGTTGTTGCGTTTTCTCGAACACGGCATCAGCAATTACCAACAGGGCAGAGATTTCCCTGCGCTGGAATCTGTCTCAAGGCTGTCACCCCACATCCACTTTGGCGAAATTGCGCCACACCGCATCTACAAGGAAAGTCTCGAGTTTGGCAAGCTCAGGGGCATTGAGAACGAAAGCGAGCATTTCGGTCGGGAACTTGTCTGGCGGGAATTTTCTTACAGCTTGCTGCACTATTTTCCATCGCTCACTGAAAACAATATGAACCGGAACTTCGATCATTTCCCGTGGCAAAAAGATGAGTCGTTGCTGCGCTGCTGGCAAATAGGACAGACTGGCTACCCTTTGGTGGATGCCGGCATGCGCGAACTGTGGCAAACCGGCTATATGCACAATCGCGTGCGCATGATTGTTGGCTCTTTTCTGGTCAAGAATTTACTGCAGGACTGGCGGGGTGGTGCGCGCTGGTTCTGGGACTGCCTCTTGGATGCTGATCTGGCTAACAACACGGCAAGCTGGCAATGGGTCGCAGGCTGTGGCGCCGATGCCGCACCCTACTTTCGGGTCTTCAATCCGATTAGTCAGTCGGAGAAATTCAGAGCAGCACCATACATCAGGCGCTATGTGCCCGAGCTGGCTCAGCTGGATGACAAACACATTCACGAACCTTCAGCTGCTCCGGAGTTAATCCTCGCTGCGGCAAGCGTTAAGCTGGGCGAAAATTATCCTGAGCCGATCGTGGATTTAAAAGCCTCAAGAAAAAAAGCGCTGGGAGCCTACCAGCAGCTTAAAGCCAGGAATCAAGCCTGAGACCCTGCTGAGCAAGCTGAAGAGCCCGAACGATTGCCCGAGCCTTATTCTGCGTTTCATCCCATTCCGATTCTGGCTGAGAGTCAGCCACGATGCCCGCCCCTGCCTGCACATGGAGCACCCCATCCTTGATGACCGCTGTGCGTATCGCAATAGCCATATCCATGTTCTCGTTCCAACCCAGATAGCCCATAGCACCACCGTAAATACCCCGCTTTTGCGGCTCTAGCTCATCAATGATTTCCATCGCGCGCACCTTGGGTGCCCCGCTGAGAGTCCCCACAGGCAACGTCGACTTGAGCACATCAAGGGCTGAGCAATCGTCGCGGATTTCGCTTTCCACAATGGAGGCAATATGCATGACATGTGAATAGCGCTCGACAAACATCTTGCGCGGGACTGTCACACTGCCGGTCTTGGAGACTCTGCCCGAATCATTGCGACTGAGGTCAATCAGCATCAGATGCTCAGCCAGCTCTTTATCGTCTGCCAGCAGTTCCGCCTCAAGCGCCTTATCTTCCTCTTCAGTTGCGCCTCGCTTGCGGGTCCCGGCAAGCGGTCGTACAGTGACCCTACCACCTTCAACTCGAGCCAGAATCTCGGGGGATGCGCTGACCACGTAATGATCACCGAGATCAAAAAACACCATATAGGGAGACGGATTCAGAAATCTTAGCGCCCGATAGACGTTAAGCGGATCACCGCTGAACGCAGTAGACATCCGTTGCGCCAGCACCACCTGCATCACATCCCCCGCGAGAATGTACTCCTTGATGCGCTCAACGGCGGCGCTGAAGTCTTCCTTTGCGAAATGCAGTTGATAGTCTGCTGACACAATTTGATCTTCGGACTGGACGGGAAACCGCACCGCCTTGTGGAGTTGGTTCGACAAATTATCCAAACGCGCCTGCGCCGCATCAAAGGCTCCGGCTTCACGCGGGTCCACGTGGATGACAAAGGAAATGGTACCGCGCAGATTATCGAATACGACGACCTCTTCGGACACCATCAACATAATATCCGGCGTGCCGATGTCGTCCGTGCCTTTCTCCGCTCCGATACTGGTTTCCACGTAACGCACAGTGTCATAGCTGAAGTATCCGACCAGTCCGCCGGCAAAGCGCTGGTCGCCCGGTGTTGGCGCAACATGAAAGCGAGACTTGAACTCATTGACAAATTCAAAAGGATCCACGCACTGATGCTCTTCAATGACTTCGCTATCCGCCTCCACCGTCACCACTGAACCGCGCACCCGGATTACATTACGGCACGGCAGCCCGATGATGGAGTAGCGTCCCCATTTTTCACCACCCTGAACCGACTCGAAAAAATAGCTGTGGGTGCCTCTACCCAGCTTGAGATAGATGCTCAGCGGTGTCTCAGTATCTGCCAGAACTTCGCGGATGACTGGAATCCGGTTGTACCCCTCGCTGGCGAGTGACTCGAATTGTTCTAGATTCATTGTATTTTCTCGGCTCGACTGTTCAGTGCTGCTCACCGAAGACCTGACCGAGCTTCGCGCGCATCGCCGCGATTGTCTTGCCGTAGTCATCGCTGTTAAAGATCGCTGAGCCAGCCACGAATATGTCGGCTCCTGCCGCAGCAATTTCGCGGATATTACTCACGCCAACGCCACCGTCGACTTCTAGACGAGTCGGATAGCCCGATTCGTCAATCAGCTTGCGAACCTTTGCCAGCTTATTTAGAGTGGATGGGATGAATTTCTGTCCGCCAAAGCCAGGATTGACCGACATCAGCAAAATGACATCGATTTTATCCATGAGATACTCAAGGCAATCCACCGGCGTTCCTGGATTGAATACCAGACCCGACTGACAGCCATGATCCCGAACCAGCTGCAGTGAGCGATCCACATGAGCTGTCGCCTCCGGATGGAAGGTGATATAGGAGGCGCCCGACTTCGCAAAATCGACAATTAACTGATCTACAGGCGTCACCATGAGGTGCACATCAATCGGCGCTTCGATTCCATGATTCCGAAGAGCCTGACATACCATGGGTCCAATAGTAAGATTGGGCACATAGTGGTTGTCCATGGCATCGAAATGAATAACATCGGCGCCCGCGTCGAGCACATCATTGACCTCTTCTCCAAGACGGGCAAAGTCTGCTGACAGTATCGATGGCGCGATAAGATAATCTTTCATCAGGAAAGCCTGTAACTCTGTGCTGTGGGTATTCCGCCTATTTTAGCGCGCTGGGTCAGGTGTGTCAGGCGCGAATCTTTCGAAACCCGCAGACTGCTTCATAGGCATTGCGAACAGCCGTGAGTTTTTCGGCTGCACTCTTCAAAGCTTCCTCAGAGAGATTTTTTTCCTGCACGAGTTTATCTGGATGGTAGCGCGCCATGAGCCGAAGGTAGGCGCGTCGAATGTCTCTGTCTTCAGCGTCTGGCTGAAGCTGGAGGGTGTGATAGGCATTACGAAGAAAGCCGCGTCCATGCTGCGGATTATAATCTGCTTCCAGGTGGGTCGCATTGCAGATATCCAAAAACTCAGCCTTACTGAAGCCAAGCGCTTCAGCCACGTCGCGCAGCAACATTTTTTCCTTGAGGCGAATATCGCCTTTCACGAAACAAAGCCGACACTGTACCTTTAGAAAAAGATTGGCCAGTGCGCTACGCTGTTTGATACAGCTGTTCAGCTCCGCCATAAAAGGCATCACATCAGTGTCCATCTCCTTGCCCAACTCGAAATTATCAATCGCTTCCTGTCTGTCCAAGCCCTTCAGATCAAGCAGCTGCATGATTGTAGTGGCGTACTGTATTTCACCGTCCACCACCAGGCCATCCAGCTTGGCCAGCTTGCCCAACAACACGAACATAGTGCGGTTGAAAATTCGCTGCGTGCGCCCACCATCCGGAATTCGGGCATCCGGCGATGTGCCTGCCAGCCGGCCACTAATTGCCTGCTTGTAGGCGCGATGTTTGAATTGAGCAATCATGTCGCGTCCTCGTCGGAAGCTGCAAATTGCTCCAAGACTTCCTGCAGTCTTTCAGGTGTCCCAACATCAACCCAGACCCCGCTGTGGATTTCGCCACTGACCTTGTTTTCCGACATTGCCTGCTGCAGCAGCGGAATCACGGACATTGGCTGGATAGGCAATCCCGCAAACAGATTTCTGTGCATGACGCTAATCCCGCTGAAGGTTAGCCTTTCCCCTTCGGCCTCCGGGTCTTCATGAACGCGCCCCCGATCGTTGATATAAAAATCACCCTGAGGATTGTGTTCTGCATTCCTGACGAGCACCAGATGCGCCAACCTATCGACGCCGTCAACTGGTTGCAGCGCTGCGAAAGCAAAGTCTGACCAGACATCGGCGTTCACCACAATAAAACTTTCGTCCTGAAGTTTGGGCAGGGACTTGATGATACCCCCCGCCGTTTCCAGCTGAATGGGTTCGCGAGAGTAGATAATTTTGATACCCAGGGTAGAGCCATCGCCAAGATGCTCTTCAATCATCCGGCCCAAATAAAAGTGGTTGATTACAAATTCAGTCACGCCAGCGTTTTTGAGACGTTCTATCTGATGTTCGATGAGAGGTTTGCCCCCAACCTTTAGCAGAGGTTTAGGTAAATTCGCGGTCAGTGGTTGCATTCGCTTACCCAGACCTGCCGCCAGTATCATTGCGCGCATGGTTCTTTTAGCCGGCTGACTTCGGGAGCCGCTGGTTCGCAATGGGCAATGCCCGCCGGTTAAACCACTCCACAAAATCTCCCAATTCAGGGTAATGCCTGCTGACCTCCAAAAAGTACCGGATCACCAGTGGGATATCGGCCAAATATTGGGATTTATTATCCCGGAGGCTGAGCCTGCAAAAGATACCCATGACCTTGAGATGCCGCTGCAGCCCCATCAGATCAAAGTCGCGCAAAAATTGTGCCTCACTGACGTCAGCCAAAAAGCCATCAGCCCGAGCCGCCTGCCAGTAGGTCAGCGCCCAGCGGGTGACTGTCTCCGGTTCCCATCTTAGGTAGCAGTCCCGCAGCAGAGAAACCACGTCATAGCTGTAGGGGCCATGCACCGCATCCTGAAAATCAATCACCCCGAGGGCCGGCACTGCTGAGTCATCGAGCAGCATTAGGTTCCGGGAGTGGAAATCCCGATGCACCATCACCGTCGGCTGACTCAACGCTGCCTCCTCCAAAAAATCCATCGCCTGATCGATCACAGCATGCTCAGGAACGCCTAATTCTAGCTCAAGAAAAGCCACGCAGAACCACTCGGCGAACAGGTTCATCTCAGCTCGGAGCTGATCTCTGTCATATGGGTCAAGTCTCTCTTTTTCGGGAACTTTCTGAATCAACAGCAAGGTTTGTAAGGCGCTCTGATAGATCGCTTCTGCTCGCTGTGTCTCACCGTCTGACCGAAGCCTGCTGAGCGTGGGCAGTAGCTGCCTGTCTCCAAGATCCTCCAGCAGCAGAAAACCCTGGTTCAGGTCTGAAGCAAAAATTTCCGGCGCTTGTACGCCCGCGGCCCGAAGCATCCCGCACACATTGATAAAGGCTGAGGAATTTTCATGCTGCGGCGGCGCGTCTACAGCAATGTAGCTGCGACCCTGCCAGCTTGCGCGAAAATAACGACGAAAACTTGCATCACCACTAACCATGGACAGCGGCGGCACCGGACTGCCGACGGGAACCCAGAGGGCTTGGCAGACCCACTGCTGAAGCATTAGTTCCCGAGATGACGGCTCTGAACTTGACATAGTGGGCAAAACGCTCCGGGTCGCAGCGCCTCTAACAGCATTCTTCGAAGTAGTTAATTTTCCGGTGAATTATCGTCTATAATCCCGATTCCGGCATTAACTACCGCCTGACCTAATAAGTCGGTTTGATCGGAAATAAATTTACTCCTACAGTCTCGCCACTTGTTCCAGTCTGACGATAATCGCCTAAAGCTTGAGAACAGCGCATCACCGCTTGCGGCCCTGCAACAAGTAGGCGTCCTGTCGTTCAGCGTCGGGCTGATATTAACTGCGCCATCCCCTGCCTTGTCACAGTCCGCCCAGTTCAACTGCCTCCCCAATACCGGCGGGGACGGCTGGATCTGTAACACTGCTGACCCTGATGCGCCAATCAACACCGCGAACGGAAGCAACCAGTACAACAGTGACCGCGCTGTTCTGCTGGGCCCGGCGCCAGAGCTAACAGAACCGACCGCAACTGTCAGCCAGCCCAAGGCACAGCCCTTCCGGGCACCTGACATTCAGCCACAAGCTGAGCAAACATCGCCCGCCAGCGTGGCCAGTTTGGAGTCTGTGCAAATGGCGGATACTGAAGCATCAAATCTTTTCGTTGAAGCGGTGGTCGCTCCGCGCTCACAGTACCCGCTAGACTGGATGCCCCGGGAAGCCATGACAACCGCGCAGCGCGACACCCTCGCCCCGAATTGTTGCGGCGGTTTCTTTGATCCTGCGGCAGAAATTTTCGCCGGCAGGGCTGATCCAGACGAATCAGAAACGCTGTTTCGCTCTCAGTCAGGCCTCTCGCAGCTCTCGCAGAATTTCATCAGCATCGATGGTGATGTGATTGTCCAACAAGGGGCTCGCACCATCGAAAACAACCTGGCCACCAGCATCAACCGATCAGAGAACACAGTGCTGATGGATGGCGATGTCATCTTCCGCGAGCCTGGGCTTATGCTGCAAGGCAGCTCCGCCTTCATCGACAACGATGACCAGCGCAGTCGCATCGAAACCGCCCAGTACGTCCTCCACGACTTCGGCGCCCACGGCACTGCGA
The DNA here is from genome assembly GCA_002729315.1 of Gammaproteobacteria bacterium. GTDB lineage: Bacteria > Pseudomonadota > Gammaproteobacteria > Pseudomonadales > Pseudohongiellaceae > UBA9145. The sequence goes on from PBTW01000046.1 coordinate 7,299, forward strand.
GCAGCATGGTATACGCTAGCACTTCCGGCCAGGTTGCCATAGAAAACGGCGAATTCAGTCGCTGCGAACCGGGCAACGAATTCTGGGTTCTCAGTGCGGACTCCATTGTGCTGGATCAGGAAAACAATCGCGGCTACGCAAGAAAGGCCAGCATCCGGGTCCGCAACTTTCCGATTTTCTACTACCCGTTTACCCTGCCCTTCCCTTTGGGAGAAGGGCGCGCTTCTGGTTTACTGCCCCCGAGTATTGGCTCGACCCGCACGGGGGGATTCGATTATGAACAGCCCTACTATCTAAACCTCGCACCTAATTACGACGCGACGATTTCTCCGAGATTGCTGTCAGATCGCGGTGTTATGCTCGGCACAGAATTACGCTATCTTGCCGACTGGTCAATGAATAGCCTCAATCTGTCAGGCTTGTCCGGAGACAAAATGTTCAGTACCGACCTCAGCGACAATCGCCTCTCGGACTCACTCCAAACGGAGAATCGGTGGTTCGTCGGATTCGAGCACCAGGGCACTCTAGGGCGCAATCTTTCCACCTATGTCGACTTTAATAAGGTAAGCGATGATGACTACTTTTATGACTTCGGCGGAACAGGCCTAAATGTTGCGAGCCGCAACCACCTCAATCAACAAGGTGTGGTGAACTTTAATTCCAGCCTGTTGCGAGCCAGACTCAACGTCCAGCGAATCCAGCTCATTGATCCGTTCATTAACAGGGAAAACATCTACAAGCCCTACGACCGGCTGCCTCAATTTTCCTTTAACACCGGCACCGCTTTACCCTTGGGCTTCGAGCTTGCTCTCAAGGGCGAACTCACCGCTTTCGACCGCGAGCTAGACGAAGCCAGACTGACGCCTGGCCTGATTGAGCGTGGCGCTCTGGTCACCGGCGAGCGGTCCAGCCTGGAGCCCAGGCTCAGCTGGTCAACTGTGTCACCTGGCTGGTTTGTGCGNGCGAACGCCTCTTATCAGCACACGCAGTATCAGCTGGAAAANCAGGCCATCGGCACACTGGAGAATCCNGAACTCGGTATTCCAGTTTACAGTCTGGACTCTGGCCTGTTCTTNGACCGCANGCTACCGCAGGGAGGTCTGCAAACGCTGGAGCCGAGGATTTTCTATCTCTACAGCGAGTTTAAGGACCAGTCTGAGATTCCTGTTTTTGATTCGTCAGAGCTGAATTTCAGTTTTTCCCAGCTGTTCCGGGAGGATCGCTTTTCCGGAGGCGACCGGACTTCCAACGCCGATCAGNTGACGCTNGCGATCACTACCCGCGTGCTGAATGCNAACGGCGAGGAGCGCTTTCGCGCCAGCCTCGGGCAGNTACTGTACTTTGAAGATCGTCTGGTCAGCCTNTCNAATCCTCTGCGTAACTGGGATCACCGCTATGCACCACTGGCGGATCAGTCAGCCTACGTCGGCGAAGTGGCCATGAGGTTCGGTCAGCGCTGGAGTTTCAACACGGATTTTCAGTGGAATGAAGATCGCCAGGAATTCGATGAAGGCAGTCTCTCCCTACGCTATCAAGAAGACAACAATCACCTGCTCAATGTAGCCTTCCGTTACCGGAGCCTGCCCGACTCATTCGTATTCTTTTTTCCGCCGACTATCGATCCTCGCACCAAACAAAGCGACGTCTCCGGAGTCTGGCCTCTNACTGACCGCTGGAAACTNNTGGGACGGATTAACTACGANCACAGCAATGNACGAAACCTGGAAAGCTTTGCCGGCGTAGANTGGAGTGATTGCTGCGCGACCATCCGCGTGATCGCGCGTGAGTGGGTTGACGAAAACNAATTGTTTGTTCCTAATATCNANCCCAATCGCGGAATNTTTGTCCAATTTACNCTCAACGGCCTNGGAAATCTCNGCGGCGCCGGCATCAGCAACCTGCTGGAAGACGGTATTCGGGGCTTCCGGGAAAACAATTTATGAATAATATTGATCTCAAAGAAACAGCGCAGCGCGCGGGACTCCTGCTCATCGGCGCTCTGATTTGCCTGTTCCTCACCCTGCCTGCGGCGGCGCAGCAGCGCGTTCTGCTCGACAAAATCGTCGCCATCGTTGACCGCGATGTGGTGCTGCAGAGCGAATTAAACAATCGCCTGGAGGATATTCGACGAGCAGCAGAACGGGACAACCGGGAGCTGCCCCCGCCGAATCAGCTGCGCGACGAAGTGCTAGAAACCCTCATCATGGAAAACATCCAGATGCAGTTCGCCGAGCGCGCCAGCATTCGCTACGACGACGACACCATCAACCGGGTGCTTGGCAACATGGCGCAGGAATCCGGATTGAGCTTTGAAGCCTATATTCAGGCGCTGGAGGCTCAGGGCGTCTATCTACAAACCCGCGAGCAGGTCCGCCAGCAGCTCACCATGCAGGAACTGCAGCGGGGATATGTGAACCAGCGCATCACGGTGACAGATCAGGAAATTGATAACTTTCTGAACTCCGAAATGGGTCAGGAAGTCATCTCCGCCGATTACCTCATCGATCACATTCTGATTCCGGTGACCTCGGCCGACAGCCCGCAAATACGGAGCGACAAGCTGCGTTATGCCGCTGAACTGGTCGCCCAGTTGGAGGAAGACGGCTCGATCACAGAAACACGGGCTCGCGCCCTGACCGAAAGACGTTTTGCCCTTGATGGCACCAATTTTGGCTGGCGTAAGCTGGACCAGCTCCCCTCACTGTTTGCCAATGCGGTGGAACCGATGAGTGTGGGGCAAATCGAGGGCCCCATCGAAGCCGGCAACGGATTTCACATTATCCAGCTGCGAGACAAGCGCGGCGGCACAGAACAGATCGTCAAGCAGACACACATCAGACACATCATGCTGGCGCCCAANGAAATTCGCGANGAACAGCAGACTATCGCACTGATTAATGAGCTCAGGCNGCGCATTGTCGATGATGGCGAAGAGTTCACGTCGCTGGCAAGGCAGAATTCCGACGACGCCACTTCAGTGGTGGCCGGCGGGGATCTGGACTGGGTTTCTGAAGGTGGCATGCCCATTGAAATGGAATCGGTTGTCGATACGCTAAAAGTCGGCGAAATCAGCGAGCCTTTCCGCTCGCAGATGGGTTGGCATATTGCAGAGGCACTCGGGCGCAGAGAGTCTGACCTTTCCAGCGAGTATACCCGCAGCCAGGCGGCCAACATGTTGCGGAACCGCAAATTTGAACTGGAACTCCAGAACTGGTTGATCGAGATTCGTGAAGAAGCCTTCGTAGAACTGGTTGATTGATGCCGGATANAGGCCGTGATTACCAGACTCGCACTCACCCCCGGCGAACCGGCCGGCATCGGACCCGATCTCTGCATTAAACTGGCGCAGCACCCNCCNGACGCCCAGCTTGTCGTNGTAGGCGACCANCAGCTGATNGCGCAGCGCGCTGCNGCGCTGNNCCTTCCTNTNACNCTGGTGCCTTTTGACGAANTCGCTGCNCCTCGNCGTAACGAAGCTGGAGAACTCTTCGTTTGCAACGTCGCTCTGGCTGAGCCTGCCCGCCCCGGAAGACTCAATTCCGCCAACAGCCCCTATGTTCTGGACACACTCGAAGTCGCGACAAGCATCGCGCTTCGCAAGCAAGTTCATGCGCTGGTGACGGGCCCGGTGCATAAAGGCGTCATTAACGAAGCAGGCATCCCTTTTTCCGGTCACACAGAATTTCTCGCGCAGCAGTGTGAGGTTGACCTCACGGTCATGATGCTTGCCACCGAGGGTCTGCGAGTTGCGCTGGCCACCACCCATCTGCCGCTGCAGAAGGTTGCTGCCGCGATCACTGAGGACGGTCTGACACAGGTTCTGACCATTCTGGATCATGAGCTCAAACACAAATTCGCCATTGAAGAACCACGCATTCTGGTATGCGGCCTGAATCCCCACGCCGGCGAATCTGGCCATCTTGGCACTGAGGAAATCAACATCATTGAACCGGTTCTGAGCAGGCTGTCACAGCAGGGCATGAACCTGACAGGCCCTCTGCCGGCTGATACCCTGTTCACCGAAAAATATCTTGGCAAGACAGATGCTGTGCTCGCCATGTATCACGATCAGGGTTTGCCGGTGCTCAAGTACAAGGGCTTTGGCAATGCGGCCAATATCACGCTGGGACTGCCGATCATTCGCACTTCTGTTGATCACGGCACCGCGCTGGAGCTTGCCGGCAGCGGTGAGGCAGATATTGGCAGCCTACAGACCGCCATCGCCACCGCGTTGGACATGATCGGAGCACAATCGAAGCCATGAACGCGAAAACCCGAAAGATTCGCCTGAGCAACGGGATGCCCCATCAGGCGCGAAAGCGCTTCGGTCAGAATTTCCTTCACGATAAGCCGGTCATCGCCCGGATTGTTGACGCGGTTGACCCTCAGCCTGACCAGCATCTGCTTGAGATTGGGCCCGGTCAGGGCGCCATTACCGATTTACTGGCTCAGGCGGGCGGACCGCTGGACTGCGTGGAGCTGGACCGGGACCTGGCTGACTTTCTCGAAAAAAGGTTTGCCCGGCATGGCAACGTCGCCATCCATCAGCAAGACATTCTCAAGTTCGACCTGGCTGCCCTGATCAATCGCAACAGCAAGCTTCGCATCATTGGCAACCTGCCCTACAACATTTCAACACCGGTGATGTTTCATTTGCTGCAGAACGCCGAACTGATTGAGGACATGACCTTCATGCTGCAGCTCGAAGTGGTTCAGCGACTTGGCGCGAAACCCGGTAACAAGAATTACGGCCGCCTTGGCATCATGGTCCAGTACTTTTGTGAAGTTGAGCATCTGTTTAATGTTCCCTCTGCGGCTTTTACGCCCAAACCCAAGGTCAGTTCGGCAATTGTGCGTCTAAGGCCGCACGCCAGGCGCGAAGTTGAAGCGCGCAGCTTAGAAGCCCTGCAAACGGTGGTGCGAACTGCCTTTAATCTGCGGCGCAAAACCTTGAAAAACAGCCTCAAAGCCATCATGTCAGGGGATACACTGGCGCAGATTCCGGTAAATCTTTCTGAGCGGCCGGAAAATCTGAGCCTGTCTGACTACGTCGCGATAAGCGATCTTTTCGCAAAGGAGCTGAATCAGAGCCATCATGACTGACGCAGATCACAACATCCAAATTGAGGTGAACACCCGATACCTGCAGGAGCATTCCGATCCGACATCGGGCCGCTACGCGTTCGCCTATACCATCGATATCACCAACCGGAGTGAAGCAAAAGTGAAATTGCTTAACCGGCACTGGCGCATTACCGACGACAACAATCGCGTTGAGGAAGTCAAAGGGCCCGGAGTGGTCGGACAGCAGCCTGAGATCGGGCCGGGGCAATCCTTCCAGTACACCAGTGGTGCAATCATTGGCACTCAAACAGGCACCATGCAGGGAAGCTACGAGCTGGTCACCGACAGCGGCGCCCGCTTCACGACGCCGATTCCGGCCTTTCTGTTGGCACCACCTTATACGGTTCACTAGCGCGGCTTCGCACAAAGGGTTTGCAGCGCGGCTGTCGCGCCCGGCAGGCCAGCCGATGCTATACTGCCGTCAGAGTCCTCCACTGGAACACCATGAGCAACTTTGTAGTTGGCGACATCCAGGGCTGCTATAGGCCCCTGAAAAAGCTTCTGAAAAAGGCGGATTTTAGTGCCGGAACCGACGTCCTCTGGTGCGTCGGTGACCTCGTCAACCGTGGCCCGAAATCACTCGACACCCTGCGCCTGCTTCAGGATATGAATGATTCCATCCGCGTCGTACTTGGCAATCATGATCTGCATTTCATCGCCATTCACGAAGGGGTCGCGCCGGCACGCGGCAAGGACACGCTCGAGCAACTGCTCGCTGCGCCGGACTGTTCAGCACTGAGCGATTGGCTGAGAAGCAAACCACTGGCCTACCATGAAGCTCTTCTGACGGAAGAGGGTCCCGAAAATTTTCTGATGGTTCACGCCGGCGTGGCGCCGAACTGGTCTCTCCAGATGACACTCAATCTCTCGGCAGAGGTCGAACATGCCCTTCAGGGCAACAAGTGTAAAGCCTTTTTGAAAAACATGTATGGCAATGAACCTATCCGCTGGAGCAAATCTTTGCGGGGCCACGAAAGACTGCGGACAATCACCAACTACCTCACCCGAATTCGGTTCTGCGACGACATCGGCAGCCTGCGCCTAGACATCAAGGAAGGCCTCTGCGCGGCGCCCAGTGGATTCAAGCCGTGGTTTGAATATGAGAAGATAACGCGAAAGGCAACGATACTTTTTGGCCACTGGGCAGCACTGGACGGGATTACCAAACGGCCGCGGGTTTTCGCGCTTGATACCGGCTACGTCTGGGGCAGATCCCTAACGATGATGCGCCTGGAAGACAAAAAACGCTTCACCATTTCACACTGATTAAGCACCGGCAAAATTCACGATGCAGACTTACCTGGTTGGCGGCGCAGTTCGCGATAAGCTCCTCGGTCTTGAAACCAAAGACCGGGACTGGGTGGTCGTAGGCGCAGCACCCCAGGAGATGTTGGATCTGGGCTATCAACAGGTGGGGCAGGACTTTCCTGTTTTTCTTGACCCTGACTCCCATGATGAGTACGCGCTAGCGCGCACCGAACGTAAAACGGGCCCCGGTTATAAGGGCTTCGCCGTCAACAGCTCACCGGAAGTCACCCTAGAAGAAGACCTGCTGCGCCGGGATCTCACTATCAATGCCATCGCCATGGATGAAACCGGCTCACTCATCGATCCGTTCGGTGGCCAGTGCGATATTGAAAGCAGGGTACTGCGCCATGTCTCAGGGGCATTTGTCGAGGATCCACTGAGAGTGTTACGGGTCGCGCGCTTTGCAGCCCGGTTTGCGCATCTGGGATTCCGGGTAGCCAACGAAACCCGGGACCTCATGCGCAGTATCTGTCACAGTGGGGAACTCGATTATCTGGTTCCGGAACGAATCTGGAAAGAGCTGGAACTGGCGCTGACAAGCCAGACACCGTCTGTCTTTATTGAGGTCTTGCGGGAGTGCGACGCACTTGAGGCGATACTGCCCGAGGTCAACAATTTGTTCGGCGTCCCGCTACCTGAAGAATATCATCCCGAGATCGATACCGGCCTGCACATCCTGCGACGTCTTAAGCAGGCCCGAAAACTGAGCGACGACAGCGCCATACTGTACGCAACTCTTGTCCACGATGTCGGCAAGGGCCTGACGGAACCCGGTCAATGGCCAAGTCATATCGGCCATGAATCAGCCGGCCTGGGCTTGCTCAATCAGATTGAATCACGACTGCGTGTGCCCAAGGAGCATGCCCAGCTGTCTCGTCTGGTCTGTGAACATCACACCAAGCTGCATCGCGTGAGAGAACTGAAGCCAGCAACGGTGCTGAACCTGCTGGAATCTCTTGATGCGTTTCGCCGCCCGGAGCGTCTGGACAAATTTCTGCTGACCTGCGAGGCCGATGCACGGGGTCGCACAGGCCTCGAGACGCGCGACTATCCACAAAATGCCTATCTGAAAACCTTACTGCTGTCAGCGAGAGCCATCGACAGCCGCGCGGTCCTGGCCGCCAGTCGCGCCGAGCCGAAGGCGGCCATATACGAAGCCCGCCTGTCCACCATCACCAAGACAATTGAGTCCCTCAAGCATGATCAATGAACAACCCGTCGCACTGATAACCGGAAGCGCAAGGCGAATCGGCGCCGCCCTCGTGCGGCGCTTTCATGACGCCGGCTATCGCCTGATTATCCACTTCAAGGGTTCGGAACAAGAAGCGCTGAGCCTGCAGGCGGAACGCAATGCCGTGCGTGCCGATTCAGTCAGCTGCCTGCAGGCGGCACTGACTGAAAGGTCGGAAGTCGCTCAGCTGGCACAGAACGCGCTCGACTGTTTCGGCCGCATCGACGTGCTGATCAACAACGCGTCGTCTTTCTATGCGACGCCATTGGAAGACTCCACTCAGGAACAGTGGGACGACCTCATAGACAGCAATCTGCGTGGAGCCTATTTTCTGAGTGTGGCCATGAGCCAAGAGCTCACGCGTCGTCAGGGCAACATCATCAATATTCTCGATGCCATGGTGGATGGGGCCATTCAGGATTTTCCCATCTACAACATTGCCAAGGCCGGGCTGAAAAGCATGACGCTCTCACTGGCGAGGGAACTGGCCCCTGCGGTGCGAGTCAATGGTGTGGCACCCGGCGCTATCCTCTGGCCGAGCCATCTTGAGAACCCTCAGGACGAAGCCGCAGCGGCTGCTCGGAAAAAAGCGCTTGCCGGCATTCCACTCGGCCGAACCGGTACTGTGGAAGACATCGCCAATACCGCGTTTTTCCTCGTCGATCAGGCAAGTTATATGACCGGCGCAGTAATCAAGGTGGATGGTGGGCGCGCGCTGCGCTAGTCAGTCTCTGCGAGGGCGGCATTAGTAGGCGCAGTGCGCGCCTACCAGTCGAAGTTTCTGCGCCAAAGCTTTTGTCCAGTTTTATTGAAAGCATCCCAATGCTCTGTCAGCGTCCGCCCGGTCGAGGGATGTTTCATATCCGGCAGGATTTCTGCCAGGGGTTGCAGAACAAAGGCGTGCTCCAGAATCTCTGCACGGGGAAGCAAGATGCCTGCATGCTCACCGCTAAGCTCCCCGTAAGTCAGAATGTCGATATCAATACAGCGGCTGGAAAACTTCGGCTGGCTGCGATCCCTACCCAGCGCACCTTCAATGGCTTTAATCTCTGTCAACAGGTCGGGCAAAGGCTTTTCCGTTTCCGCCACTGTCACGAGATTAAGAAAGTTGTCACCTTCAAAACCGACCGATTCGCTTTCGTAAACCGATGAACACCGGAGGCCGGGGAACCTGGTTCGCAATTCGGCAACTGCCTTTCGAATATTGGCATCGGCATCAATATTGCTGCCAAGACTAAGGGTGAGAAGCAGCACGGTTATCCAGAAATAGATAAGATTAAATGACTAGACACAAACTTACGCACAATCAGCTACGAGATCCTCTTTCTATAATAACGCCCACATCCTTCGAGCCAGTGACAGCGCCGGGCTTGCCTAATCTGAGCTTGACCCAGGGAACATTGAACTCGTTCACCACAATATCAGTGACCCGCTCGGCGAGCGTTTCGACTAAAAAAAAATCGGACGTTTCAATAAAATGAATCAGCCGCTTGGCCACTGCTTTGTAGTCCAGCGCATTTTCGATGGTATCGGTGCCGGCAGCAGCAGCTATGTCCGACCCCATCTCCAGATCGAGGCTCACTACCTGCCGCTGTTCACGTTCCCAGTCAAAGATGCCAATGATGGTGCGAACCTCCAGCTCACGAATGTAGACGATATCCATGAAATTTCCTCAATCAGTTATGGGTTTATGGCCGGCAATGTCTCTAGATTCCAGCGCGGCCGCGCCTGAATACTTAAGCTTTCCGATTGGCCAGCCAGCAAACGCTGCGCGCCAGCATAGGCGATCATCGCTCCATTGTCAGTGCATAATTCCGGTCTCGCATAGAATAGATCGCCGCCGTTTTTTGCAACAGTGGCGCCAAGCTCTTCACGCAGCCTCCGATTGGCACTCACGCCCCCGGCGATTACCAGGCGGCTGAGGCCGGTCCGCTTCAGAGCACGGCGGCATTTGATTTCCAGCGTGTTAACCACGGCATCCTCAAAAGCGCGGGCGATATCTGCCCGAACGGCGGTGTTCAGCTCACCTTGAACCTCTACTTCTTCAGCAATGGTATTGCGTACAAAAGTCTTCAGGCCACTGAAGCTGAAATCCAGCCCGGGGCGATTGGTCATGGGGCGCGGAAATCTGTAAGCACCGGCTTTACCCGACTCTGCGAGCCTGGCGACTTCCGGCCCGCCAGGGTATGGCAGGCCAAGCATTTTGCCGACCTTATCGAAAGCCTCACCGGCCGCATCGTCCAGAGATTCGCCAAGCAGGCTGTAGCGCCCGATTCCTTCAACACAGACCAGCTGCGTGTGTCCACCTGAGACCAGTAGCGCTACAAAAGGGAATTCGGGAGCATTCGACTCTAGCATGGGAGCAAGCAGATGTCCCTCCATGTGGTGCACACCGATTGCTGGCACATTCCAGCCCATCGCCAGGCTCCGCCCGATTGAAGCGCCAACCAGCAGGGCACCGATCAGGCCTGGCCCGGCTGTGTAGGCGACACCGCCAATTTGCGCGTCCTGGATACCCGCCTTCTGAATTACCTCACGTATCAGCGGCAGTGTTCTCCGGATGTGGTCGCGCGACGCTAACTCTGGGATCACACCGCCATATTCCGCATGGATGTGAATCTGACTGTAGAGAGCATCCGCCAGCAGGCCCCGGTCGGTGTCGTAAAGCGCCACTCCGGTCTCATCGCAGGAAGTTTCGATACCAAGAACAATCACTACCGGCCAGTTAGGGGTCCGCTGCACAAGGGTCGCAATCATGCCAAAAAAAATACGCAACCCCAACCCACAATGAAGTTAACCACTTGGGCTGCCTGCCGACGACTGGCTGCCAAAGGGTCAAAGGACGGACTCCACCGGTGGCCTTGAACCCATTAAGCCCGATCTGCGGGCGATCGCGCACATATAAAGTGCCGAAAAATATGCCCGAGACAAGGCCAATTCCTTTGCAATTAAACTACAGACTCTATAGTATACGGTCCCTCTGAAATTGCGAGAACGCACTAGCGCGTTTCGGCACAAATTAAAGCTCTAGAGCCCAGCCATTGAGCCCTCTAGACTAACGGAGTCCAAATGCCCCAAGTAAGACTTAAGGAAAACGAGCCGTTTGATGTCGCGCTGCGTCGCTTCAAGCGCTCCTGCGAAAAAGCGGGAATCCTTTCGGAAGTGCGCCGTCGCGAGTTCTACGAAAAGCCCACCTCCGTGCGCAAGCGCAAGGCGGCTGCCGCGGTAAAGCGTCACCTCAAGAAGGTTCAGCGCGAAAGCCGCAGAACTCAGCGCCTCTACTGATAAACAAGCTGATAATCAAGATCGCGAAGACGCGTGCCTTCTATGGGCGTACCTTCTCCACTCGCACTCCCCCGATTGAGCAGTGACATGCCCGACAACCCGCTAAAAGCGCAGATCAATGAAGCCATGAAAGCCGCCATGCGCGCTAAGGAAAAAGAGCGCTTAGGAGCTATCCGCCTGATTCTGGCCGAAATCAAGAAAATCGAAGTTGACGAGCGAATTGATCCAGACGATGCCCGCGTCACCTCGATTCTGGACAAAATGGTGAAGCAACGCAGAGACTCGATCAAACAATTTACCGACGCCGGTCGCAACGAGCTGGCTGCGAGAGAACAGAACGAAATCGAGGTAATCCAGGAGTTCCTGCCGCAACCTCTGAGTCAGGAAGAAATCGCCTCGCTGATCGACGAGGCCATCGCCAGGACCGGTGCAGCATCGCTGCAGGACATGGGTAAGGTCATGGGTCTGCTCAAGCCGCACATGACCGGCAGGGCGGATATGGGTAAAGTCAGCGGTTTGATCAGGCAACGCCTGAACTGAGTGCCGCTGCTGTTCGCGCTACAGGCTAGGACTTTGTTCTAAAGCTGACCCTGCGCATTCCTGACTCGCTCTCACTCCTTAAAGTTTCACTGATCGCTCTTATCTCACTTCCCCGGTTTGTGCAATGAATTGCCACCGATCCGTGCGCTATCGCTGCCGACTGGCATACAATACGCGACAAGCAAATTCAACTTAACTGCCCTATCGCACATGGCCGGACTCATTCCGCAATCGTTCATTGACGATTTATTACATCGCTCTGACATCGTAGAGGTGGTGGGTAAACGAGTCGCCCTGAAAAAATCTGGAAAAAATTACCAAGCCTGCTGTCCTTTTCACAACGAGAAAACTCCCTCATTCAGCGTTCAACCTGAACGGCAGTTCTACTATTGCTTCGGCTGCGGCGCCGGTGGGAATGCGATCGGCTTTGTCATGAATTTTGACCATGTAGATTTCCCACAGGCAGTCGAAATCCTCGCGCGGGATGCGGGGCTGGAAGTGCCTAGGGAAGAGTCAAAGGCCGAGTCTCGCCGTCAGTCCGAGCACGCCATACTCTGGGAGGCACTTGATAAGGCGAGCAAATTTTACCAGCAGCAACTGCGCCAACATCGGGGACGACAGCGCGCCGTAGACTACCTGACCTCGCGCGGCGTGGTTGGTGAAATTGCTCGTGATTTTGCACTTGGCTTCGCCCCGCCGGGATGGGACAACCTAATCGAGGCGCTCGGTGATAACGCGGAGCAACAGCGCACGCTGCTGAAAGCAGGCATGGTGATTGAGCGCAACAAGCCAGAAAACGACAAAGGGCCAAATACCCATAAAGCGCCTTACTACGACCGTTTTCGTGACCGCATCATGTTTCCGATTCGCGACAGCCGCGGCCGGGTGATTGCTTTCGGCGGGCGAGTACTCGGGGAAGATAAGCCTAAGTACCTTAATTCACCTGAAACACCAGTATTTATGAAAGGCTCTGAGCTTTACGGGCTTTACGAAAGCAAGAAATCAGGCGAAAAATTCACGCGCCTATTGCTGGTAGAAGGCTATATGGATGTTATCGCGCTCGCCCAAATGGGCATTCGCAACGCAGTGGCCACGCTGGGCACCGCAACCAGCGCCAGGCATTTGACCCGTATGTTCCGCACCGTGTCTGAAGTGGTGTTTTGTTTCGATGGTGATACAGCCGGACGGAATGCTGCTTGGCGCGCTCTTGAGACCAGCCTGCCGCTAATGGATGATGGAAGACGCGTGCGCTTCTTGTTTCTGCCTGACGGAGAAGACCCTGATACCCGAGTGCGCTCGATAGGCACTGAAGGCTTTCTCCAGGAGATCGAACAGGCGACGCCGCTCGAACAGTTCTTCTTCGACAAGCTTTCCGAAGGCATTAACATTCAATCCATCGAAGGTAAGGCCCGTCTGAGCAATCTGGCCAAACCACTAATCCGCCTGTTCCCGAAAGGCGTCTATGGTCAGCTGATGCTGGACAAGCTCTCGGAGACTCTCGGCATAAGCAGTGAGTCTCTGGATCAGCTTCTCGCGAGCGCACCCCCGGAGCGAGGCAGTCAGTCCAAGCCACCAGAAACCATGGTGGCCCAGCAACCCCATGCCAGATCGAGGGCAACTCAGCAACCGGCCGGCCTGAATAGCATTCGCAAGTCCGCCAGCCTCAAAGCCATCGAGCTGTTGCTGCGAAATCCTGAGATTGCGCTGACTTTACAGGCAGATCTTGAGCCCTTGCGCTGTGCGGAGGACGAATCACGGAAACTGCTGCTAACCTTGATTGAAAAAATCCGCAAGGATCCGGAAACAGAGACTTACCACTTACTCGGCTACTGCTACGGAACATCGCTCGGTGGCCAGCTGACCCAGTTGCTGCGGTCAGAGAAAATCACCCCCCAAGAAGGTGTCGAAGCCGAATTCACGCAAATACTAGACAACATATTGTCTGATATTAGCCAGAAGCTGCACCTATTGAAGTTGAAAGATGAGCTCAAATCCCGCGTTTCAGAAGCGCTCGGGTCGAATCCAGACAACGTCTGAGCTGTTCTAAATCCACCGAAAGTCGATATACATAGTTACCGCCCGTCGCTATAATGACCGGCTATCTTTTGTAAATCCATTTTACGTCCCTGTCCCGCAGGGGAGATGAAATTTTATGGCCGAAGTTATTGCACCACAGTCCAGCCTCAAGTCACTGATCGCCAAAGGAAAGGAGCAGGGCTACCTGACCTACTCAGAGGTCAACGATCACCTGCCGGATACCATCTCTGATCCAGATCAGGTTGAAGACATCATCCAGATGATCAATGACATGGGCATCAAGGTGTTCGAGACCGCGCCTGATGCCGATTCTCTAATTCTGAATGAAGACGACAGCGATAACGGTGCTGACGAGGTGGCGGCGGCTGAAGCAGCCGCTGCGCTGGCTGCAGTCGAAAACGAGGCCGGCCGCACCACGGATCCGGTGCGGATGTACATGCGAGAAATGGGCACCGTTGAACTGCTCACCCGCGAAGGCGAAATCGTCATTGCCAAACGCATCGAAGAGGGGCTGCGCGAGCTGATGAAAGCCATGGCGCTGTTTCCCGGAACCGTTGAGCACGTACTCAATGAATATGCGCTGATCGACACTGATGAGCGACGGCTCAGCGATCTGATCACGGGCTACCTGGACAACACCGATGACATCCCCCCTCCCACCTTGAGCGGCGCTGCTGCGCAAAACTCGACTGACGGTGAAAGTGACGACTCAGACATGGATGACGACAGCGAAGACGAAGCAGCTGCCGGACCTGATCCAGAAGAAGCTGCGATCCGCTTTGCTGATCTTCAAAAACAATTTGTCAAAACCAGTAGATCCGTTGCCCGAAACGGACGCGATCATGCCAGGGCTAAGGCTGAACTGGAAAAACTCGGAGAGCTGTTCAAGTCATTTAAACTGACACCGCGTCAGTTCGACCCTCTGCTCAGCCACATACGCGCCGTACTGAGCCGCCTGCGCCGTCATGAAAAAACGGTGATGGCGCTGGCGGTTCGACATGCCAAGATGCCCCGCAAGATCTTTATCGAGACTTTTCCGGGCCACGAGGTCAACGAAAAGTGGATCAACCAGCACATCAAGGCCAAAGCCGCCTACTCAGAGTTGCTCGTTAATGTGAAAACCGAAGTCCTTCGAGCCCAGAAGAAGATCCGACTACTCGAAGAAGAAACTGGACTCACGGTTGCGGAAATCAAGGACATCAACCGACAGATGTCGATAGGCGAGGCGAAGTCGCGCCGGGCCAAAAAAGAAATGGTTGAAGCTAACCTGCGACTAGTGATCTCGATCGCAAAGAAATACACTAACCGAGGCTTGCAATTTCTTGACCTGATCCAGGAAGGCAATATCGGCCTTATGAAGGCCGTAGACAAATTCGAATACCGCCGCGGCTACAAGTTCTCTACCTACGCAACCTGGTGGATTCGTCAGGCGATTACCCGCTCGATTGCCGATCAGGCACGCACAATCCGTATCCCGGTGCATATGATCGAAACAATCAACAAGCTCAACCGAATTTCCCGACAAATGGTGCATGAGAAAGGTCGCGAGCCTACGCCGGAAGAGCTTGGCGAGCGCATGGACATGTCGGAAGATAAAGTCCGCCGTGTACTGAAAATCGCCAAGGAGCCTATCTCAATGGAAACCCCGATCGGCGACGATGAAGACTCACACCTAGGCGATTTTATTGAAGATGCCAATGTGGACTCACCTGTGGGTTCCTCCATCGACGAGGGCCTCAGGGAGGCCACTAAAGACGTCCTCGGCAGCCTCACTGCAAGAGAGGCGAAGGTGCTGCGTATGCGATTTGGTATCGACATGAACACGGACCACACTCTGGAAGAAGTCGGCAAGCAGTTCGACGTGACCCGTGAGCGAATAAGACAGATCGAAGCGAAGGCGTTGAGAAAGCTCCGCCATCCCACACGCTCTGATCACCTGCGCTCATTCCTGGATGAGTAAAGACGATAAAATGTAATCTGTCGAGCATGCTTCGAAAGTTCGGGGAGAGAACGATGAACGGTGTCGCCGCAGAGGGCAAAGTCATTTTGATTACCGGAGCTAACCGAGGCATCGGAAAGGCCCTCGCGCGTAAGGCATTAGAATTGGGCGCAAAGAAAGTCTATGCCACTGCCAGGGACGAATCTAAACTCGCTGATGTCAAAGCCCTTGATGGTGAACGCGTTGTTACTTTGGCGCTCGATGTGACCAACCAAAATCAGGTCAGCGCGGCAGCACAGACTGCCAGCGATGTTGAAATCGTCATTAACAACGCCGGCATGGGAACGGGCGCACAACTGATGGCAGACGATGTGGTTGAGAAATCGAAATTGGAAATGGACGCCAATTTTTATGGCCCCATGCGCATGGGCGTTGCATTCGCACCCATTCTGAAGGCTAACGGTGGTGGCGCTATTGCTAACGTGCTTTCGGTTGCCGGGCTGGTTAATTTCCCATTCGCACCAACCTACTCGACGTCCAAAGCGGCAGGGCACTCTCTGACTCAAGGCCAGCGCGCAGTTCTGGCCGGTCAAAACACGCTGGTGTGCGGCATTTATCCCGGCCCAATCGACACGGACATGACAGCCGGCATGACCGTAGAAAAAGGATCAACAGAGGAAGTAGCCGATGCCGTGTTTGAAGGCTTAGCGCAAGGCACTGAAGAGATCTTCACCGACAACATGGCCAGAGAGCTCGCTCAGGGCATGAAGGCGGACGCCAAAACGGTGGAAAAGTCCATCGCCGCAAAGTATCAGAGCGTACGATAACATATACAAAAAAGTTTGGGCCTATAGCTCAGTTGGTTAGAGCGCCGGACTCATAATCCGTCGGTCCCAGGTTCGAGTCCTGGTGGGCCCACCAACTAAATCAATAAGTTACACCTCCCTCGCAGTCATTCCCCCCATGGGCGTGGACCAAATTTGTACCATTTCTCCAGTAGGAAATTTGCGCTAGATCTATACTAAGATTGATCTATATATTTTCGGTTATTGAAAGTAATCCAAATAAAAAAAGCGTGATAATTGTCCAAAAAACCAAAGTACCGAAAGTTAATGATAGTGACGCAGGCAATTGTTGAATCGGTAGGGTGTTGTTCTATCGAAGAGCGTGAGCGGACAGAAGCCAGCCCACTGACTCTCTTTTAAGTTATCGACTTAATACTTCTTGTGCGTCTTCATCATCAACTACAGGTGTGACACTTGCTTCGCATACCTGAATCCACCCATATACGTGTTGCATTACGAGTGTAGGATCATCAGTTTCTACCAGAACTATGCCACTTCCAGTCGTGAGGTCGTGGTAACGAGCCAGCTTGGTAGAACCGGACGGGAATTGAGCATCTAACTCAGCCATCGTCAAAGAAGCAAAAGTTTCATAAGCTTCTGGCTCGCACTTAAAATCGATCAAATATACAGCCGCTTGTGACGCGTTACAAAAAAGAAACGTAAGAGTAAGGATGATGTATTTTTTCATTTTGAATCTCCAGAAAAATGTTAATGAGGCTCCCGAATTAGGTTCTAGTTCGTCAAGGCATACAGATCAGCAATGAGTGTGCGGTTAAGAGGATCTATCACGATTACATCAAGATTTTGTGATCCATCTGAAATTGTTAGTATCTGCGTCAGTCTCACTAGGTGTCCGTCCCGAGCCCACCTACCTGCACCTGATCCAGAAAAAATAGTATCAGTATCAACGTAGCCCCGGCCTTGCATCGTGAAAGAACCACCAGAGCCATCTCTGTCATAGTTCAAATAATAAGTGACATAAACCCTTCCATACTCACCAGTCTCACCTTCGGCAGTGACGATACTTAAATCCTCTCCAAGTTGGATAGAGGTAATATTTAACTCAGTGCGCGATTGTTTTGCCTCCAAATTCAGTTCGTGATGATCTGCAAAAGCGCTGGTTGAAGCTAAACTAAAAAGAACTAGCCACACTAAATATTTCATTTTGTTCTCCAAGAATTAAAATGTTGATGTAGTCAGCGCGGCATGAATTTTTCGTGAGGTAAACAGTACGATTGTGAACGTAGCAGCACCGACACCTTGAAGCTAACAAAATAGAAACTCAAAGCAAGGCCCTTTTTAAGATCGTGCCGTGAGAAATACTCTAGGTCTTATGCCTCAAACTATATTTTCTATTGCTGCGCACCATAAATGGGCGCTCCGCGGGTGGTTGCAGCCAGATCGCGATTTGTTTTTGACAGGAGTTGGGACTTATTTGGACCAAATTTGTACCACTGCGGCCTAACTGACCACAACCGATTACAGTAGCAGGCAACTGATAAAGCTAGGTTTTACAGTAGGAATGGTAACGCAGGCTGTTGTGGTGAGTTGTGGTTGATTGTCTGCGAGGGACTCATACTCCGTCGGCCCCAGGCTCGAGTCCTGATGGGCCCACCAACTAATTGAACAATGTACGCCTCACTCGCGAAAGCACTCAAACCTTGTTGGAAAAGATTTCGCCAAGCGCCATTTCTCCTGTAAAGAAACTTTCTATCGACGTCTTAGAGTAATCGCATCGATAGAATCACTGTGTCGGGCATAATTGGGATCATCCTTTCCATTTTCCTATTGATCTCAGGAGCTTAACTGGAAACTCATATTTTTATATTTTTAAAAGTCTTAAATTTTAGTCTGGTCGTATTCGAAATGAATCTATATCAACTGCTTGTCGTCGTTGATAAACAACTTTTCCCGTTAAACGTAGCTTAACTGACGCCTCACAGTTTTTATTCTCAAAAAACCAAATTTTAGCTTGGTGGTATCTGCAGATGAACCAAAATAACCTACTAGTCGTCCTTGGCAACCAGCTATTTCCACTGAAATACGTCCAAGAAACAGGCTGTGACATGATCTTTATGAAGGAAGATCTTGGCCTATGCACAGATTATAAGCACCACAAGCTTAAAATTCTGTTCTATTTGGTGGCTATGCGCGAGTATCGAGACAGCCTTCTCTCGGCAGGATATTGTGTTATCTATCATGATCTTGGAGATAAGGCTTTCCGCGAGCCGTACCTAGAGACACTAAAAAAATCAATGCAAAGAAACAAGCTGGAAGCAGTTCATTATTTCGAGATAGAAGATAACTATTTTAAAACGGAATTTCTAAAGCTCAAAAAAGAATCGTCACTTTCATTTATAGAACATAAATCACCTATGTTCTTCGCAGATGACGAAAGCTTTCAGCATTGCTCCAAGGGCAAAAGCCTCCGAATGGCATCTTTTTATCAGGCCACGCGCAAAAATCTGGGGATCCTCATGACCGAGGACGGAAAACCAATCGGAGGCAAGTGGTCGTACGACGACGAGAATCGGAAGAGAATTCCAAAAGGTCTAGCCACACCGGCTATCCCAAAATTTGCGACATCTCGGTACGAAGCATCAATTGCTAATGATGTTTTGTTACTTTTTAGTCAACATCCGGGCGCGCTCAGATCATTATGGCTTCCCACTAATCGACAAGATGCATTAATTTTTCTTGATAATTTTTTGGAACTAAGATTGGCAAATTTCGGGCATTATGAGGATGCTATTAAGTCCGATGAAGTATTCCTTTTTCACAGCTTACTGAGTCCATTGCTAAATATTGGACTCCTTACGCCCCGTGAAGTCATAGAACGCGCCCTAAACTTCTCTGACTCTTGCAGAATACCGATCAATTCTCTCGAAGGATTCGTAAGACAAATTATTGGATGGCGAGAATTTATTCGAGCCGTTTACAGATCTCATGGGGCGTCTCAAGAGAAATCTAACTACTTTAAACATAACCGGCGGCTCACGAGGAATTGGTATGACGGGGAGACTGGCATTCCTCCTCTCGATGATGCCATCCAGGATTGCTCAACCTTTGGGTATACCCACCACATTCCAAGGCTCATGATCATAGCGAATATAATGACATTATGCAGAGTACATCCCGGGGAAGTTTTCTCTTGGTTCATGGAGATGTTTATCGATTCGTCTGAATGGGTAATGTGCCCAAACGTCTTTGGTATGGCGACTTTTGCGGACGGCGGATTATTCGCAACAAAGCCGTATATATGCGGTTCGAATTATATTTTGAAAATGAGCGACTATAAAAAAGGACCGTGGTGCGACGTTGTGGATGGTCTCTATTGGAAGTTTATTGCTGACAACTTGGATTTCTTCACGAAAAATCCCAGACTGTCGATGATAACTAGGTCGCTGCAAAAAATGGACGAAGGGAGAAAGCAGAGATTATTCATGGAGTCAGAGAAATTCATGTTGACTATGACGGAATCCGAATAAATTAATGATGAGGTGCAGCACAAAACTTTGAAAAGAAGTGTAACTACGCTAACCGCCGTATTCGTTGTAAAGGCTTAATTTGTTGATTCATTATCAATGACAATAAGGATTTTAAGACGATACTAAGTTCTTCCCTGAGTCTCTCAGACGGTTCGTGCCACTTACCAACATGCCGCAGCCTATCAAATTAACAAACTTAAAATCACTCCTAAAATCATCACTTTTCTTCGATCAGCGAAAGAAATGCCAGTTCAACTACTGAAAAATCAACCCTCACTAAGCCATTATTTCTGACAAGCGTTACGCGATCGTACGTTCTACATGCTACATCTGGGGCGTTAGAAAAATGAAGTCGTTTGTTGGGATACTGAAAGCTTTCCATACCGGTAGAAAGGTCGACGTAATTGGGCATCCCGAATTACCAAACAAATAAGTCCCTTAACTAAGTGGGGGTATTTTATGCTCCATGAAGTTTACAGTACACGTGAACCTAAATGCTTTATAAAAACGTAGGTGGATATATCAGGAAGTCTGTTTCTGGCATCCGCAACAGCGAGTGTGCATATTGCAACAGTCGGTACAGGCTTCGGCCTAGAAGTGAACAAGAAACTCTCATCGTACTCCAAGGGCGCAGCGCTCCAAAATTGCTCGATAAGGCCAACCGCGAGCACTGAGCCCG
>PBTW01000047.1 GCA_002729315.1 Gammaproteobacteria bacterium
TTGTTTAAGGTTAAGGGCCGCTTTTTTATGGCCGTGACTGGCGAAGCCAACGGTAGAACTCAAGCTCAAGATTTTGACTCCATCCTTCAGTGTGCTCAGTTCGCTTGAATAAATGTCGCTTGCCAGTCAGGCGCAGCATGTGCTGGTTTATTTCTATTTGATTAGCAGAGGGAGTCTCGTGAGATTGCACTGCACTATGGCTCAAATAAACTGAGCCTGATCAAAGCAGTTACCGGTGGTATAAATATGCTCTGATCCCATTGATTTTGCGGTATTCTCGCGTATTTGCGATAGAGAAAGTCCAACAGCAATGATTACCGCCCACTCAAAAGCCTTATCCGCTCAAACTCTAATTTTACTTACGTTGTTGCTTACGGCGCTGTCATCGACAGCGCAGGGCAACACTAGTTATCTAGTCGACCTGTCCGAACGTGATGTTCAACAAGTCACTATCGAAGCACGCTTTCGAGGTGTAATCGGTGAAACTCTGGAGTTTCATCTACCGGTATGGCGCTCTGGCCAGTACTTGATTATTGACCCAGTCGGCACCATGTCCGCGATTGAAGTAACTGATAGCGCCGGCGCGGACCTTCTTTTTCATCAAACCGCCAAGTCATCCTGGCAGGTGCAACGCGAAGGCGCAGCGCCTGACGATGTGATTGTGCGCTACCGCATTTACGCAGACAGTCTTGGGGATCGCACCCGTCATGTCGATTCAGAGCATGCATTTTTGAATCCAGCTGCAGTGTTTATCTACGCTGACGGTTTTCGAGGACAGCCCATCCAAGTCGAAATCGAATTGCCTCAAGGCTGGCAGGCGGCGAGCGGGATGGAGCAACCTACATCAGGTCGATTCATAGCGCCACACTATGATCGTCTGGTGGACTCGCCCATAGAAGCCGGCATGTTTGACCTAATCACTTTTGAAGCCGCTGGCATGACCATAGACTATCTGATTGAAGGTACTTGGGATGGCGATGAAGAACGTCTTGCCCGTGATATTGGCGCAATCGTTGAAGCCTCAGCTAAGGTGTTCGAATCAGCTGAGCGCGGACTCCCCACTGATCGTTACCTTTTCATGCTCAATAGCGGACCGGGCCTGGGTGGCGGCACGGAGTATTATAACAGCACTGTGGTGCATACCGACCCTCGCGCGTTTTGGGATGAGAATCGATGGAAACGCTTTCTCGGTCTAATGGCTCATGAATTCTTTCATACTTGGAACGTAAAGCGCTTTCGGCCGGCTGCAATTGATATATATGACTATCAAGAGATAAATTACACAGAGCTGTTGTGGGTCGCCGAAGGTCTCACTAGCTATTATGATGAAATACTGCCAGTACGCGCAGGTCTGATCTCAGTCTCTGACTATCGCAAGCAGCTCGCCAACACCATAGGAAGCGTTGAAGATAATCCAGGTTATGGTCAGGACACACTGGCACGCGCCAGTTTCGAAGCCTGGACTAAGGGCTATCATCGCGGCGCAGACCGAGCTGCTGACAAACCAAATCGTACCGTGTCTTTCTATAGCCAGGGTGGTCTTCTCGGTTTGGTGCTTGATCTTGAGATCCGCCGGTCCAGTCAGGGAGAGCGTAGCCTGGATACGGTAATGTCGGCACTCTATGATGATTTCCCTCTTGGGGAAGGCGGCTTCACTTACGGCGATTTTCGCGATCGATTGGCCTCTGCTGGCGGCATCGATCTGGCCGAACGCCTAGATGGTTGGGTCTATGGCACGGTACGTCTTCCCGTTGCCGAAGCACTAGAATCGATCGGTTGGATATTAGGTCGCGAAGACACTTCTGATGCTCCTGTTCAAGTTTCTCTCGGGCTTTCTCTTAGGGGAAACCCACCTGTAGTGCGCTATGCCCGCTTAGATGGCGCAGGTTGGCGAGCTGGCGTCAATGCCGGTGATGAGCTCCTTGCCCTTGGTGGCGATCGCATTGGAGATGGCCTGGACTCATTGTTGCGTCGTTACTCCCCGGGTGAAGAGGTGGAGCTGGTTTTGTTTCGTGATGGCGCGCTCAAGACTCTGACTTTGACGTTTGATCCAATTCTGGCAAACCATGAGATTGACATTGATGAGAGCGCTGAAGTCCAGGCTCGCGAGCTGCGCAGAGATTGGCTCGGCGGCTTCGATGAGAGTGATGAAGACAACTAGTCAGAAGATTCTGCGAACTGATTTGATGAGGCGGCATGAGACAAGGCCGTCTTTCTGATCGGGGCCATCATAGCATTATGTTTAACTTCAACTCGGTTTAGAGTTAAGAGCAACCCGGTGACTAAAAAACTATCTTTATTCTTGTCGCTGATAGCATCCACCACAGCATTGGCAGACAGCAAGCTGGAGGATTTGCTAACTGGCACAGACTTCACTCCAGCTCTCAGTGGGCTGCAAGTCAGCATCATGAAAAATGGTGAGATGTTTGAAAGTCATGCACTTGGTTTCGCCCGAATAGAAGAGACTGTTCCTGAAGCACTGAGAATCGATCATAAGCTTAGAGTAGCATCCATATCAAAAATTGTGGTTGCCGTAGGTGTTATGCAGCTGGTTGATAAAAATTTGCTTAAACTGGACCAGGATATTTCCGACTACCTTGGATGGAATCTGCGCAATCCCAAATTTCCTCAACAGAAGATCACCGCTCGTCAGCTGCTTTCCCATACTTCATCAGTCCGCGATGGGCCAAGATATTTCATCGAGGCGGGCGAAGGTGCGCTTAAGGATTTTTTTAATCCTGAATCAGATTTTTGGGATGCTGGAACTCATTTCGCCAATGGCAGCGACGAAGCGCCAGGCCAATATTTCGTCTATTCGAACCTAAATTTTGGGGTATTGGGAGAAGTTATCGAGCGCATATCTGGTCGCCGCTTTGATCTTTATATGGAAGAGGAAGTCTTAGTGCCTATGGGGCTTACTGCTCGCTTTGACCCTTGTGCGGTGCCCGATTCCCAGCTCGCCGCCGCCTTTCGGAAACGCCCAAAAGAAGGGGATTGGGCGCCTACCGGTCCATGGGTCGCTCAGGTTGACGCGGGTTCATCACGCTGTTTCTATGGGATGCAAAGCAACAGACAAGCAAGACAGTTCCTTGACGGTTACGAAATCGGTAGCAACGCTAGTTTGTTTTCACCTCAAGGAGGCCTGCGTGCCAGCGCCAATGAGCTGCTAGTTGTGCTGCAGATGCTAGCCAATGGTGGCACCATCAATCAGAATCGAATTTTGAGTGTAAGTTCTGTAGCAGCAATGCTCGAGCCCCAATGGATTCTCAATGAAGACAGCAGCAATGGGCTTTCTGCTGGCGAGGCCGAGCCGGGCGGCCCCTCCGATGGCCTGATGACGAGCTATGGTCTATCGGTACATAGAATCGATTTGCGGGAATATGGTTTTGACCGAGGGCCGAATACCGTGTTTGGCCATCTAGGTGAGGCGTATGGGGTACTCAGTCATGCGTTATTCGATTCTGAGACCGGAGACGGAATCGCCACTATCATAACAGGTACATCTGACGATCCATCGATAGCGCCGGGTCACAGCCCGCTGTATCGAGTCGAAGAGGAGATTTTGCGCTGGTGGTTAAACAAGTTGTACTGACCGAGGCATCAAAACCTAAATAGCAGTGCACTTATTCTCTGTGCTCCATCTTCTCTGCCGGGCTTGTACTCTTCTCTGGGCCCATTCGGCCTCAGCAGCATCATCTATACTTCAGATAGTTCGAAAACGGCTACCAGCAAAGGACCCGAAACTTCTTATGTCTTAAAGACATTTACAATAGTTACTCCCACAACAATTAGGAACAGCCCTGCTACAGATTGCCAGTTGAGGGTTTGCTTATAAAATATGCTGCTCAACATCGCTACTGAAAATACGCCCAGCCCCGCCCATGAAGCGTATATAACAGAAAGCGGTAGCTTCTCAGTCACCAATGCAAGCAGGTAAAAAGAAAATCCATAAAAAAGTAGCAATAAGGTGCTTGGTAGGGGTTTCGAAAAATTATGAGTTAGCGGAAGAAGCATCGTACCTGCAACCTCAAACCCAACTGCTGTGAAAAGAGTAATATATAAAATCATCCTATGAATCCTATTTCTCGGGTGATTTAGTCTTTGGCAGCACACTCAGTCTCTGCTCAAATTCTTGTTGGCTGGGGTTAGATTCGTCTTCATAAGGCAACTTAAAGCAAGTTATGCATGGCTACCGCTTGAGCCACCCAATTGCCGCTGGAATTACCAGAACCGCGAAAATCAAATCTTCTATTTTTGCATGCATTACAGGCTACAACTCATGTCTTGTGTGTCCCATTAAAAACTACTTTTCTGCAAAGTCGGCTTAAACAAGGTCGAGACTATATTATAACTAACCAAGAAGGCGAATTGCCTCCACGCCAGCTACATATCAAGGCGGAGTCTACATAAAATTGGGAAGCCCAACTGGTCAAAGTGTGACCAAAATATTCAACAGTGGCCGGCTTTTAGGGGATGTACGCTAAAAATTTTTGAGAGGTCCGTACAAACCGACCTATCGGTGTTTGCCGGGGACAAGAATCTTTGGCGCAACACAAAGCCAGTTCTAAGCATGATTAAGTAGTGAGCCATATTTGCTGAATTTCGACTGTGCGCAGTTGGGCCAGATATAATGGACGGTCAAACTCGAGCGGAGAGGTAAACGACGATGAATGACTCCATTTCAGAATGGGACGCCCTGAGACCCATGCTGCTCGCAGACTGGTGGAGCGTTTCAGAGGCCATGTGGTTGTTCACCGGATTCAGACTAGAACGGGACTCGGGACGCCTGATTTGTTTGCGAACCGGGGAGTCCTATCCGGAGCACCATCAGTCTGCCGAGCTGGCTGCTGCGCGAGTCGATTACCTAAATTACCAGCAAATCTGGACGGCGTCCTCACACCCGCTGGCCGCCGGGATAGCTCGCGGGCTCGGCTATGCCAATTCGCTGGAGGTTGAATACAGCAAGTACTACTTCTTGCACTGGTCCAAGAAACTCAGGGTTATCCCGGAGCTGATGACCCTGGAATGGCTGGAGTGGGCTTACGAACAGGGCTATTTGTCCAATGCGGATGAGCAGCGCATTAATGATTTGTTGAACAGCAAAGTGGTGCCAATTAGCGCTGAGTCTGGACTGATACATTCTTCACAAATGTTGCGCCTTATTGGTTTGTTAGAAGAATTGCTCGTACATGACCAGGTGCAATCTGCTGCCGCACGGTCTGCTGTAGGCTTTTCCGAAACGGCTGAACTAGTAAAAACCATTGCGCGGGAAGCTGATAACACAATGCGCCGGGTTGACCACGGCTTAAACCTGTCAAGCCTGGAAAAAACATTCGCGCAGGCAAAAAGTCTGCTGAGAAAAGAGCGGGAATGAGACGCCGGTTCAATATTTCTTGAGGCCGCAATATTAAATCTAGTTTCCGAGAGTGCAGCAAAGAAAACTATTTCAGGAGCCAGACATTTAGCCGAGTGAAGCTGGTGGCTTAACAGGACAATCGGTTGGCAAGGGCAAAAAGAAACCGTTGGACGAGCGTCCTGAAGTCCCTTATCAAAATCCCCCGTGGCTAGCTGCAGAGGGTTGTTGGTTTGTCTAAGAGCAGATCATGGACGTGGTTAGGGTTGTGCAGTAGTGGCGTGATCCTCTGAAGACGGCAGATTTCTGCTCCCTGGGAATGCTGCCACCTACTTGCCTTGAGAAGCATTTTTCCGATTGACATCAGCTTGGCTCAAGATACAGCCCATCCTGGAAGTTGGGGCTGAATTTTCGAGCATTTAGGTCAGAAAACGGCATGTCTAATTCGCTTTACGGTAACCGGCGCATCGCGTTTATTGTTCTCTGTCTTAGCTGTCGCTCATAGACCAAGAGAATGAACCTGGTTGCGTTATTCACGGCCCCTCAGCCAATCCCAGTTCATGCGTTGAGTGCCACAAGCGCGATAGGACTAGGACGGCTCAGCTAGTCATGACTAAGGGAGGCAACGTGCACCGCGTTCTGGCGCGCATCTGGCGATCGGGTTGACTGTTTATTTTGCCCGCTCTGGCAACACCAAAAGACACAGACATTCGTCCAAAGTCCTTTACTGGTTGGCACTGATTCTGACAGGGATTTTTACCTTGCTGCTCGGCCGGATCATCCTCGAGGTGCTCCTGACGGGGGCTGAAGCGAATCGGTTACGCGCTTTATTTTCTGCTGCGCGAATGAGCTATTTGCTTCTGTACTTGTACTGAGTGGGACAGTAGGCCCGGAGGACGCCCTTTGAGCGTAATTTTTGATGTTTTGTTGCCCGGCCGGAAACGCGACGGCGCCAGAGTCGGAACGAACTGTCTTTGAGTGATTTCCTCATGAGCCGGATAACATCTGTTTCCGACAAATTGAACTGAGCCTCGATCGCTTTGAAGGGGGTGCGATCTTCCCAAGCCATTTCAATGATGCGGGACAGCTCCGCCGCGCTGAAGGTTTGTTCGTTTTTGTTGCTGCCGGTCATGGCGCAGCGTCGGTTGTTTGATTCGGCATTTTGTTGTGCTTTTCATCCGAAGTGTCGCTGCGCTTGGCTATCTCTCTGCGCAACCAATACAGATTTTTGGCGTATTTTCGCCGCGTGTTCGGTTTGATCTTCATCGTGTATGGCCATTTAGTAATCATAGAGTGCTTCAGACCTTTAAAAATCGAGAATTAGCCGTCGCATGAAGCACTGTGAATGTGCTGATTGAGCTCCGAGGCTTACAATACTAACTGTACTCACGATGCTCAAGATGCTCACAACACTTGCGAAGCTGCTGTTTTTACCCGCGTTTTGGGTGCCATTTCGTCGCTCGTGCGTGTGAAGCGCTGGGCCGAAGCTTTGTTGACGGTGGCAGACTAAGTGTAGATCAGTGCTTTTACGGTCAATTCCACTGTGGGATCCTGAACTAGCAGCAAGGGTTCTTCGATATTCCCCCAGGCTATAGGCAGTATGGCCAGCATGGCGATTGAATTCCCTGGGCCGCGAGACCGATGCAATACCTGAGCCTTGATCTGCTGGTCCTGTTGAACGAGCGCTATTTCTGCTCCGTTATTAGTTGCGTCTGTCGGGCCTTCAGCTAAAAGCAGGAACAGGCGCTTTTTCGCTTTAGCTCTGTAATGCATCCGGGCAACCACCTCTTGCCCGGTGTAGCACCCCTTCTGAAAACTAACGACGCCGGAGAGATCATAGTTCAAGAGCTGAGGCGTGAAGGCTTCGCTGTGCTGCGCGTTGACGTGCGCCTGGCCGGCAAGTGTCTCTGCGTAATCGAAGTGTCCGAAATCTTCCAGAGTCTGCTTGTCAGAGAGCACCCGGAGGCTTTCAGCCACCAAGCTTGCGTTTTCAGCGTCCCAGACCCATACTTGAAATCTGCCCGGTGTGCCTGCCAGTTTTATGATCGTGGCAGTGTCCGAAGTCGCTGTCTGGTAGGAAAGAGATGGGGGGGCTGGCAGCAGTTCGTGCAGTGCGGGGCTTTCGTTAGAAACGATGCCATATGTGTCGCAGGGACCTTCATGGATTGTAATCTTCACTTTGGAAAATACCGCGTATTTGGAAAGTGTTACGGCGATCTTCTGGCCGTTGCCTTCGGAGATTTGCAGCAGACAGCCCTCTGCTATGCGGACGCACAGGAAGTCTCCGATTATGCGTCCCTTCAGATTGCATAGCGCACCGGCCAGGCACTGTTCATCTGTCAGCTGAGTCATGTCACAGGTGACTTGCCCCTGTAGAAAAGGGATCGAATCGGGTCCGGCGACTAGGACGTATTCATACTGTCTCAATTGACAAACTTGCATGTTGATTCTCCAGGTTCGTACCGTGGTCAGGAGTCTGCGGTGCGGTCTGCTAGCACGTAAGAGGGTATTGTCGCATAATGCATCGCTGGCGGCCTGCTCGTAGATGCACTCCGCGCATGTGATTATATGACTGAATTAAACAAGCAAAAAATTTTCTGGCACAGCCGTCGCGGCATGTTGGAGCTGGATTTGTTGCTTGTTCCCTATGCGCGGGAGGTCTTTGAAACACTGGCTCCGGATCAGCAACAACTGTACGAGAAATTGCTTCAAGAGGAAGATCAGGACCTGTGGGACTGGTTTCTCGACAGAACAGAGCCCCCTCAAACTAAATTCAAGCCACTTATCGCCCAGATACTCGCCCACAAAGCTGCTCAGGCCCAGCCTTGAGCGTTATCAAAGCATTTGGCGCGGAGAATTATGTTTATCCTGGGTATTTTGCCTCCGAGACTGGGGCTCGTTGTGCCGGCGCCGGCCCGCAGAAGCAGAATCGGTGAAGAGCTTGTTGATTCCCCAAAGCGGTGTCGTCGATGCCTTTTTGGTTTGGCGAGCTGGGCGCCAGAGAATGCGGCGGCAGGGTCACAGTCTTGCCGCCCAAACCCATTTTCATCAGCGAGTTGTTGAGCAAGCTGGAATCTCGACCTGCCCTGACGCACAGGCTCGGGTCCGAATAAGCATTATCCGTATTCTGGCAGTCTGCCGTTGAGCGAATTGCGATTTTTCCTGCGAATTCCGAATCAGGTGGGCCCAAACGGCTAATCAGTTTCAGGCGTGAGGATCGTGTCTTTTGCGTGTGCCAAAGTGTCAGGAAAATCAAGCGTGAAGTGCAAGCCGCGACTCTCTTGTCTATGCAAAGCACTTTTGATAATTAGTTCTGCAACCAGCGCTAAGTTGCGAAGCTCAAGGTTGTCGTTTGTGACCCGGTGCTTGATGTAGTAGTCCCTAACTTCCTCTCGAATGACGCTGATGCGACTGCGGGCTCTCTGCAGCCGTTTGCTTGTTCGCACGATGCCGACAAAGTCCCACATAAAGCGTCGTATTTCATCCCAGTCATGGGATACTAGGACCTCATCGTCTGAATTGGTTACCCGGCTTTCGTCCCATTGAGTGATGTAATCCACCAGTGCAGTCTGCTCAAAGCGTGATTTGATGCTGTCGGCCGCACCGAATGCAATCACAAAACATTCGAGCAGAGAGTTGCTTGCCATCCGATTGGCACCGTGCAGACCGCTGAAACTCGTCTCCCCGATAGCGTAGAGGTTACTGACGTCCGTTTCGCCCTGCATGTTCACCACTACGCCGCCACAGGTGTAATGGGCAGCCGGAACGACTGGAATTCGGTCACGTGTGATGTCGATCCCGAAGCTCAGACAGCGTTCGTAAATATTGGGGAAGTGCGCTTTGATAAACTCCGATGGCTTGTGCGTGATATTGAGGTACACGCAGTCGCAGCCTAGACGCTTCATTTCATGATCTATGGCGCGGGCCACAATGTCCCGCGGAGCCAGTTCAGCCAAGTTGTCAAAATCTGTCATGAAGCGTGTCCCGTCGGGCAGTTCTAAAAATGCGCCTTCACCACGCAGTGCCTCAGTAATCAGAAACGATTTCGCATGCGGATGATACAAACAGGTTGGATGGAATTGATTGAACTCCAGGTTCGCGACCCGACAGCCTGCACGCCAGGCCATGGCGATGCCGTCGCCGCTCGCCCCGTCAGGATTGCTGGTATAAAGGTAGGCTTTACTGGTGCCGCCGGTTGCCAGAGCGACAAACCGTGAACGAATCGCCTCAACGCGGCCTCTTTCCTGAACTAACACGTAAACACCGACACAGGTGCGCCCGGTTCCGAGTGCGCTGGGCTTAGTTATCAGGTCGACTGCGGTGCAGCCTTCCAAGAGGGTGATGTTGGCGTGTTCCCTGGCTCGCTGCTGCAGAGTCTGAAATACTGCTTTACCCGTCGCATCTGTCGCGTGAATGATGCGACGGTGGCTGTGCCCACCTTCCTTAGTCAGGTGGAGGGAAGAGAGCTCCGCTTGTCTCGAGGGTGCCGCGCCAGCGCGAGTCCCTGCCGCTGCTGATTTGGTAGTGAAAGGGACGCCCTGCGCCAGCAGCCAGCTTACTGCGGAAGCGCTGCGTTCGACAACATGCTCCACCACGTCACGGTGGCAAAGTCCGACTCCTGCGCTCAGGGTGTCTTCAACGTGAGAGTCAATGCTGTCACTATCATCGAGTACGGCGGCGATGCCCCCTTGCGCATAGTACGTCGCGCCTTCCTGCAGATCACCTTTGCTGAGCACGGTGACCCGCGCAAAGTCGGCGGTTCGAAGCGCCAGAGTCAGGCCTGCTGCACCGCTCCCGACTATGACAATGTCGGTGTCCAGTTTTTCAATGTCTCGAATTTCATTCATGTGTGTATTACAAATAATTGATGCGTCGGGTATCTGCTTGCGTTGAAGCGTGAATCATAGCCATAGGGAAGGGTGGGCCAAAAAAATCAGGCGTTGTCTTCTTCTGATTCACTGTTACATAAGCGGAATTCCGAGCGTTCCGGTAGAATGCCTTTAATTTTATCGTTTTTACTGGAATTTGCACGCTGGCTTCGCCGGTATTGTTGCGTGGTACGTGTACGACGGAGCAACGGTCAAGAGAGCCTAGTACGCCAGTGTTGCAGGGAACCCGGGCTGGTAAACTCGGCTGGAAATCAGGCATGTCTGGAGTGGAAGAAACCACTGATCAGCAGTTGGTTGATCAGGTGATGGCGGGCAATAAAAATGCCTTCAACCTGTTGGTGATACGCTATCAGCATCGAGTTGCTGCTCTGATCGCGCGCTTCGTGCGGGATCCTCAGGAATTAGAAGATGTGGCTCAGGAGGCCTTTATCAAGGCATATCGGGCCCTGCCGCTGTTCAGAGGTGACAGCGCATTCTATACTTGGCTCTATAGGATTGCGGTGAACACCGCCAAAAACTATCTGGTTTCCCGCAGTCGCAGGCCGCCCGCCCAAGATTTGGAGATAGACGAAGTCGATCCCACGGAAACAGGCAGCGTGCTTCATGAGATTGAGAGCCCGGAAGGCAGCCTGTCAACTATTGAGCTGAAAGCGGCTTTAGAGGCGGTGTTGGATTCATTGCCCGAGGAATTGCAAACAGCTTTTATCTTGCGAGAGTTTTCTGGGTTGAGTTATGACGATATTGCAGAAATCATGGATTGCCCGGTCGGCACTGTGCGCTCTCGAATTTTCCGTTCGCGGGAAGCGATTGACCGTAAAATCAGGGAGTTAATGTAGATCTCGTTACGCAGGAACGGGCAGACAACATGCAGGGAATTGAGAACTTTCCGGCCATGTTGGTGTCTTACTGATGACAAAAGGTGGCATTTTGACGGGAAACCAGTCGGCATGTGTTCGAATCGGGAAAGGTATGAGCGATCGGTTCGGCCGGCGCAAGGGCCGACTGCAGGCAACTGTCATTAGGGACAGCGAAGGCCGGTACAAAGAATGAGCGAATGCGAGACGCCGGGCAGCCGGTGCAGGTGAACAGCAAGCTATGGCAAAAGCAACGTGTGAACGAATGTCACAAACGGAACAAATGGAACAGACGTCGCAGGCCGCGAGCGCTGAGCGCTTAGGCGAGTCTCTCTCTGCAGTGATGGACGGGGAGGCTGATGAACTGGCCTTACGCCGCCTAGCTCAGGAATCCGCTACCTACTCTCAGCTGGCGCAGAAGTGGGAGCGCTATCATCTCGCACGGGACCTGATTCACGGTCGGGGCATACCTGTATCGTCGGGCTTTGCGGAAAGGGTGGCGGCGGCGGTTGATGCAGAGACCGTCCCGCAGGCACCGAGCGTGACCCGCAGCGGTCTGACCCAACAGCTGATCAAATTCGCCATTGCTGCCACTGTTGCGGTAGTGGCTGCTATTACGCTTCAATCAGAAATGAATGAGCCAGAATTGCCTGCTGCTAGTCTGTCTGACGCACAAAATAGCCAACAGCCTGCTGCAGAAACGCCCGGGCAGGAATTCCTTGCAGGCTCTGAGTCGGTAGTTTCACCGACGCCCGTCGATCCAGAGGCGCAGCGACGTCTGAGAGTTTACATCGAAAGCATGAGCTTCGATTTTGACGAGACGGTGCGCAGCGAACATATTCAAAACTCTCCCCTTTATCGGCTGGTCAATCAGCTGGAAACCGACAACCCCTGATCCGCTTGCCTGAGGCNTCCGACAGAAGCGGATTTGGAGCGGTGNAGTCTGACCATCGAGTGAGTAGCGGAGCCGCTGCGGATCGTCGTCAGTTATGCTAAAGTCCGAGTCATCGCTGAGAANGCCCGGCGTTTGCCGTTAACCCTCTGATCGGAAACGTCTGCTCGAAGCGTAAGGAATGACATGTTTGTAAAATCTTTCTCCATGTATTTGTCTTTCATGCTGGCGGTATGCACTCTTGCAGCCCCGCTACAATTTGGTTCGGCGAGGCACCTGGCTGCTGCCGAACTGCCAAATTTCGCCGACCTTGTTGAACGCAATGCCTCCTCGATTGTGGAAATTTCGACGATTCGTCGGACGGCTGCCCGCTCGCCGGTTGCGGACTCTGAGTTGGAAGAGTTGCTGCGACGCATCAATCCCGGTCAGGAGCCCGATCTGGACATCGAGGGTATGCCTGAACAGCGTAGAAGGGCAGCGGTTGGATCCGGCTTCCTAATTTCAGAGGACGGTTATGTGATCACCAACAACCACGTTGTGGCTGGTGCAGATGAGATTCAGGTAACCTTGAATGATCGACGCGTTTTTAATGCAGAGGCCATCGGTCTGGATGAACCGTCTGACCTCGCGCTATTGAAAGTCGACGCAGATGATCTTCCCTATGTCGGTTTTGGAGATTCGGATGAGCTTCGGGTTGGGGAGTGGGTCTTGGCCATTGGATCGCCGTTTGGTCTTGAGTTCTCGGCGGCAGCCGGTATTGTAAGCGCCAAAGGTCGCTCCGTTCCCGGTCGCTCCTCCTACAATTACATGGCATTCATCCAAACTGATGTTGCTATCAATCAGGGGAACTCAGGCGGTCCCTTGTTCAACCTCGAAGGTGACGTCATAGGGATCAATTCGCAGATACTGAGCAGCACCGGTGGCTCGAACGGTATTTCTTTTTCAATCCCCAGTAACGTTGCCATCAACGTAATCGAGCAATTGCGTGAGTCGGGAGTCGTTGAGCGGGGGCTGCTCGGGGTCCGCATGCGTGAGGTGGATTTTGCGCTCGCGGAGATATTTAGCATGGAACGCCCGCGTGGTGCGTTTGTTGACGAAGTACAGCCACAAAGTCCAGCCGCCCGGGGTGGCATTCAGAACGAAGACATCATCCTCGAATTCAATGGCCACGAGATCGAATACTACACGGACCTGCCTTTTTACGTCGGGCAATACCGTCCTGGAACAGAAGCCGCGGTCAGGCTTTACCGTGATGGCGAGCTGATAGAGCAAACTGTGATCCTAGGCAGTTCTCCGACCAATGTGGCGTTAGCGGAAGCGCCCGCTTCTCGAATCGAGCGCGGTAATCCTTTAGGTTTTCGCGTTGCTGAACTGGGAGAGGAGGCCAGACAAATCACTGGTCTGGGTGGCGTGCGAATTGCTGAGCTCGACGACGGGCCCGGTCGCGAAGCTGGCCTGCTGGAAGGAGATGTTATCGTGTCATTAGACCGACAACCGGTGGTCTCTTCTGACAGATTCGCCGAAGTGGTCAGAAATTTGCCAGAGTCCGGATTCGTTCCGATCCGGATTGTACGCGAAGGGCAGGCAACGACTCTGGTACTCGAACTCGCGCCCTGATCACTGAACAGGATTGCAGTATCGGCTATCGCCTAGGGTCGCCATTTTTTCTGCCACTGAACCAGCGTTTCAGGTAGACTTGCCGCCAATTTGTCAGTTTACGCGCAACACTAAACCGCCAGCGCCGACCGCATCGTGTCTGAAATTAGCCATATCCGTAATTTTTCTATTATTGCCCATATTGATCATGGTAAGTCAACGCTGGCAGACCGGTTCATTCAACACTGTGGCGGTTTAGAAGAGCGCGAGATGGATGCCCAAATACTTGATACGCTTGACATTGAGCGTGAACGGGGTATCACCATAAAGGCGCAGAGCGTTACCCTGTACTACGAGGCTCAGGACGGTAAGCGCTATCAGCTCAACTTCATTGACACGCCGGGACACGTCGACTTCACCTATGAGGTTTCTCGATCTTTGGCCGCTTGTGAAGGGGCCTTGCTGGTGGTTGATGCGGGGCAGGGCGTTGAAGCGCAATCTGTTGCGACCTGTTATACCGCCATCGAACAGGGTTTGGAAGTGCTACCCATACTCAATAAAATCGACTTGCCTCAAGCGGAGCCTGATCGGGTTCGCGTAGAAATAGAAGAGATTATCGGTTTAGATGCAACTGAGGCGGTTTGTGCCAGTGCAAAAACTGGCTTAGGCATTCAGGACATACTGGAACAGATAGTACATAATGTACCTGCGCCGACAGGGGACCAAGAGGGTGACCTTCAGGCGCTGATCATCGACTCATGGTTCGATAACTATCTCGGTGTCGTGTCTCTTGTCAGGGTCGTGCAGGGAACGCTGCGGAAAGGCGATAAAATTGTCGCAAAGTCAATTGGAAAAGCCCATGTGGTTGACAATGTGGGTGTATTCACTCCGAAGAGAAGCCAGATGGCCAGATTGGCGGCGGGCGAGGTCGGCTTTGTTGAAGCCGGGATTAAAGACATTCATGGAGCTCCGGTTGGGGATACCCTCACGCAGTTCAAAACACAGGAGGTTGCAGCTCTCGCTGGCTTCCGTCAAATTCAGCCACAAGTGTTTGCGGGACTTTATCCGGTGTCTTCAGACGACTTTGAAAATTTCCGCGATGCTCTGGAAAAGCTGACGTTAAATGATGCGTCACTGCAGTATGAGCCGGAAAACTCCGATGCGCTTGGTTTTGGTTTTCGCTGCGGCTTCCTCGGCATGCTGCATATGGAAATCATCCAGGAGCGGCTCGAGCGGGAATACGACCTTTCGCTTATTACCACCGCTCCCACTGTTGTGTACGAGGTTGAGCTGGAAAATGGTGAGCTTGTCATGGTTGACAGCCCTTCCAGGTTGCCAACGGTAAACGCCATCAAGGAAATGCGTGAACCTATCGTATTGGCAAGCATTCTCGTGCCGCAGGAATATCTTGGTAATGTGATTAAGCTGTGCATTGAAAAGCGGGGTGTGCAGACGGACATGCAGTTCATCGGTAAACAGGTGTCGCTAACATATGAATTGCCAATGAATGAGGTGGTTATGGATTTCTTTGACCGTCTCAAATCCGTCAGCAGGGGCTACGCCTCTCTGGATTATCAGTTCGATCGGTTCCAGCGCTCCAGCCTCGTGAGGCTGGACGTGCTGATCAATGGCTCGAGGGTTGACGCCCTAGCATTGATTGTTTTCCGCGATCATGCTCAATCAAAGGGGCGTCTGCTCGTGGAAAAGATGAAAGAATTGATCCCGCGACAGCTTTATGACGTCGCAATACAGGCTGCAATTGGTGGGCAGATTGTTGCCCGCTCAACGGTAAAGGCGCTACGCAAAAACGTCACTGCGAAGTGCTATGGTGGAGACGTATCGCGCAAGAAAAAATTACTGGAGAAGCAAAAAGCAGGGAAAAAACGGATGAAGCAGGTAGGGAATGTGGAGGTGCCGCAGGAGGCATTTTTGGCTGTGCTGAAAGTAGAGAGCTGAGTAGACGCTGATGAATATTGATTTTTCGCTGGTTTTGTTTGTGCTGGTTTCTTTTTGTGGGTTCTTATGGGCTTTAGATTCTCTGTTAATTAAGAAATCGCGAACTGATGCAGTTGACAACTATCGACGCACTGGCAGCAAAGGCAAGAGTGAGGACGAGATTAATCGCGCAGTTGCCGATTTGAGTCAGGAACCGCTCATTATTGAGTATGCGAAATCGTTCTTCCCGGTGTTGATGATCGTTTTTCTGCTGCGCTCGTTTCTGGTTGAACCGTTTCAGATTCCGACAGGGTCAATGATCCCGACGCTGGAAGTTGGTGACTTTATTCTGGTCAACAAATACGCCTATGGGGTCCGATTACCGGTCATTGGCACGAAAATTCTTGATGTCGACGATCCTAAGCGGGGGGATGTCATGGTTTTCATTCCCCCACATGAGGATAAATATTACATTAAACGTGTCATTGGACTACCCGGAGATACCATTCGGTACGAGGAGAAAAACCTCTACATAAACGGGCAATTGATCGATAAACAGTATGTGGGCGATATTGAGGTACCGACAGGTGTTGGTCAGCTATCCGGAAAGGCCTACAGTGAAACACTCGGAGAAGTGCCTCATACCACTCAGTATATTGACGCGGTCGGTCAGCGTCGGGCGCGCACGACATGGGTGATTCCAGGAGGGAACTATTTCATGATGGGAGATAACCGGGACAACAGCGCCGATAGTAGAGAGTGGGGTACGGTGCCCGAAAAAGATATTGTCGGTAAGGCAATCGCTGTCTGGATGCACAAGGAGCCCGGCTTGTCATTGCCAACATTTAGCCGGAATCAGCTTATCTACTGAGATCAGCCTGTGTGAGGTGAAAGAAGGTTGAGTCAATATTTTTAGCAGCGAGGGCTCTTGTTGTGCGTCAAAGCACTGATCGATTAGCGGGCGGAGGAAAGAATGAACAAAACTGCTCTGAATCATCTGTCCCGCCAGCGAGGGGTGGCATCTGCCGTGGTCCTGATGATTGCGTTGCTTCTTGGTTTGTTATTTACATTTGGCTTGAAAGTAGGGTCGCTCTACGTCGATCATAATTTGATCACCGGATTGTGCCAGGGTCTGATTGATAATGGTGAAGCCAACACCCTGACTGTCACCGAAGTGCGTGATAGGGTCTCCAGTACCCTGCGGATCAACAACATCACCGATTTTGATCTCAATAGCATTTTCATGCGCAAGGACAACGGCGAAGCGATAATCACAGTTGCGTATGAAAAGCGGGTTCCACTTGTTGCGAATTTGGATATCGTGGCCACTTTTGATGAGTCGCTGCGTTAGTGATGACTTCGGATCTGGCTAAACTGCAGACCGCACTCGGCTACCAGTTTAAAAATACCCAACTGCTGAAGCTGGCTCTGACGCATCGCAGCTTCGGCGCTGACAACAACGAGCGTCTTGAGTTCCTCGGCGACGCTTTGTTGGATCTAATCGTTGGTGAATCCCTGTTCAATAATCATCCGGCTGCTGACGAGGGCGC
Organism: Gammaproteobacteria bacterium; assembly: GCA_002729315.1. Lineage (GTDB taxonomy): Bacteria > Pseudomonadota > Gammaproteobacteria > Pseudomonadales > Pseudohongiellaceae > UBA9145. The sequence continues at coordinate 17,070 of PBTW01000047.1, forward strand.
TCTCAGTCGCATGCGTTCTTCGATAGTGAACAAGTCTGCGCTTGCTGACATTGGCAGAGAATTGAATCTCGGTGAACATATTCTTTTGGGATCGGGAGAGCTCAAAAGTGGCGGTAATTCCAGAGATTCCATCCTGGCTGATACCGTTGAGGCCTTGGCCGCTGCAGTTTATCTCGATGGTGGACTGGCGGCGTGCCAAAAGCTGGTAGATGCTTGGGCACGGGAGTTTGTTCGGAACCCTGAAACCCGGAAAATCAAGGATGCAAAAACCCGATTGCAGGAAAAGATGCAGGCGTCTGGTCATGGTTTGCCCAAGTATAAGGTGTTGGCCATCGAGGGCGAAGCGCACGCTCAGAGTTTCCTGGTTGAGTGTCGGGTCGAGGGGTTAGAGAGGGGGCATCAAGGCAGAGGCAGCAGCAAAAGAGCGGCAGAACAGCAGGCTGCCTTAGAGACCCTGAACAGCCTTGAGTCAGCCTTGGTGTCAGGCTAACTCAGCGAATGACGGTGGGGTGTTATGGTTGAAACAGAGCAGGAAGAGAAACGATGTGGCTACGTAGCGCTGGTCGGCCGCCCGAATGTAGGCAAGTCTACATTGCTCAACCATTTACTACGTCAGAAGATCAGCATCACCTCGCGCAAGCCTCAAACAACCCGCCATCGGATTCTTGGGATTTTGAGTGACCAGAAAACACAGTGTATTTTCGTTGACACCCCAGGTCTTCATAGTAAGCACATGAAAGCGCTAAATAAAGTAATGAACGATACAGTAATCAGCACGCTCCGTGATGTTGATATGGTTTTGTTCGTGGTTGAACGCCTTACCTTTAACTCAGAGGATGAGTTGGTATTACAGCAAGTCCAAAAGTGCACCGTGCCAGTGATTCTCGTGATAAATAAGATTGACCAGATTCAGGATAAGGAGCGTCTTTTGCCTCACATTCAAGAGTTGATCGACAGACACGTCTTTAGTGACATCATTCCTGTTTCGGCACTTGGTGGGCATAATCTTGAGCGTTTAGAGATGCTGGTCAAGGAGGGCTTGCCAGAAGGCCCTTTTCTCTTTCCAAAGGATCAGGTCACTGACCGAAGTTCCCGCTTTATAGCGGCGGAAATGATTCGTGAAAAAGTGACCCGCCAATTAGGAGACGAACTGCCTTACGAGGTGACTGTAGAGATTGAAAGCTTTAAGCTGGAAGGTGCTGTCACACACGTTCACGGCCTGATACTCGTAGACAAACCCGGTCAAAAGAAAATCATAATTGGTAATGACGGGAGTCGCTTGAAGCAAATAGGAACGTCAGCCAGAGCAGACATGGAACTGGCGTTCGATGGCAAGGTCATGCTCAATTTGTGGGTTAAGGTGAAAGGGGGTTGGGCTGACGATGATCGCACCCTGCAGAGTCTGGGGTATCTGGACTAGCGACTGTCATGGAGATAAATTCCAGAATCACGCTGCAGCCGGCCTACGTCCTCCACCGCAGGCCCTTCCAGAATACCAGTTTACTGGTTGATCTTTTCACCCTGGACTTCGGTCTGATTCGCGCGGTTGCCAAAGGAGCGCGGCGTCAGAAATCACGATCTCGAGCCTTGCTACAGTTGTTTCTTCCCTTGCTGGTTTCGGTGAGCGGTAAGGGAGAGGTCAAGACACTCACTTCGGTTGAGAGCAATGTGTCAGCGTTTAGGCTACAGGGCAAGCGTTTGCTCAGTGGTTTGTATGTTAACGAGCTGTTGAGCCGCTTACTGCAGAATCAGGAAGAGCACGCCGGTTTGTATGAAAGCTACCGTGAAACGCTTGTAGCATTGCAGGGTACGAGCGAGTTAGAGCCTGTGTTGCGGCGTTTCGAAATGAGTTTGCTGGCAGAGCTCGGTTATGCCATTAATCTTGAGCATGACTGCGAAACGGATTTGCCAATTGTTGCCGAGTCAGTCTACCGATTTATCCCAGACCTAGGCTTTCAGGCCAGTATTCTGTCAGCTGGCGCCGCGTCTGGTCCTGATGAATTCAGAGGGGCTGACCTGATCGCGCTGCGGGAAATGGACTTTGCCGATAATCAAGCGGTACTGTCGGCAAAACGATTGCTTCGACTTGCTTTATCAGCTTACCTTGGCGAAAAGCCGCTGCACAGCAGGGGGCTGTTTGCCGTTTCGACCTAGTGTCGCTTTGGCGAAGGAAGCAATCGAGGTACAATTTGGCTTCTAGTCACACGCGCTGGTTTTCATGCCTTATCCTTCCATTGACAATATCATCGGCGACACACCACTCGTGCGTCTGCAGAGAACCCCTGTTTCGAATAGCAACACGATCCTGCTAAAGCTTGAGGGGAATAACCCTGCGGGCTCGATAAAAGACCGCCCAGCACTGAACATGATCCTGCAGGCCGAGCGTCGGGGAGAGATTTCGGCAGGAGATCGATTGATCGAAGCCACCAGCGGCAATACCGGAATTGCACTGTCTATGGTTGCCGCAGCCAAAGGCTATCGCATGACTCTGATTATGCCTGATAACTTGAGCGATGAACGCAAGGCCTCTATGCTGGCATACGGTGCTGAATTGATACTGGTGAATTCAACAGAAGGTATGGAGGGTGCCCGGGATCTTGCGCGAAAAATGGAGAAACAAGGGCAAGGGAAGGTCTTGGATCAGTTTTCAAATGCAGATAATCCCAGTTCCCATTACGCTAGTACGGGGCCGGAGATTTGGCGCGATACTCAGGGTGAAGTGACGCATTTTGTCTGCTCTATGGGGACTACCGGTACCATCATGGGAGTCTCGCGCTTTTTGAAGGAGCAAAATGCTGGGGTTCAAATAGTAGGCTTGCAACCAAAGGACGGCAGCGAAATTCCCGGTATCAGGCGGTGGCCTGAGGCTTATCTGCCGCGCATCTTCGACCGGAAGCTTGTCGATGACATCATCGATATCGAACAGTCCGATGCGGAACAGACCATGCGGGCCATGGCTGAAAATGAAGGTATTTTCTGTGGCGTTTCATCGGGAGGTTCGGTATTCGGTGCACTGCAATTGGCGGAAAGAATCGAGCACGCAATTATTGTCGCCATTATTTGTGATCGTGGAGATCGTTACCTGTCGACTGGTGTTTTTCCCGCCCATGAGCCGACGTAGATCCCGGCGCAGAAAAATCCCGGTCGAACCGATCGAGGTAAGCGTTGAATCGCTTACTCAAGAGGGGAGAGGAGTTACCCGCATAAAAGGCAAAGTGGCTTTCGTTGAGGGTGCTCTGGCGGGCGAAACGGTGCTGGCTAAATACGTCCATTCGCGCTCGCAATTCGATGTCTTGAGCGCGGAAAAGATTCTGCTTAAAAACGACGCAAGAATAGAATCGGACTGTCCCGTTTCAGGCATATGCGGTGGTTGCTCGCTGCGGCATATGCATCCAGACCAGCAGTTGGAAATGAAACAGCAAATGCTGCTTGATCTTCTGCAACGTGCCACAGGACTAACCTCGGTTGATTTTGAGTTGCTGCCTAAATTAGCAGCGGATGCCTCACATTACCGGCGGAAAGCTAGGCTGGCGGTGAGATATGTGGAGAAAAAAGGTGGCGCACTGGTTGGTTTCAGGGAGAAGCACTCAAGTTTTATCACGGTCATGGACGACTGCCGCGTTCTGGTCAGAGAAGTCTCAAATCTGATTGTCAATCTCAAATGTTTGATTTCCAGCTTAAGTTCAGCTGCAGATATTCCGCAGATTGAGGTCGCCGCCGGAGAGACGGAGCCAGACCCGGGAGCTCCGCTTGCGATCGCGCTAGTTTTTCGTCATATGAAGCCTCTGACTCCCGCTGATCAGGACGCGCTGACTCAGTTTGCTTCGGAGCATCGGATACACTGCTATCTGCAACCGGGAGGGCTCGATTCAGTACATCGGGTCTATCCGGATGCAGGCAAGGAGCGCCTAGCATACTTTTTGCCGGATGAGGAGGTGCAATTTGCGTTTCATCCTGTGGATTTCACGCAGATTAATGGGCCTGTTAACCGTCAAATAGTCTCCAGGGTGGTGGAACTGATGGCTGTCCAGCCAGGCGAAAGCGTGCTCGATCTCTTCTGTGGATTGGGTAACTTTACTTTGCCCCTTGCTAAGCAGGGAGCGCAGGTTGTTGGCGTGGAAGGCAGTCACGCGATGGTCGAGCGGGGTTACGAAAATGCAGACCTTAACGGCTTAAAAGGTTTGGAGTTTTACTGTGCAGATTTATTTAAACCCCTGGATGATGCGGAATGGGCGCAGCAGCGCTACGACAGGATCTTGCTCGATCCGCCTCGTTCTGGCGCAATTGAAGTGATTCAGCAGATACGTAGATTTTCCCCAAAGCAAATTGTATATGTCTCTTGTAACCCAGCTACGTTGGCTAGAGACAGCGCGGAGTTGCTTGCACGGGGCTATCAATTGAAATCTGCTGGTGTAATGGATATGTTTCCCCACACCGCCCATGTTGAGTCGATGGCTGTATTTGAACAACAACACAATTGATCCGTCCTATGTCTGATACAGAACCCTGTGAATTTGCAGCTGATGCGACTGCCATGAAGAAGCTGCTCCGGGTCATGGCCATGTTGAGAGACGCTGAACATGGTTGTTCCTGGGATCTCGAACAAACTATAGACAGCCTGATTCCGTACACCATTGAAGAGGTTTATGAAGTAGTTGACGCGATTGAGCGGAAGAATATGGTGGATCTCGAGGATGAACTTGGGGATTTACTTTTCCAGGTGGTTTTTTACTCGCAGCTCACCAGAGAAACAAATACCTTTTCCTTTGCAGACGTCGCTGAAACGGTGACAGAAAAACTCATACGGCGCCACCCTCATGTGTTCAGCACTGGCGCAATTGAATCGTTTGGCGAATCGATTGAGTTGTCGCCAGACCAAGTAGTAAGCAACTGGGAGGAGATAAAGCACAAGGAAAGAGAGATTAAGCATGCGAAACAGGTGGCTGCTGATTCGGGTGCCGGTCAATCGGAGTATCCCAGTATACTGGATGGAGTACCCCGGGCCCTACCAGCTCTGGAGCGTGCCCGGAAACTTCAGAAGAAAGCAGCGCGGGCCGGCTTCGACTGGAAAGAAACTGCACCAGTGATCGCTAAATTAAGGGAAGAATTGGATGAATTCGAGGAAGCTCTGAGCGAAGGTGACAGTGATCGCGCGGCAAGCGAACTGGGCGATGTGTTTTTTTCAGCGGTTAATCTCGCCCGCCATCAGAAAACCGAGCCGGAGACAGTGCTGAGAAAAGCTAATCTGAAATTCGAGGACAGGTTCAGATGGATAGAAGCACGGCTTAGCGCAGAAACCAGATCGTTGGAAAGTTGTAGTCTAGAAGAGCTGGATTCATTGTGGGCAGAGGCAAAGAAGCAAGGCCGTTAACTCAAGCGATAGAGACTTAGGAGACCTCAATATGAAGATCATATTGTTAGGAGCGCCGGGTGCTGGCAAAGGCACACAGGCGAAATACATTACAGAAACCTACGGTATCCCGCAGGTTTCGACGGGCGATATGTTGAGGGCGGCAGTCAAGGAAAAGTCTGAGTTGGGGCTGAAAGTTGAGCAGGTAATGGCGTCAGGGGCCTTAGTGACCGATGATATTATCATTGCCTTAGTTAAGGAGCGTATCGCGCAACCAGACTGCCAGAATGGATTCTTGTTTGATGGTTTCCCTCGGACCATTCCTCAGGCAGAGGCTATGGTGAGCGCAGGTGTGGAGACTGATGTGGTGTTGGAGATAGACGTACCGGATGATGAAATTGTGAAGCGACTGAGCGGGCGCCGTGTCCATCTCGACTCCGGCCGAGTTTATCATATCGAATTCAATCCACCCGCGGAGTCAGGAATCGATGATGTCTCAGGGGAACCGCTGATTCAGCGACCCGACGATGAAGAAGAAACGGTAAGAAAGCGCCTGGCGGTTTATCATGAGCAAACCCAGCCATTGGTTGGTTTTTATGAAGGTCTCCAGACGGACGGAGCTGGTCCCAATGTCATAAAAATTGATGGTGTCGAGTCAGTGGATAAAATCCGGGAGGCCATTTCCACGGCGCTCAGGTAATTTATTCATACAAGTTACAAAGCTTGCCGCCACAGCGCGCAGAAAAAAGCCTTCACCCCAGCTTGAAGGGCATCTCCTGCGGAGGGGCAAGGTGACCCGTTCCTTGTCTGCTCCGTGTTATTGCGTTGGTCTATGGGGCAGTAATGCTTGGATTTTGCTCGCTAAGACACGTCAACCGAGAATCTGACCGGCCACATAAAATCACAACGAGCAAAATCAGTGGGCAACAAAGGAGGAAGCAGGAAAAAGCGTTGTAAAAAAGAGTAAGAAAAGGGCGACCAATCTTGTAATTACTTCAATTCTCGAATAGGGCAGACAAGTTTAAACGGCGATAATTTCTATCCAAAATAATCGGAACGATTCGCGATAGTGCCAAGACGGCAAAGCGCTATCACGATGCACTTTGAATTGCGCATTGCATCAGCACCTCACAACACTGTGGTCCGCTTCAAACTATCCCATTTATCCTCCAATCTTCATTATGTATTGACTCATTTTTTTTTAAAGTTTTTGAGTCAACAAGCGAAATAACCTAGAAGCATCTCTTTTACGAGAGGCTTTTGGTGTTCGAGAAAAAAATATGTGATATGTTGCCGCAAGTTCTAGGGCTTTTTTTACAACTAGTTGGGCTACCAACACTACGCAGTTTTACAAAGTAGAAGTTGTTTTCATGTCAGGCCATGAGAGTCAACTTTTAAGAATCAGGCGTAGCAGGCCAAAGCAGAAAGTAAAAAAGATTTTAGACTGAGTTTAAGTCGCGCCGAGAAAGCAAGGGACAACGAATAAAAAAGCGAGGAAAGCAGCAGTTAAGTGCGGCCTTGGTCAAGGCTTATGAAAGCGTACACAAACATCGAAAGAAGGTGAACTGCGCGGCCAAGGAACATCGAAGGGCTAGTGATGTTGTCGCCAAGACAAGGTTGGCTTTTAGAGCAGCCAGCCCGGGCAGCAGCAAACGCGATGCCCTGGGGCTGTCGCTTGAACAGGCAAAGCAAGTTGTTGGCAGAGCTGCCGAAAAAGCTGCGATAGCGAAAGCCAATATGCGCACTGCCAAGGCGCAAGCCCGCGCAGTGGAATTTGCGGAAGCAGAAAAGCTTCGAAAACGAAAAGAGAAGGTTAAGCGAAAAGAGGACCTTGATAAGGCGATAAAGGCCTTTGTTACAAAGTGGGATAGAGAGCGAGATCGAGAAGAGGCGGCGAGAGACGCAAAACGCGCGAAAAAATACGCGATCAAGTTGAGCGGTTTGGTGTCCAGCTCAGGCGATAACGATAAAAAGATTGCAGCAGCTGTGGCGGAGAATGCTAAAGCGACTGCGCGCCGTGCGACGAAGGCGCGAAAAAAAAGGATATGAAAGGTTCAAGCTCGGTGCATATCGGTCCGAATTCAAAAGTCCGAGTATGCGAGCGACAAATTACATGCTAACGAAACAGAGCGGTTGGGAAGGGAGTGCCAGGTTGACGATCTGTTCCGCGGGTAAGTAAGGAAAGGTAGTACTTTTAAACGAGTAACACTGAAAATGGTAGCGAGGTCGAAAATGGCTAAACAAGTTGCAAAAAAGAAGGTTGCCAAGAAAAAGGTAGCCAAGAAGAAGGTTGCCGCAAAGAAAAAAGTGGCGGTAAAAAAGAAAGTGGCTGCAAAAAAGGTAGTGAAGAAAAAAGCCGCTAAAAAAGTTGCAAAGAAAAAAGTAGCTAAAAAGGTAGCTAAGAAGAAAGTTGCAAAGAAAGCTGCCAAGAAGAAGGTAGCTAAGAAAAAGGTCGCTAAAAAAGCCGCGAAAAAGAAAGTAGCAAAGAAGAAGGTTGTCAAGAAAGTAGCTAAAAAGAAGGTAGCTAAAAAGAAGGTAGCTAAAAAGAAGGTAGCTAAAAAGGCGGCGAAGAAGAAAGCCGTCAAGAAGAAGGTAAAGCGTAAGGCTGCGGCCAAGAAAGCTGCTGCCAGGAAGGTGGCCAAGCGTAAAGCGCCAGCCAAAAAGGCAGCGAAGAAGAAAGCTACCAAAAAGGTAGCAAAGAAAGTTGCAAAGAAGGCTGCGAAAAAGAAAGTTGCTAAGAAGAAAGTCGCAAAGAAAGCTGCCAAGAAGAAAGCTTCAAAGAAGTCCACTAAGAAGAAGGTCGCGAAAAAAGTAGCCAAAAAGAAAGTAGCCAAAAAGGTCACTAAGAAGAAACCGGCGAAAAAGGCCACGAAGAAAGTAGCAAAGAAAGCCGCCAAAAAAAAAGCGGCTAAAAAAGTTGCTCAAAAGAAGGTAACCAAGAAAGTCGCCAAGAAGAAGGTGGCCAAGAAAAAGGTGAAACGCAAGTCGGCGGCGAAAAAGGCCGCTGCGCGTAAGGTTGCTAAGCGCAGAGCGCCTGCTAAGAAAGCGGTCAAAAAGAAGGCCGCTAAAAAAGTAGCCAAAAAGAAGGTTGCTAAAAAGGCCGCCAAGAAGAAGGTCGCTAAAAAAGTGGCCAAAAAGAAAGTAGCCAAGAAGGCCGCTAAGAAGAAAGTCGCCAAGAAAGCGGCTCAAAAGAAAGTAGCGAAAAAGGTAGCCAAGAAGGCGGCCAAGAAAGTGGCTAAGAAAAAAGTGGTTAAAAAAGCTGCCAAGAAGAAGGTTGCCAAAAAGGCGGCAAAGGTAGTTAAAAAGGCCACTAAAAAAGTAGCCAAAAAGGCGGCGACGAAGAAAGTTGCTAAGAAGAAGGCGCCAGCACGCAAGAAGCGATAAGCAATCTGGCTCCCGTTAGGCACCAACCACACTGCCTGGTTCCGTTGATATCGACCTCACCAACGGGGCTGAACAGTGTCGCTCCTGGAAATCCCTCTAGAGTGATCTAGAGGGATTTTTTAATTTCAGCTAAATCGTTTGAATGACCACTATACTCGCTTTAGATGCCTCTTCCTGTGCCTGTTCAGCAGGCTTGCTTCACGGCGGGCGCGTCGGCTTTGAATGCAGCGAATCCCCTCGCGCCGCAGCAAGGGAGCTTCTGCCAATGATTGATGCGCTCCTGAAAAAGGCTGGCATTTCTGTGGCTGACCTGGATTTAATCGCTGTCAGTGCCGGACCCGGTTCGTTCACAGGCGTTCGAATTGGGCTGGGGGTTGCCCAGGGTCTGGGGGAATCCGCGGGCGTCGAGGTTATGGCTGTTTCCTCACTTGCACATGTGGCTTACGAGGCGGGTCTGGCGACTGGGAAACAGGCGATTTGTGTGTTCATGCATGCGCGGGACTGCGAGTATTATCTCGGAACATACCACTCATACCCTGAAAAAAGTCAGTTTCGCGTAATCTCGGAGCAGGTTGTGGGGGCTGACAGCATTCCTGAGGCGTGTATGACGCAGAATCTGGCCATTGATACCGATGATTGGGTGTTGACGGGAGATGCACTGCAAAGTGCACTGGAGAACGGCCTACAAACTGAGGCCGGAAGATCGATTGTGGCTTTCACGCCTCCCGGGATTGTTTCACTCTGTGGATTGGCGGAGTTGATGAAGAAGTCCGGGCATGCTGATATTGATCGGGTCGCTCATGCAAACTATGTAAAAGAAGTGCTGAATTATCCCAAGTCATGAATGGCGAGGATGTCAACTTTCTTCAATCTCTGATTCTAGCCCTCGTCCAGGGCGGCACTGAATTTCTGCCGGTTTCCTCGTCAGCTCACCTGATTCTGGTTAGTGAACTTATGGGCTGGTCCGATCAGGGCCTTGTCTTCGATGTGGCTGTTCATCTGGGTACCCTTTTCGCGGTACTTCTGTACTTTCGTGATGATCTCGTACAGTTGCTTAAGGATTGGTTCAAAAGCCTGACGGGGCATGGGCTCACCGAGTCAGGTAAATTGGCCTGGCTTCTACTCTATGCCTCGCTGCCAGCTGCTATCGTGGGTTTCCTGGCAGAGGGGTTTATTGCGGGTACGCTCCGGTCAAGTGCTGTAATTGCTGCAGCGACGCTCGTGTTTGCCGGGGTATTGTGGTTCGCCGACAAAATGGGCGAATGCAAAATAAGCCTGACAGCGCTGTGTCACAGGCGCGCCTTATGGATTGGGTTCGCTCAGTGTCTAGCTCTGATTCCGGGTACTTCACGCTCGGGAATTACCATAAGCATGGCATTGTTATGTGGTCTGAATCGACAGGCGGCTTCGAAATTTTCGTTTCTATTGTCTATTCCGATCATCACGGGCAGCGGGCTATTGCAAGGAATAGCATTTTTCAGCGAAAGTGAGCTGCGGGAGTTCGATCTCGTGATGTTGCTCATGGCATCGAGTGTGGCTTTGATCACTGCGCTATTGTGCATCCATGCGTTTCTGACTCTGATTGACAAGGTTGGGTTCCTCCCGTTCATCATTTACCGTTTGATTCTCGGGGTTTGCCTGTGTCTATGGCTGATTTGAGTTCCGATCAGGCGAAGTTTCTGAGAGCTTTCGGCTCAGCAGAGATTTCCTCAGATACAGTCAGTCACTGCTTTCTCGCTCATCTGAATCTCTCTGATACAACTGATGCTGCAGCCGACTACCAGTTCATTCTTGATCAGGGGCGGCTTGCATTGATTTCTATGCAGAATCGACGGCAATCCCCCGTCCTGGTCGATTTTTTTGACAGAGCTTTCCGGCGTCGTCTCGCTGCCGGTCTGCAAGGTCAGCTGCTCGGTAAGGCGCTGGGAATAAAAAACCTGCGTACTCCCACTGTTTTGGACGCGACGGCCGGACTCGGCACAGATTCCTACCTGATGGCACATGCAGGTTGTTTAGTTACCGCAATCGAGCGCAATCCGGCCATTTTTGCGCTGTTGGAAGATGGATTGCGGCGAGCAGTGCAGGCTGTGGGTGTCCAGGAAAGCGGCTCGGAGGCCGCGCGCCGCATTGAAATCCGACGGGGAGATTTTCTGCTGATGGACTGGCCTGATAAAGCCTATGATGTCGTCTATCTCGACCCGATGTTCCCTAGTGACCGGCGAAAAGCAAGCTCCGGAAAGGAGATGACCGTGCTTCAGAATATTGCGACTGAGGATCAAAGCGAGTCCGAATTGTTGTCGCAATCGCTTCGGTGTGCCAGGC
>PBTW01000048.1 GCA_002729315.1 Gammaproteobacteria bacterium
AAAGGATAAGCGTCCTCCAAGCCCATACTGCGATTCAGACTGTTCAGCATCATCGACAGCTGCGACCATTTAGTCAGCAGCTGATCTATATCATCAGATAGCTCACTGCCCTGCGGCATACCGTAAGCCGCGGCAGTCTCAAGTGTGTCTACCATGTGCAGATAGTGGGACCAGACCTCCGCCCAGTCCTCCAGCGGATGCGCCTGAGCGTAGTGGCTTATCAAGTCAGGCGCTCTTTGCGTAAGCGTTTTGTTCGCGTAGTAGTCCTGTAGCGCTGCATCGTAATCTTTCCTTTCATCCCCAAAAAGCGCCCGAAAGCGTTCTAAAGCATCAGAAGTCTTGACCAGTCGATCGAAATAATAATGGCCGGCTTCATGCCGAAAGTGACCAAGCAAAGTCCGATATAGCTCCCCAGTATACTCCCTCGACTGTTCTCGTCTGACATGATCAGCTTCCGCTATGTTGATCGTGATCAGCCCGTCGTCGTGCCCTGTACTGACAAATTCTTCTCGAACAAGTGGATTAGTTCTTTGGTCCTCGATGAATTTGAACGCCAGCCCATCGTGAGCATCGTCTTTGCTGACTACCGGTAGCTGCAGAGAAAGCAGGGAGTAAATCAACCGGCGCTTTGCCTGTTCAAGACTTTTCCACCAACGTCTCCGGTCGGGCTCCAACAAATTCGGAATGGTGTGATTGAGGGTACAGGATAGACAAAAATCGCTGCTTCGATCGGATACAAACCAATTGCAAACGCCAAAGTCAGATGCGTTCCGGCAAAGTACTCCGGGGCCGCTCGAAGCATCTTGCACATCTGGATTGCAGGGATACATTTGCCGACTACCTGAATCAAAACCCACGGGCTTTTCACAGTTCAGACAGCGCGTATTTTCAAAATAAAGCGTTTGCCCACAGCTGCAGGAGAAGTTTTTCATGACCTATTTAGAGGGCAGAAACCAAGTGTCTGCGACCTTGTAATGCACCTTACCGATCTCCTGCTGAACCAAATCAAGATGTTCCAATAAACCCTGTTGCATAAGACCCTGCAAATCAGCGTTTCTCACCAGGCGCCGGGTTCTATTTACTTGCCAGGTGACCTTACCGCTGTTTGGCAGATTCCCAAGCACCTTGGTCAGCGTGGTCAGGTTGTGGGCTGCAGAGCGAGGAAACTGCTCATTTTGAAGGAGGAACTTCGCCACATCTGCACCGTTAACCCGTTCCCGTACATGCTGGCGGTACATTTGATAGGCACTGGAGGAGCGCAGAACATTCATCCACAGTGTATTATCGTACGGCTCACGGGCCTCCGGTTCAGCCCCTTCGACCTCCAGCTGCGGCATCAGCTTTCGCGCGTCGACGTCTATGATTCTGGTGGTCATATCAGCCCGCTCCAGACTTCTGCCAAGGCGCACAAAACTGTAGGCCTCGTCTCTGCTCATAGAGCCAGCAAGCAATCCACCAATCTGTTGAGCCCTCGAGACAATTTGTTCGAGAATGTCATTGCGTTCAGCTCGATGAAGCCCTTTCTCGACATGGTCCCGAGCAAAATGATAAAGACCGTTTATAAGTTCAAAAGCCTCCGTTGGCATAATCTCTCGGGTCGTCCTCGCGTTTTCGCGGGCTAAGACGAGCATGTCGACCAGAGAGACCCCATTTCTTTCGGAGAGTAAAAATCTAACAACATTGCGTTCATTCTCCTGCTTGTACTTGCTGTAGAAATACGAATTGTGACCGGTAATCTGAATGAGAGACTTCCATCCCAGTTTAATCCCTTTCGGCAAATCCAACTGGAGCGCTGAAAACACTTGCAACAGACGGGCCATGTTTTCAGCACGCTCCAGATAGCGCGCCTGCCAATACACCCTTTCTGCAACTCTTGATAACAACATCAGGGAAACCTTACTTGCCTGCCTGGATCGCTGTTCTTAAGATTCTAGACATCTTCAACGACCCAGGTGTCTTTGCTGCCTCCACCTTGCGAGGAATTCACCACATAAGACCCTTTGACCATCGCCACTCTGGTGAGGCCTCCCGGTGTCACATAGGATTTTTCACCCTGCAAAACAAAAGGACGAAGATCCACATGGCGAGGCTCAACTACTCGATCTCCCAGAATAGGAACGGTGGAGAGAGAAATCAGAGGCTGCGCCATATAATTCCTCGGATCTGCTTTTATTCGTTGCCTGAATTCCGCCAGTTCATGCTTGCTCGCCTGAGGCCCAATCAGCATACCGTTACCCCCGGACTCATTGGCCGGTTTTACTACCAGCTTATCCAGATTTTCCAGAACATACTGACGTTCCAGCTTGTCGACGCAAAGATAGCTGGGCACGTTCGGTAAAATCGGATCTTCATCCAGGTAATACTTGATTATCTTCGGAACGTAAGTATAGATTATCTTGTCATCTGCAACACCAGCCCCGGGCGCATTCGCCAGCGCCACGTTGCCCTTTTTCCAGGCAGTAAACAACCCCGGAACACCCAGAACTGAATCCTTTCTGAACGCGAGCGGATCGAGAAACAAATCGTCTATCCGGCGATAGATCACATCCACCTGAGACAGGCCTGCAATGGTTCGCATGTAGACCTTTTCATCCTCGACAAGCAAGTCCCCTCCCTCAACAAGTTCTGCGCCCATGCGCTGGGCAAGATAGGAGTGCTCAAAGTAGGCGGAATTGAAAACGCCGGGCGTCAAAACGACGACCTCAGGATGCTTTACCGACCTCGGTGACAAAGATACGAGCATATCCAACAACTCAGCCGGATAGCCGGCGACCGGCCTGATACTGTAGTTGTCAGCAAACAGTTCTGGGAAAGTGCGTTTGGTAACCCGCCTGTTCTCAACCATGTAGGACACGCCGGAAGGGACTCGCAGATTGTCCTCGAGGACGAAGAACTGACCGTTTTCCCCCTTTATCAAGTCTGTCCCGCAGATGTGAGCCCAGACTTTGTGCTTAGGCTTCATGCCCAGACACTGCTTGCGAAAGTTGCCCGAGTTCAAAATGAGCTCAGCGGGAACAATCTTGTCTTTCAGAATTTTCTGCTGGTTGTATATATCATCTATGAAACAGTTCAGCGCCGCTAGCCGTTGACGCAATCCTTTGCTGGTCTGATCCCACTCCGAACCGGCAATCAACCTCGGAATAATATCCATCGGCCACTCGCGATCGATATTGCCGGCATCGCTGTACACTGTGAAAGAAATGCCCATTGTCTTGATCGCAAGTTCGGCAGCGGTTTTTTTCTGCAACAACTCCTCATGAGTGAGCAAACGTAGATAGCTGGCAAGCTTTTTTGCAGGTTTGCGCGCGTATCCCGGACTGCTTATGATCTCATCAAAAAACGGTCTCGGGTTATAGGTTTTCCAATTGACGCGCATGACTCTAAACACCGTGGCGATTTGATATCACGATTTAAGCTAACCGAAATAGCTTACTCAGACAAGAATAGGGGTTTCCACAAGAAAAGCGCGTTTACAAGGGCCATACCAGCAACAACAGGGGAATAGCAACAATGACAATAAGCAGCTCAAGCGGCAGCCCCATTCGCCAGTAATCCCCAAACCGGTATCCTCCCGGACCCATGATCAACGCATTGTTCTGATGCCCCACCGGTGTAAGGAATGCGCAGGAAGCACCCACTGCGACTGCCATAAGGAAGGCATCAGGGTTGTAATCAAGGCCGGTGGCAATATTGTAGGCAATCGGCGCCATCAGAATTGCAGTAGCTGCATTGTTCAGAACATCGGATATTGTCATGGTGAGAATCAGAATTGCAGCCAGAATTAGTGCCGGAGACAACTCACCGACCAAGACCAGCAGGCCGCCAACCAGCAACTCAGTCGTTCCTGTAGATTCCAGCGCCCCTCCAAGTGGAATCATTGCACCAAGAAGGACGACCACCGGCCAATCAACCCCTTCATAGAACTCCCGCAACGGAATGATGTGGGACACCGCCATGATCACAGTCGTCAGTCCCAACGCAAGCTGGATCGGAATCAACCCTACAGCGGCAGCCAAGACACCCAGGAAAAACGCAAGCATAGCCGGAACTGCCTTGCTGGTATCCTTGGCGTCGAACGCACGTTCCGCAAGAGGATAGCAGTTGAGCTTCACTATCGCTTCGTCCAACGCCTCCCTTTCACCATGCAATAACAGCACGTCTCCAACTCGGATTTCGAACTGACGGAGTCTGCTCTGATGCGGGGTACCGGAGCGAGAGACCGCAAGCAAACTCACTCCGTAATTGCGGTTGATGCGTTTTTCTTTCGGTGTCTTGCCAACCATCGGGGAAGAGGCCGTCACCACGACTTCAGCCAGCGTGCTATTCGCCGCGTGGGTAAAGGCTTTTTGCTGATTCAGGGCTGTGTGAACCGTCAGAGCGTGGGCAGCAGCAAATTCCTGCACATCATCATGGGAACCCTGCAACATGAGGTAATCGCCCTGATGGATGTTGCGGCGCCGGTCAGGCGGAGCAAATTCCTCGCTGCCACGGATCATCGCAATTAAATCCATTTTTTTATCGGTGAGTAAATCCTTAAGAACTCCGATCCGCACCCCAACTAAGTCAGACTCTGCGACCACCCGAGTCTCGAATAGATAATGTTCAATATCAAAAAGATCGAAACCGGCAGTTTGCTTTCTGACCTTTACCAGCCTCCAACCGATAAGCAACATGAAAGCAATACCCGCCAACGCGACTCCTCCCCCCACGGGCGCGAAGTCAAACATACCGAACGCGTCACCGGTCGCTTCTTCTCTGTAACTGGCAATGAGGATATTCGGCGGAGTGCCGATCAGGGTGACCAGACCACCCAATATGGAGCCAAAGGAAAGCGGCATCAGCACAGTAGCCGGCGACCTGCCCGCCTTAGAGGCTGACTGGATGGCAACCGGCATCAACAGGGCTAGAGCCCCAATATTGTTCATGAACATGGAGAGAGTACCCGCCAGAAAGGTGAGCACGCTGATCTGTAACAGGGGATGCCGGGAGGCCGGCTCAATCAGCGGGATCAGATAATCCACCGCACCGGATTTAGTCAGGCCGTAGCTTACTATAAGAACCAGAACCACGGTGATGGTTGCCGGATTACCAAAGCCGCTGAACAACTCGGACTGTGGAACCAGCCCCGATAAGCTGGCGATGAACAAGGCACCGAGCGCCACAATGTCATAACGCCAGCGTCCCCAGACCAGCAAGACCAGCAGCGCACTCAGAATTGTCAGCAATATCGCCTGGTCAGCTGTCAAATTCCAGCTCCAGAGATCAGCTCAACTGCCACCTCGCCGACCCCTTCGATACCGCCCTGAATCCTGTCTCCCGGAACGACTGAGGAAACTCCGGCAGGCGTGCCGGTAAAAATCAGATCCCCTGCTCTGAGAGCATAGTATCGGGACAGCTGCGTCAGTATTTCAGATACGGACCAAATCATGTCAGAGAGCTTTGCGTCCTGCCTCAGCTCGCCATTCACCTCTAGCCAGATCCTCGCATCTGCGGGTTCACCACCGTTAGCCTGTTTGATCGAAGACAGCGGCGCTGACGCGTCGAAACCCTTCGCCGTATCCCATGGTCTACCTTTATCCTTCGCTTCCGCCTGCAGGTCACGGCGCGTGAAATCAATTCCGACCGCATAGCCGTAAATGCACTCCCGCGCATGGTGCGCCTCCAGTTCGCTGCCACCTGATTTCAGCGCTACAACTAATTCGACTTCATAGTGGAGGTTGGCCGTGGCAGAAGGATAGGCGATGCAACTTCCGCTTGGCATAACGGCATCGGCCGGCTTGCTGAAGAATACCGGCGGGCTCAATTTGGGATCACCGCCCATTTCCTTGACGTGGTCACGATAGTTCTGGCCAACACAATAGATTCGCCGAACCGGATATCTCAGGTCAGAGTTCTGAACAGCAACCTCAGGGACGACGACCGAGTCAAACAATAACGCCATGGCAAACCTCCGTAATAAAGCCAGAATCGAACCGCTAGGAACAGCCTAAAGCTACCACCAATTCCCTACTGTCGCTCAACTTAAGGTCCGGAAAAAGTGCCAAAGAAATTTGACCCTCAATCTCAGCCAAGCTGCTGACCTGGCCACAGAAATGAGCGTGGGGAGGCAAATTTGCGTCGAACAGAAAGGCGGCAACCCGCTTCCCGTCACTGACCACCTTGAAGAAGGCATCCGCCCTGCCAGACTCGCTGTCCCGCCCTACGCTCTGGTGTGAAACTATCGGGCCCGCGACAACATACAAGGAGGCGACCAAAGCGGTCAGTTCATTGATCGCCTGATCAAGTCCAGACCAAGGGCCGTTTCGCATTGACTGCGGTAAGCCGGACATATTGCTGAGCTGATTTAACTCTGGCCAGTACGGCGTAGCCGCAAAACTGGTCATAGGGGTCAGACGCCCTCGGTCTTCAGCGGCCACTCGTATTTCGTTGATCCGATATTCGCTATCCTGTGCGTTTGAAAGGTCCGGCTGAGTGAAGCTGGGCGATTGTTCAAGGTCGGCACCAGGCTGCCCACCACGCAACAAACGATCTGCTTCCCTCCACCTTGGTAACAAGGACGCGACACCGACCGACTCAGGCAGAACGCGATAGGCCACCCATTCCACCTCCCCGGTTTCCGGAATGACGGCAGCAGCAAACACATGATGGAGCGTTACTTCGTTGGTGGGGCGAGAAACGTCCGGGCAACTCCTGAGGCAATGGCTGATGTTTATCTCTTGTGCAGATATCGTGGCAGCCGCCAGCAGCAGGCAGACACTAACCCATTGGATAGAGAATTTGTGTGTGAACTGCATCGCACTGCCTTATTACTTCATCATCCAGAGTCACATCCAGTGCCGCCAGCGAATCCTCCAGCTGCTCTGCTGTCCTCGCCCCGATTATCGTTGACGCGACAAAGTCATGCTGCATGCTCCACGCTGTCGCAAGGGTGACCGGAGCAAGACCTGCTGCTCCGGCGATCTCTAGATAACGCGCAGTACTCGCCAGCGTGCCTTCGTTGAGAAATCGATCCGCCATTGCTCTCTGTCTAGTCTCTCCGGACTGGCGATAGTCGGCGAACCGGGAATTTAGCGGCACTTCTCCGAGATTGTACTTTCCCGAAAGAACCCCTCCCCCTAAAGGTGAATAGGGTAAGAGTGACACTTGCTCCTGCCGACACACGTTTGCCAACTCATCCATGAAGCGACGATTCAGCAAGGAAAAATTATTCTGTATCGACTGAAACCGGGACCATCCTTCATAGTCCGCGACGGTGTTAGCTTTGGTCAGACCATAGGCAGAGTCGTTGGATGTTCCAAGNTACCGGACTTTTCCGGATCCAACCAACCGATCAAGCGCTTCCATGGATTCATCNATTGGTACGACTGTGTCCGGCCAGTGCACCTGATACAAGTCAATGTAGTCAACGCCCANGCGCCGCAGGCTGCCCTCAACTGCTGTTTCGACATGATGTCGATCGATAGCCGTATAGCCGTTTCTGATAGGAGGGACAAACCATCCGGACGCTGCGCCGGCAACCTTGGTTGCCACGAGCACGGCATCGCGGGATTTGGTTTTAATCCACTGCCCAAAGATTTCTTCGCTCAATCCGGCCATCTCAGCAGTGGGAGGCACGGGATAAATCTCGGCCGTATCAAAAAAATTGATACCCCTGTCAAAAGCGGTGTCTAAGACCCTGAAAGATTCACTTTTGTCGCTCCAGGTACCAAAACTCATGGTCCCCATACAGATCGGAGAAACCCTTAATCCGCTGCGGCCGACATACCGATATTCCATTCAAACTGCTCCTTTTTTTGCAATGTGGAACATTCAATTCCAGGCGGGTGTGCTGTCCGTTTAACGCTGCGCACAAATGTCTCCCAGATAGCCGGTACCCCCGCAATAGGATCTGTCCTGTAACTGGATACGCAAACCGTCTGGATCGGTAAAATAAAGTTCGGGTGTACCCCTTTCTGCACCCCCCCGATTAGGCATCCTCAGACTGATCCAGTGCATTAGGGGCGCCTTCTCTTGAGGGTTTTCCCGCGGCTTAAGACCGTAGTCAACGAGCCGCGCCAAAAGACGATCAACATCGAAATTCTCCACACTGAAGCAAACATGATCAATCCGGCCCGGAACTGCTGGCGCTGATTCTTCCTCCCCACCAACATACATCAGAAATTGCAGTCCGTCGCCGACGCCGATCACGGGAGCACTCGGGCCCTGATACGCCTGAAAGGTTTTACCGAACACTTGTGTATAGAACGCATTAGCCCGAGTCCGATTGGCAAGAAAATTTGTGAAATGACTGTAGTCAATCAGCGTAAACATTCCTTCAATCGCCGGCTGCTCGGGCATCCCGCAGCGTCCACCGCCCGCAGCATTACCGCCGCAATAATTGTCACTCGTCAGGTGATAAATCAAGCCTTCGTGATCTGCAAAAAACAATTCTGATGTGGCGCCCTGTTGCTCAAGCCATGAGGTGGATGCAACCGACAGTCTACTCTGATGGGGCGCCGGAGCCACACCCCGCGCGATACCGAATTTTTCAAGCTGAAACTGTATCTGCTCGGCATCAAATTCGGCAACGCTGAGGCCGATGTGACTGAACCCGGGCTCTTGCCCCGGAAGGGTGGGTCTCAGTGAGAAAAATCTCGGACCATCGCCCACTCTGAGGAATACCTGTTCACCCCGACGCGCTTGAACTGGCGCACCGAATAAATCCTGGTAGAACTTAACCGATCGGTTAACATCCGTGACCCGCATATCACATGAATGAATTTTTTGGACCGCGACCGGGCTTGCATCCTGAGCAAAGGTACTTGACGTTGAAGCGAACAGAGGAATCATCTGCAGAAACTCCCGCCGACCCAAGGAGCTAGAAAAGCTGAATGTTTTTTTGAATTTTTTGGTCATAATGAATCCGAGGAAAACAGAGTAGAGATCTGGGAGCCAAAGGGTGCGATCAGTCACTGGACTTTCTTTCGGGAAATGGCTCTATGTTGCCGATCTCAGTTTCCCAACGACTCATACCGCCAATCATGTGAGCTACAGTGTCCAGCCCCATCCGCTGCAAAGATTGGGCGGCCAGCGCCGAACGAGAACCTTTATTGCAGTACAGAATCAGAGACTCTGCATCATCGAATTGTTTCCTATAGTATGGGCTGGTGGGATCTATCCAGAACTCCAGCATGCCGCGCGGCACGTGTACCGAACCCGGAATCCGTCCGTCCCTTTTTAGCTCTCTGATATCTCTCAGATCTATCAGAATCAAACCGGACTCACCCAGACGGTCCATGACTTCGGATGGAGTCAAACTGATCACAGTCTCTTCAGCTTCCGCCACCAGATCATTTACACTACGAGATATTTTCAGCATAAGTTACAGTCTTAAGTGTGATTGCGATCCAAAACAAACCGATGCAGGACTTTCGCCGCAATCAGCGTCACCGCAGCAACCAGCAGTAGCAGTAATTGGCTAAAACCGAAAAGCCCTCCTGCCGGCAAGGCCAGTGTCAGCCCGGAAATTCCCGTCAATAGCCGAACAATCGAAGCTAACGCGCCCCGGCCCAGGTCACCGACCCCAATCAGATAGCCCTGCAAGGCAGCCGATACCAGCGCCACTCCAACAAGCGCCGTAGATAACGCCTGAAGATTTTCCAGCAGTGACCCCTGCAACAGCAGCGCCGGGTTGAAAACAAAGAAGAAGGGCACGAAGTAAATAATCGCCCCCAGGCGCATTGCCTCGACACCGGCACGCATGGGTGACACATTGGCAACGGAAGCTGCGGCAAATGCTGCAAGCGCTACCGGTGGCGTAATAAAACTTAACATCCCCCAATACATCACAAACATGTGGCTCGCCAAGGGGTCAAGTCCTGAATTTGTCAAGGCCGGAACCAGTACGATGGCCAGAAAAATATAGGCAGCCGTCACGGTCATACCAATACCGAGTATGAATGAAGTCAGCGCACCCATAAGCAGCAGGATTAGAATATTTTCGCCAGCCAGATACACCAGGTCATTGGCAATCGTGCCTGCTATACCGGTTACTGCGAGCCCACCGATAATCAGACCTATAGCGGCAAGAATGCCCGCCAGTTCCGCCAGCAATTTCCCCATAGAGGCAACAAGCTGCATCAATCGAGCCAGATCGAGACGGTGCTTAGTAAATTGATTGATCACCAGTAGCAACGCCGTAGCGTAAAACGGTGCGACGGCTTCACGCTGCAGATAGACCAGCATCCAGATCAGCGCTGCGAACACTGCGATGAAATACCAACCCTCTCTGAATACGGTTTTCAGATCCGGCAACTCTTCTCTAGGTAGCCCACTCAAGCCCCGCCTTGCCGCGTAGGCATCAATTTGCATGTACAGGCCGAAGAAATACAACAGTGAAGGCACAATGGCAGCCACGGCGACGGCCACATAACTCACATTGAGGAAACTGGCCATGACGAAAGCGGTCGCACCCATGATCGGCGGCATGAAAACACCGCCTGTCGACGCACAGGCCTCGACTCCGGACGCATATTCCTTGCTAAAACCAATTCGGCGCATCGCAGGGATCGACAGCGGCCCGGTCGTGAGAACGTTTGATATCGGTCCACCGCTCATCGAGCCCATCAGTCCGCTGGAAAAAATGGAGACTTTGGCAGGGCCACCACGCAGATGACCGAGCAACGCGAACGCCAAATTAATAAAAAAAGGTCCGCCCCCCGTGAATTGCAGAGAAATACCAAAGACCAGAAAACCAAAGACGAGCTGGGCAAAAACGCGCATCGGAATTCCAAATAGGCTTTCCTCCCCCAGCACATGAAAGATTGCGACGTCCTGAACCGGGATACTCAACGCAGCAATAACAGTCGGCAGAGAATCTGCAAATGTTGGATAAAGCGAGAATAGCGCAACAATTGCAAACACTGGCCACCCGCCTGCGCGACGACCGGCTTCCAGAACAATTACCCAAGTTGCCAGTGCCAGCCACACACCTTCAATTGGTGCCGCATATTCCCACGCTTCCAGCACAATTCGTTCAGCATAATAGGCAAAATAGGAAAAAATGAGTCCGATGCAGACCATGATAACGAAGTCGTACCAGGGCACATGGGTTAGGCTGTGGCGACTTCCGGGAAAAGTGATAAACACCATGCAGAGCATGACTCCGGTGATCAGATACATGTAGCGACTGTCCAGCATGACATAGCCAACAAAGAACCCGAGGTTAAAAATTTGATTCGTCGCCAATAGAATCGCCAGAGCTGTCATGATCGCCATCACCGCGCGCCATTTGTCAGACAATTCGCGGTATCTTGCGGGTGCCTTCGCCTCCGCGGCCGAGTCGGTAAGCGCTTCTCTTGATGTCATCCTGGTATTCGTCCGGTCATCACAGTCCTTCACCTAAGGTAATGAGCCCAGCAGTTTTCAGCGCAGCCTCCCTTGCCTGCAGCCAGCCTTCTTCAAAAGCCTGATAACCTTCGGGGGCGTTCGGCAAATATGACTGCCAAGCGTCCTGCAACACCTGCTGCCGATGCAAATTCGCCTGATTTATTTTTTCAGCAGCTTTTGTCCAAACACCGATCTCCTTGAAGTATCTTATTGCCCCGGGATGATAAGGCACGAAGGCCTGATCAAATTTCTGGCGATCAATAGACCACCCATTAGCGCCAGGCGCATTCCCTTTGTAAACGTTGAAGTGCTCCAGCATGACTTTCACCATGCTGTAAACCAGCCTGTCGTCAGTCTCAGACAGAGCAACCAGAAAAGGGTACGCAGAGGAAAACACCTGTATCCCATCTCCAGAAATAGTCGGGCCCTCAACTGCCGTATGAGGCACATACCAGGGCAATCTGGCCCGCACACGGTCCACAGCCTCAGGGTCGTCATGCGGCAACTCCGGCCATCGCAAACCCCTTGGAGAGGCTTCTAGCCGTAAAAAAGGTGGCGAGTTACAGGCACCGCCAGCAGCATCAGCTCGATCGTTTAACACCGCATCGATTGAGCCGTTATACCCACCAACCTCGACAGGAATTACATCATCCCAAGTCAGATTTGCATACGCGAGCAGCGCGGCTGTTGCATTATTCAAAGACGGCGCACCCTGCACAAAGGTCATGCGCTTACCCTCCATGTCAGCCATACTTCTAATGTCGGCATCTGCAGCCGTCGCAATGCTGTAGGAACAGGCATCGGAGTAATTTGACAGCACGGCCCTAACCGGCTGTGGCCCCCAGATTTTGGAGGCGAAATTTAACACACCCTCCTGTGCGTAGACGGACTCAGAGCCACCTGCTGAAAAATGCACTCGCTCAGCCCGGAGGGTGGCGAGGCGTGACACATCATTTCGCCCGGGAATCACCCTCAGGTTAGTGCTATATTGACGTTGAAGAATATTACCGATGGCCACGGCCTGACTGTAGCCACCCGTCCCAGTTGGATAAGCTGACCAGGCAATGGTTTTAGGAAATTGAATATCGCCGGCAGAGCTCTGTGCCGAAACAGTCAGAGAGAAAGCGCAGAGGTATATCAAAACCCCGGGCAAACCAGAGCCGGCAAGCAACTTCCTCATTCCCTACCCCATTATTGTTTTATTGTTTTGATTGAGAATAACTCACGACGTATCTCTTGGCTACAGGGCGTTGCCTGCGTCATATGGGTAAACTGCGCACAAGACAAAAGCGGAAAGTTCAGGGAGAGACAGTCACGTTGACGTTCTGATAGGTGAAGAGCGAACCATCACTGGCAATACCTCGCAGCACATACTCTCCCGGCCTGTCGAATACTACCGTTGAATTCCAGATATTGCCCTGAGGGGGCTCTGGAATTGTGTATGGCGGTGACCATGGCGAATTGGCATACACACGCGTGTCTGTGTAGGTCTTCATCTGCGCCGGCACGAAACTGACAGCGCTTTCTGGCCCCCTGTAGACCGACCAAGAGAAGCGCAGGCCCGGACCTGACGAGGCTACAATTGAAGAAGGGGGCCGATAGATTTGCTCAGGTGTTCGCGGTGGCGGGCGGTTGGAGCGAGCTGGAAAGCCATCGGGATCATTGGCGTAAACCGACAATGATACAGACTCGCCCACTCGGGCGGTACGATAAGTGTCACCTCGCACTTCTAATTCAGGCGCGATGTTGGATCGCAAACGATCATCGAGGCTCCCGAATGCCCCACCCACTTCGGTTGAGATCACCTGCGCATCAATTCGATAGTCTGGATACAAACTGCCAAACGCGCGGGCCACCCGACCCTGTGTCTCCAGCGTCCATACAACTTCCTTGTCGCCGAAATTTGATGGCACATCAATGGTGAACAGAAAAGGATTCCTTCGGGGATAAAAGTGTGTCGGCTGCCCCATGTCAGAAGCAGCAGAAACGTAGCCATCAAGTTCAAGATCATCAAGATCGGCGGCCTCGACTACCGAGAAATAATTGCGGGGGCCTATAGGAATATCGAACTGTTGCTGCCAGTTAGTGTTCATATATCCAAAAAATAGTTTAAAAGTGCCATCTGCATTTGGCCACCACCCTTCGTAAGCAGGCGAAACGACATCGCCCTTAAGAACCATTCGTCGCTCTTGAGCGACGGCTGCTGGGCTAGAACCGAAAATTGCAGCGACGCAAATCCAGGTCATTAAGCTGAGCAAAGCTGCTCTAGTCATCGCTGCTAGCTCCTGCACCATACTCTGGTACTGGAGCCCAACACAGTGGGCAACCGACGTCATAGTCATTACGATCTTTCATCTGCTCTCTGCGCACTGACATCTCTTCCTGAAACTGCTCTTCGGTCATCGTGACCGAATAGCCAAGATCAATGAACATATTCGAAACCGAACGTCTACCGCCACCTGCCCAGTTGCGAGAATCAGCCAGATTCGGATTGGCGTCTGTAGTGTCCATGAATGCGGTCGTTCTTAGTACCGTTCCTTTCGGCAACAGTGGTGCCCTATCCTCTTTGTAAATATATTGCTTCACCCAATTGTGGTCATATCCAACGCAGTTCAGGGTAAAAATATTATGGCCCCATATAGCTTCCAAGCACATGCGAACACCGGGAGCATGGAGATGAGGTTCAAAGGCCATAATTTTTGTGTGTTCCTGCAAGACTACGTAATTTGATAGCTCCTGATTAGCACGGTTGGGCACCACGTCAAGGTCGATACCATTTCCAGTACGCGGACCACGACGGGAATACTTCGGCGCATAGCCCCGAGGAAAAAACGTAATGCCGAATTCCAGATGTCCGGTTGTCTCCCGGCCATTTGAATGCATATGTGCGGCTCTCAAATGTAGCGCTGACCCTGCTTGCAACAAGCGTCCAGCTGACTCAGGGAAAACATCTGCATTCCGGCCTACTTCGTGGATAGGCCAACTTATTGAAGTATCTGGCAAGATGTAGGAGCCGTCTTCACTGAGTACGCCGCTTTGATAAGTCATGTGATGAAAAATATAGCGCCCACCAACCGTGCTGGCACCAATATCACTTGGTATATCATTGACTTCACGTACTTCGATCGACTTAACATAGCGATCTTCCGTCAATCCGGTAGGTACGAGACCAATATCACCCCACCAGTCCGGACCAACAGCCGGCCGAGTCTGATCTGTGCTACGAAGCACCAGCTCCGGCTCGCCGAGGGTCCAGTCATTGCCATCGGAGAAAACAAGGGCTGGCGGCTCGTCTGCCGGATTTCCACGCGGAGCGCCGTTGCGTGCCCAAGCCTGAATCATCGCCAGATCCAAATCTGACAGAGAGTAATCACTCTCAAAACCATCGGTTATCCCGATGTTCTTCTCAACATACCAAGGTGGCATTGCCCCCATTCGATCGCGAATAGCGGTACGGTACATTATGACCGGAGCCCAAGGGCGCACCTCTTCATAACTAGTAAATGACATCGGTCCACCACCACCAGGTCGGTGGCATTGAATACAGCTACGTTGCAAGATCGGCGCAATATGTTTCGCGTAATTTATCGAATTAGCGTCGATGTCCCAATCGTTTATGTCAAAGTAATGAGGTTGGCGGTTTGCGAGAGTTTCATTTTGGGCCTGCGCCGCGATCGCAAGCGGGCTTAGTAGAGCAAATTTTAATAACGATAGAAGACAATTTCGCGCAATCATTTTGGTAGCCTCATTGATTTTTCTTATTCTAAACGGCGGACCAACCCTCAGGTGGCACGCGGAACCAGCATCTCCAATACCATAGTTTAAACGCATGAATCTGAGTCAGTAACTCTTAGGACCCTCAGCGCGCCTCTATTTAGCGCCAGCTGGCGTTGCGCTACAGCCGATATACATCGTCGGATGGTAGCGGAAATCAACCTCATTCGGGTAGTGCAAATGCTGTCAAAGTCGTTCCCGAGGGTATCAAAACTAACTGGCGATTTTCCAACATGAAAGTCATAGCCGCAGCGCCCCAAATTCGAGAGCCTGTCTGATAGTGCCAGAGATGACTGCCATCATCCGCATTAAAAGCCATGAAATTCCCCTCATGATCACCCGCGAACACAAGACCCGAAGCAGTGCTGAGCACACCTCCGAAGGTGGGTGACGGATAGCTGAATTCCCAGACAAGATTACCGGTGTGAATGTCCAGTGCCCGGAGAGCCCCGCGCCCCTGCTCTGCATCGATGAGCACGGTTCCGCCAAAATTCGACTGTCCCGGTGCATCGGCGGGCTTCTCCGGTACATAGGTCGCGCAGGTTTCACGGGCCGTCAGAATAAACAGGTCCTGCTCGGGGACAAACGTCGGGGGCATAAAATTAGTTGAGCCCCAAGGATCAGGCACACAACCCTGACTGCCATCATTCAGCACGATAGGCCTTCCATCCGCATCGAGCTCGCGCGCCCAGCTAGTTGCTGTAAACGGCTCACCGAGCAGTAGCTCCCCAGTGACCCGATCAAGCACATAAAAAAATCCGTTCCGATTGCCCACCATGACTACCTGACGGAGCCGCCCTTGCCAGTTCACTTCAGCCAGTACCGGCATATGATTTGAATCCCAATCGTTAAGGTCATGGGGCGTGAACTGATAGTGCCAGCGCAACTTTCCTGTATCCGCATCCAGCGCGACCAGCGAATTCGAATAGAGATTGTCACCGGGTCGAGCGTCACCGTAGTAATCCGGATTCGGATTACCCACACCCCAGAAAATGAGATTCAGCTCAGGGTCAAAGCTGCCATTCATCCAGGTCCCGCCCCCTCCGGCGGCCAGCACTTCCGGATCATCCGGCCAGGTTTCACTGCCGGGCTCGCCGGGTCCGGGGAAAGTGTTGAATCGCCAGAGTTGCTCGCCATTCAATGGGTTATAAGCATCGATAAACCCGCGCGTTCGATATTCGCCCCCTGAGATGCCGACGATGACTTTGCCGTCGAGCACGAGCGGAGCGAGCGTTGCGGCATAGCCAACCCGGTAATCTGCCAGTTCAATATCCCACAAAATGTCGCCATTACGACGGTCGAACGCCAGCAGGTGCGCGTCCAGTGTGACCATGAACAGTTTATTCCCCAGCATCCCGAATCCCCTATTTACCGGCGCGCTGGCGCCATAGGTCAGGTCGTTGGGAAGATTCCTTCTATAACGCCAGAAAGTCCTGCCGGTGTGCGCATCGATAGCCCAGGCATTGTTGTTGGAACCGGTGACATATAGCACGCCATCATCGGCAAGAGGCGTAGTCTCAAAACCGCGCCCTCGGGTAGTCGTTCCGGTTTGGAAGGTCCAGACCGGTCTTAGCTTGGATACATTCTCAGGGGTAATCTGCTGCAGCGGACTGTGTCGTTTCCCGGAATAATCGCCGGAGTAGGTCAACCACCGATCAGGGTTGCTGAAACCTTTTAGCAGGTCTGCATAAGAGGGGCCGTCCTGCGCGCTCAGCGGCGATACCAGGGTGACGCCAGCCAGCAAAGCCGGCAACAACTGCTCAAGAAACTTACTCACTGTTGGGCTCCGTTCTGCAGAAAATTGAAGATGTCAAAAAGCCTCTGGTTACTGAGTTGCGTGCGGACAAATGCTGGCATCAATGAGCCCGGCAGCCGTTCGACCGTCTGCAGTTCTGATTTGTTCACTGAGCGCAGACGCCCCGTATCATCCTGAAGCTGCAGGCTGAATGCATCCTCACTCTTGATCAGACCAGTTATTTCTTCACCTTCTGAAACGCGCAGTTGCACCAGTTTATAGCCCCGCCCGACTAGAGCATCCGGGTCGCGTACCGATGCGACAAGGCGCTCTAGCGAAAGCTGCGAAGTCACGTTACTGAGATTAGGCCCTAGACTCTCACCCACACCGTGAGCGCGGTGGCAGGTTGAACAGTTTTCAACAAAGGCCAGCCGACCAGCGGCAGCGTCTCCGGCAGGCAGTCCGACAACACCAGCCTGCGCGATACTCTGCAGATACGCAACCAGCATCCAGTTTTCCGTATCGGTCAGGCTGTGAGGGGGCATAATGCTACCCGGGATGCCATGACGGATAATCTCGAACACAGCAGCTGCACTAAGGCTCCGCTGGCTCCAGATTTGAGTTAAATCGGGCGCTTCAATGCTGGAGATGCCTTTGGCATTAGCACCATGGCAGGTTGCGCACTGCGCGCGAAACAGGCCAGCGCCACCGCGAATTGCCCGCGCGTCGCCCTCCAGCGGATTGACGCTTTGTGCATACAACAAAGGTGTCGCAGCAAAGAGCACAGTGGCCATTGCCAGTAACACGAAGGACCACTGCGGGCACAGCAGGTGTCGGATGGGTACTTCTAAAGATCGGTCTCTGTTCATAGGCGATCCGGTTATTTCAAGGTCAAGCTCGATTCTCGGTACCACAGCCCACTGCTAAGCAACCTGATTCGCGCGCCAGCCGGGTTACCTGACGGTAAAATTACCACAGCCTGAATTGCCGGGTCAGCGGTAGCAATAGTGACGCATTGCTGCTATCGTTGTATTCGATTAAAACAATAATCGGAACTCATGGAGAACATCATGAATTCGAATCCGAAAAAATTCAAAGAGTTTCTCACCTCAGCCTGCGCCGCCGTGCTACTGGGCGTCACCGTAATCGCCACCCAGACGGACATCATCTCAGCACAGTCCAGCAACTTTCAAGGAGGCGCGCCACAGGTCACTGAAGGGCCCGATGATGCGCGCTATATTCGTATTCTGTTTCCTGCCGGGGTGCGCTCATCATGGCACAGTCACACTTGGGGGCAGTTGTTGATGATCGAGGAAGGAATCGGCCTGCATCAGATTCGCGGCAGAGCAATTGAAGAGTTCCAGCCGGGTGAGCCCTTCTGGACTCCTGCAGGGGTCGAGCACTGGCACGGCGCCCACCCAGATGTGGATGCGCTTCAGCTGACGATTTATGAAGGCACGGTAAACTGGCTGGAGCCAACAACCGATGATCAATATGGCGGCGTTCGCTACCGCCCTATGTCCCGCTCCTCGAACTAGTCTTAACAACCTGCTTCTGAGAAGGGTGAAGCTTCGCGGCCTCACCCTTTTTTGATGCCTTGCTTAAACCCTCCTTCAGGCTGACCTTGTTCATTGCCGAAGCGAAGCCCACTACCTATACTGTAAAGAGCGACGGATGACAGACGCTGCGCATCTAAGGAAGAACACAATGCCCAATAATCTTTGGAGAATTATTGAACTTGGTGCATCGATCTGCGTGCTCAGCGCCTGCAGCGAGCATAGTGCGCCCCCGGAACCTCAACTCAGCTTTGAAGAATCATTGCAGCAGCAGCTTATTCTGGCCCAGGCCGGTGATGTCATCGAAATCCCTGCCGGCACGCATCGACTGACGCGCGGACTGTCTCTCTCTGTCGCTGGCGTAACAATCCGAGGCGAAGGCATGGATCGCTCAGTGCTGTCCTTCAAAAATCAGGCGCAGGGCGCCGAAGGCTTGCTGGTCAGCGCTGACAACTTCACTATTGAAGACCTCGCCATCGAAGATACCGTGGGCGACGCCATCAAAATCAATGAAAGTGATAATGTTGTGATCCGTAATGTCCGTACCGAATGGACAGGCGGCCCCCTGACCACCAACGGCGCTTATGGAATCTACCCGGTGCAGAGCAGCAACATCCTGATTGACGGCGCGGTCGCAATCGGCGCTTCTGACGCCGGTATCTACGTGGGGCAGTCCACTCAGATCATCGTGCGGAATTCGCGCGCAGAATATAACGTCGCCGGAATCGAAATCGAAAATTCAACCTTTGCTGACGTTTATGACAATATCGCGACCAACAATACAGGCGGCATTCTAGTATTTGATTTACCGAATCTACCGGTTCAGGGTGGTCAGAATACCCGAGTTTTTAACAATCAAATCAGCAACAATAATGTCAAAAACTTCGCGCCCGCGGGCAACATCGTTGGCGAAGTGCCCACGGGCACAGGCATGATGGTTCTGGCCAATGACAGTATCGAAGTATTCGGCAATGAATTTGCAGATAACGGCAGCGCAAACGTCATGATCGTGAGTTACTTTATCACCGAAAGACCATTCGATGATCCGAACTATGATCCTTTTCCGGAAAGCATCTACATTCATGACAACAGGTTCTCAGGTGGAGGCACAAGCCCCGATTCTGAGCCGCTTAACCTGCTGAAGCAGGCGACCGGACAGGACATACCCGACATAGTCTGGGATGGCGTGACAGTCCCCGGCGCCGACGGCGGGGCGGTCCTTTGCATAAGCAACAACGGGGAAGCAGGCTATGTCAATCTCGATGCCGGCAATGGCTTCGCAGCTCCCAGTTTCGACTCCACTGCCCATGACTGCAGCCTGCCAAGCCTGTCAGTAATTTCATTGAGCTCAAACGCGGACTAAGTCTATGAACACGCAGCGCATGTCTGCATTTGGCGCTATACTGATCACCTCACTGATTTCTTGCAGTGAATCCCCTCCTACGTTTCATGCTGACACCAATCCTTCTCGGCTGTCAGAATGGGGGCTGTTTGACCTGTCTGATAAAAGTCTGACTCCCATCCAGTTCAACATGGTATACCGGCCAGCGAATCAGCTTTTCTCTGACTACGCCCAAAAATTGCGCACCATCTGGATCCCGGAAGGCGCACAGGCACAGCTGATTGGCGATGAACTCAGCTACCCAGTTGGTACGGTTGTAAGCAAAACTTTTTATTATCCGAAAGACGGCGCCGGAAATCTGCAGCGCATGGAGGAAGTGATTGCCGAGTCGATAGATCTCTCAGCCAACCAGCTCATAGAAACACGCCTGCTGGTCAAGAGATCTTCAGGTTGGGAGGCCTTTCCCTATGTCTGGAATGACGAAGGCTCCGAAGCCTTCCTGCGAGTAGCTGGCACCAGCAAAACTCTGAACTTACGAGACGGGCATGGCAGTTCAGAATTCGTCTATTTTGTCCCCAATGAGAATCAATGCTCAGGATGTCACGTCACCGAGCATCCTGACGGCGAATTGCATCCGCTCGGCGCGGTAGCGACTCAGCTCTCCGCTTCGTTCACTTATCCCGACAATGTCAGCAGCTCACAGCTGGATGAAATGCTTGACAGGGGCTGGCTGGACGGGGAGACACACGTCGCTCTGCCACCGTCCTGGCGTGATCCAAGCGAAACGCTTGAGGACAGAGCGCTTGCCTATCTCAGCATGAATTGCGGACACTGCCACAATCCAAACGGCGCGGCTGACACATCCAATCTGATTCTGACCGGACAGCATGAGCAACAGGTCAACATGGGTGTGTGCAAGCCGCCGGTCGCGGCTGGCGGGGGTGCGGGTGATCGACTCTACAGCATTGTCCCCGGAAAGCCGGCCGAATCAATTCTGGTTTACCGGATGCAGTCAGCGAAGCCGGACGAAATGATGCCGGAACTGGGACGAGCCCTTGTGCATGAGCAGGGGGTAGAGCTGATCAGTCATTGGATAGCCTCTCTTTCCGGTGGCTGCAGCTAGCCGGCATGCGGTGCAGAACCAAAGGTCGGCTCAGAAATTTGGTGAACTGCACGCTGTTGCTTTGTGCCTTATTGCTGCAGTCCTGCAACGACAGCTCGCACCAGAGAAGCAGTTACATTTTGGCTACCGGCACCACCGGCGGCACCTTTTATCCTGTCGGCGTCGCCCTGTCCACCCTGGCCAAGGCGGAAGCAAAGGCAAATTTTTCGCTCACCGCAATAAGTTCTGCCGGCAGCATGGAAAATATCAAGCTGCTCAGAGAAAACCAGTCCCAGTTTGCTCTTGTCCTCGCCATTTTCGCGGCCTGGGCTTACAACGGCGAAGGACCCATCAGCTCGCCGCAGTCAGACCTGCGCAGCGTCAGTGTCATGTGGCCTAATGTTGAGCATTTTGTCCTGCATTCTGATTTAGTGACATCCGGCACTCTCGCGGATCTGGATAGCTTGGAGGGAGAACGCTATGTTCTGGGAGCACGAAATTCAGGCGCAGAGCATACGGGCATTTATATTCTCGACGCCCTCGGAATTGATTATCAACAGAAATTTACACTAGGCTATATGACCTATGGAGCATCGGCCGGCGCGATGCAGGACGGCAATATTGTCGGCATGAACGTTCCTGCCGGCCCTCCGGTAACCGCAATTACGCAAGCATTCGCACAAATGCGCAGCAGCATGACCGTCCTGGACTTTACCAGCTCACAGATTGCTTCAATCAATCAGCGCTATCCGCTTTGGCAGGCGTATGAATTGCCGCCCGAGACCTACCCATATCAAAATGAGTCAATCATGACCGCAGCCAGCCCTAATGTGCTCATCGTGCGAAGGGATGTTTCTGAGAAGGTCGTGTACGACCTGACCCGAATGCTGTGGGAAAACCTGCCAACGCTTCAGCAAATTCACAGCGCCACCCGTTCAATGAAACTTGAGGAAGCCCTGCAGGGCATCCCCGTCCCCTTGCACCCGGGAGCCTTGCGCTATTACCGCGAACGGGCAATTCAAATACCCGACGCTCTGATCCCTTCGGAAAGCTTCAACGCACCGGAAAATTAAAATAGGTCTCCGGGTACGGCTCATTCTCCAGCGTGAAATGCCACCACTCCTCTCTGAGCGGCCGAAATCCATGCTGGATCATTAACATCCTCAGTAATGCCCGATTGCTCTGCTGCTGGACGGTAACGGCTTCGCTCTCACTCCAGGAGGATTTATCAAAAAAGTCAAAGGCAGTTCCCATATCGAGCTCCTTGCCTGTTTCCAACTCAAATAGGGTTAAGTCAAGCGTGGAACCGCGTGAATGACCAGATCGGGATGCGATGTATCCATCTCGGAACAGATGTTGTTTTTCAACCTTGGGATAATATTGCGCCTTCATCCGGATATCCGAAAGGTCTTCCGCCCAGCGCACGAAATGGTCCACTGCCTGCTGCGGGCGATAAGCATCAAATACCTTGATCCCTAAACCTAGAGTTTCAGCTTCTCCAAGGACCGCCCTTAAGGCTTCGTATGCCTCTAGGGTAAGGTAGATCACTGGAGCTTGGTAGCCGTCAATTACCTCACCAACAAAGTTCTTGGAAGAAAAATAGCGCACCT
The DNA here is from genome assembly GCA_002729315.1 of Gammaproteobacteria bacterium. Classification (GTDB taxonomy): domain Bacteria; phylum Pseudomonadota; class Gammaproteobacteria; order Pseudomonadales; family Pseudohongiellaceae; genus UBA9145. The sequence goes on from PBTW01000048.1 coordinate 22,487, forward strand.
CTATCTGTACTGAGCTCCCGGGGATCAGCACGACAAAGCCTTCCCGACCGGACGTTTGCCCGGAATCTGACAGCTGGCAGTTCCCGAGCAGGGCCAGGGTGACCAGCACGGCAGCTTTGAAGACAATGGACACGAGTTCCTCCTTACTGGCCCAGGGATAGGCTCCTCAACGCCCTACACTTTGGTGAGACACAAGATACACAGTGACAAGCTATACCAGCTCCTCCAGACAGGCAACAAGCATCGCCCCGGAATAAATCATGGCGCTTGCTCAGTAGTTTTGGATATCATCCGCGGTTTTCCGCGGGACCTCTACCGATGAAAACAATAGGAATGATTGGCGGCATGAGTTGGGAGTCCACCAGCACGTATTACCGCGAGATCAACGAAGGCGTCAAGAACATACTGGGTGGTCTGCATTCAGCTAAGATCGCGCTGTATTCTGTCGATTTTGACGAAATTGAAAAACTACAGCACGCCGACGACTGGAAAGCCACAGCGACAATCCTGACTCAGGCCGCTCAGGCCGTTGAGGCTGGCGGTGCCGATTTTCTGCTGATCTGTACCAACACCATGCACAAAGTTGCACCGGAGATAGAGACTGGAATCAATATTCCCCTGATCCACATCGCTGATGCCACTGCGGAGCAACTGGGAAAAGACGGCGTCGAGAGAGTCGGATTACTAGGAACACGCTTCACCATGGAGCAAGACTTTTACCGGGATCGCTTAACACAGCGCTTCGGTATCGAGGTCCTAATTCCGGAACAGCCAGAGCGCGAACTTGTGCATCGAGTGATTTACGATGAGCTGTGCTTGGGTAAGATTGAAGTCAATTCTCGTCGCGAGTATTTGTCTATAATGGCAAAACTGGCAGAACGCGGAGCGCAGGCTATCATTCTGGGCTGCACAGAGATTGCTCTGCTTGTTCAGCAACAGCACACCGCCATACATCTTTACGACACAACGCAACTGCACTGCGCAGCAGCCGTGCGCACAGCGACTGCCTGAGAGCCACAGTGATGTTAGAGACTTTCGGAGTCGCCTTCGCCACTTTTTTCGCCACGATAGGACCGTTTGACGTTGCTGCGGTCTTTGCCGGCCTGACTGCGTCAGCGCCCGCGAAAAGGCGCCGTCTGATGGCACTGCGAGGCACAATAATCGCCGCTGTTATTCTGGTTTTATTTGCACTCATCGGAGAGGTACTGCTTTCTGGCCTCGGGATCTCACTGGCTGCGCTGCGCACAGCGGGCGGCGTTTTGCTGCTGCTGATGGGTATAGACATGGTGTTTGCGCGCAACTCTGGCGGCACCTCTACAACCGATGCAGAGGAGGAAGAGGCCCGAGCCAAACAGGATATCTCGGTCTTTCCGCTCGCCACGCCCCTGATCGCAGGGCCCGGCGCCATGGGTGCTGCGATTCTCATTATGGCGGATACCGAAGGCGATCTGCTTCTAAAAGCCATTGTGATCGGCAGTATTCTGCTGGTTCTGCTTGCCACTCTGGTCATGCTGCTGCTGTCGGGTCAGATTCATCGGCTGATAGGTAATACCGGCATGCATATCGTCAGCCGCGTGATGGGTGTTCTGCTGTCAGCACTGGCCGTGCAGTTTGTATTTGATGGCATCACTCAGAGCGGTCTGCTGGCTGGCGGCGGAATGAGCGTGTAGACTTAGCGAGATATGTTAACGAACGAGTTGGGGAGCTGCTGAATGTCATCAGGTAAAATCAGCCGTCGCCGTTTTTTGCAAAACTCAGGCACCGCTGCGGCACTCTGGATACCCACCGGCGTCAATGGTTACACCCAGCAAGAGCTGCTGTCATTCGCCAGCGAGGACGGCATGCAAAGAGACATCTCGAAATGGGAACTTGATACGCCGAGCCTGTGCCTCGATCTGGACGCACTGGAGGCAAATATTGCCCATATGCAGGAAACAGTGAGTCGCAACGGCATCGCGAGCCGACCGCATGCGAAGACCCACAAGTGCCCAACCCTTGCAAAGAAGCAGTTGCAAAGCGGCTCAGTGGGTATCTGTACGGCAAAAGTCAGTGAGGCAGAGGTCATGTATAAGCATGGCATCAGACCCATACTGATGACGACCACCAATGTGACCACCACTAAGATCAAGCGCGCCATGGCCCTGCATGAGGCCAATCCAGAATTCATTCAAGCAACTGACAGCGAGCAGAACGCCAGACTGCTCTCGGAGGCTGCCAGCGCCATGGGCTTAACCGCAGATGTTGTGATCGACGTTGACCCTGGAGGACACAGAACTGGTATCACGCCTGGGCAACCCGCACTGGCTCTCGCTCAGCTGATTGACCAGTTACCTGGACTGCGCTTACGTGGATTGCTGTGCTACGACGGCGGATCGCAGCACGTAAAAGGCTTTGCTGCCCGACGCAAGCAGACTCTCGAACGACTTGTAGCCGCTACGGATACCTTTGATCTGTTCGACAGAAGTGGCCTGAGTACCGAGATTTTTTCGGGCGGGGGTACCGGGAGCTACAACATAGATCATGAAACCCGCGGCCTGACGGATATACAGGTTGGCAGTTATGTCTTCATGGACGCACAATACATGGACATAGGCGGCATAGGCAATGACGCGCAGTACACCGATTTTGAGCCCGCCCTAACAGTCCTCACCACAGTACTGAACGACCAGTACGCCGGGCGCTGCACAACCGATGCTGGAGCTAAAGCCTGCACGATCAATCGCCCCTGGCCGAGAGTGAAAGGAGGGTCCGGAATGAACTACAGTTCCGGCTCGGATGAGTTTGGCACGCTGCGATATGACGATAACCCGTCTCGCACTTATCGCGTCGGGGACAAAATCGAATTGATCGTGTCCCACTGCGATCCGGTCGTAAATCTTTACGATGCCTTGTATGCGGTCCGCGGTGAGCGGGTTGAGTCAATCTGGCCTATTTCGGCGCGCGGCATGTCCGCTTAGAACATTCCGCGGATCCTTGAGCTATGGAACGCCCCGCCGTCTCTAAGAACAAACTGCAACGCATGAATCAATAACGATTGACCTGCCTCAACTTGACCATTTGCAGTACCTTTATTGTATGGTTGCCCAGCGAAACTGAGTCAGATTTTGAGAACGCGCTGGATTTCCTGGACGGAGCACAGCTTGACCGGGTGTGGTGCTATCAATATTTTACGGTCGACGGTGCCCGAACAAGCTCGATGCCATACGTGATCTAAGCCTCGGTCAAACAAGAACCTTGCGAGCTCTTCATGGAGCGGCAACCGCACATAAGCCGGCGTCGCTAGAGACAAAAACTGGCAAGCGAAAGAAAGTTTTCATCCACGAACTAACCGAAGAAGGACATCTGGCACGGTCGTTAGTAGACTCCCCCAAAACAGCCGGTGCCACATTTGTTGCAACCACTTAGTTAAGACGATCGGGCCGAATAACTGTCGCAGTTATAGGAATAGAAGTACTCAGCCTGTTTGGCAGAACGCTAGACGCAAAAAAGGGGCTGACGAATCAGCCCAAGCCTCTAGGGAAATAAGCCGGACGGGCGTCCGGCTTGTAGGACATTCTGTGCTAATAAAACGACGTGATCGATTACGTGGATCACTCCGTTATTCGTATCAATATCAGCATTGACAACCTTGACGTTGTTCACGCGCACACTATCGATCGCGTTAACAAGAA
>PBTW01000049.1 GCA_002729315.1 Gammaproteobacteria bacterium
TGGCTTATTAATGAAGATCAGTAAGCCCGCACCGAATAGTATTGAGAATATTGTTCGCATGCTGCCCTCGATAAAAATGTCCATAAACATAAACACAGCAAGATTGAGCCCGGTATCTGCCCTATCAATTGATGGCAAATAATATGCGGCAAAGGGGTTGGCGAACGCTATGATGTTCATCAGCAAAACGCCGAGTAAAGCAATGCCTCTAAGCGTATCTATTGACTGGAAACGAGCTTTCTGAGCAATTGGCGTGATTAACTCAGGCGAATTCATTGCTTTTATCTAGGCTGTCTGATAGCCACGCCTCCTATTACGGTGATTGGTTTTGCACTAAGGATTTAAGCCAAGATACACTGATTCTTGTCTTCTGCCACCTTCCCCTGAATTTTCGCACTGCTGCTGACCGAATAGCTCATGCTTTAATCTTCGATATTCAAGAGGCACTCTATGAATAAAATTTTAGTTAGAATATTTGGATACTATACTTTTTGTTTCTCAGTAGTGCCTTACTAATCATGTCTTCTAGTGTTGTTTTAGCACAAGATTTTTCAGAGGATGCCAAGAAAGAGATCACGGATATTCTCGACCGGAGTCAGAAAGAATTTAACATACCTGGCTTTGTAGCCTTAGTAACTAATTCTGAGGCGGAGATCTATGCAGAGGCATTTGGCTTCTCGGATGTTGCGAATAAAACTCCCATGCAGGTAGATAATATTTTTGCAATTGCTTCTATGACAAAGCCGATAACGTCTACGGCTGCCATGATTTTGGTCGAGGATGGAAAAGTGTCGTTAGAAGACCCAATATCCTCTCACATTGAAGATTCATCTCCCTTCGAAATTTTTGATGAATTTGACTTTGTGAATGGAACCTACACTGCAGAAAGAGCTTCAAATGAAGTTACGATCAAACAGCTTCTGACGCATACTTCGGGTCTAGCTTACAATTTTAATAGTAAAGAGATAGCCGCTGCTGGACTCCCCCTGACTGGTGCAATAAGTTCAGATCGATTTCTTCTTCAACATGAACCAGGTGAAAAATGGACCTATGGTCCCTCGACTAACCTGATAGGTGACCTGGTTGAGAAGGTTTCAGGCAAAGGATTACTTAAATTTATGGAAGATGAAATCTTTACTCCATTGGGTATGGCTGAGACCTTTTATACCGTACCTCAGAATTCAATGAATCGAGTGGTAACCACCCATACTAAAATAGGCGGTAACTTCATGGAACGTCCGAAACCCGAACAAATAATCCAGCCTGAGGAAGGTCATGGAGGACTGAGTTCTACTGCACGGGATTATGCGAAGTTCATGAGATTGTATTTAAGAAGCGGTGCAGTTGACTCGGGTGAGAATCTGTTGTCGCCGGAAACTATTAAGCTAATAACAACCAACAGCATTGGAAGCCTGAAAGCAGAACTCCAGCCAGAGGCTATGCCGAACTTGTCGAAAGCTTTTCCTCAGGGTGCCGGGATTGATACTTGGGGTCTCGGCTTTCAAATAAGTGAGTCACAGGGTAAAGATAAAAGGGCCCCGGGTTCTCTGTCATGGGCTGGCTTATTTAACACTAAGTTTTGGATTGATAGAAAAAGAAACATTGCAGCCCTTCTTTTGATGCAATATCTACCTTTCGAAGATGAATCTCACTTAGTGGTTTTAGATAGATTTGAGGAGGCTATTTACTCTCGGCTTCGATCCGACTGAGGATGTTCTAAGGAGCATTTTGCTAAGGTGTTAATCGGTGTGTGTTTGCGATATCGGCGGACGGCCATTTTACTCTAGAATTCAGCGAAGCCGATAACCCGATTTTAGAGTCCAAAGCTCATATTAAGTGAAAACAAATTGACCATTTTTGACCCCCAACTCCTCTGGAGGCCCCATGGTTTCTGGCGGAGGAGGAGAGATTCGAACTCTCGGAGGACTTTCACCCTCGCTGGTTTTCAAGACCAGTGCATTAAACCACTCTGCCACCCCTCCGCGGAGGGGGCATGTTACACCACCCTGTTATTTAGGGAAATGGTAATCGTTCTCAAGTTCCTAATCCCCTCATCTTAATATAGGGCACGAAAGCCGTTGATTTGTGACATCTTGAGGGTATCATTATTGATGCTTTGCCGTTCTGATACACCGAATGTNGCCCGAGGGCTTGAATCTTCGGGACTCCGACCCAACGATTAGGTATCGNCAGAAGCGGTTTTATAATGTGAGCAAAGCGAGCACGGNGTGAATCGGCCGGCCCTGCGCCCANTTACGNCAAGCAAGATCAAGCGCGACCCGAGTCGGTCGTTATATTTATGAATCTTTAACCATGGAGAAAACGATGAACGAAGTTGATTTGGCAATTGCTCAGAGCCAGCAATCGGCGCTGGCGGTCAATAAAGTTCTCAAGAATACTTACCTGCTGCTGTCCATGACGCTGGCCTTTAGCGCAGTCACAGCGACATTGAGCGTGAATGCTCCGTCTCTAAGTCCTTGGGTGTTTCTGATAGGAGCCTATGGATTCCTGTTTGCGACTCACGCACTTGCCCGCAGTCCTTGGGGTTTGCTGACCACTTTCGGGTTTACCGGGTTTATAGGTTACGGTATCGGTCCGCTTCTCGGGTATCTGATGGCTAGCCAAAATGGCAGTGAAATCGTGACAACTGCGTTGGGCGGTACCGCGTTTATCTTTTTTGGTTTAAGCGGGTGGGTTCTCGCGTCTCGAAAGGATTTTTCATTCCTGAGGGGTTTTATCGCGGCAGGCTGTCTTGTTCTGCTAGCTGCTATCGTAATCAGTCTTTTCTGGCAAATGCCGGCACTGCAGCTGGCCTTATCAGTAGGCTTCATGTTTTTCTCAAGTGCAGTCATCCTGTACCAAACCAGCGAAATCATTCACGGTGGAGAGCGGAATTACATCCTGGCTACGATTACGCTATATGTTTCTATTTACAATATTTTTATGAGCCTGCTTCATCTTCTGATGGCTTTCTCCGGTGATGATTAATTATCTTTTAATGCCAGTTCGGTATTTGAAAAGCCCCAGTCTGTCTGGGGCTTTTTATTTTATCGCGAAGCGTAATCTGAGCGTCTGAAAGAAAATCATTGTGAAATTTTCCCTTCTCGTGTCCACGTCCCCCGCCTCCTCTCAATCCTCGATGACGGCCTATCAGTTCGCAACAGAAGCAGTGTCACAAGGTCATGAAATCTATCGTGTATTCTTCTACGGGGATGGAGTTCTGAATGCAAATTCTTTGAGTGTTGCTCCGCAAGACGAAATCAATCTCTCCGAGGCGTGGGACGAGTTCTTGAAAAATAATGGCATCGATTCAGTGGCTTGCGTGTCTTCTGCGTTAGTTCGAGGCATTCTAGATTTTGATGAGTCCACAAGGCATGAAATGGCGAGCGTTTCCCTATTTAAAAGCACGCAAATAGCAGGTCTTGGCCAGCTTGTGGATGCTGCCTTACACTCCGAACGATTGGTTTCTTTTGGCTAGCCGATAGCGAATCCATGCAACATAAGACCTTAACCTTTATAACGAGGCAAGCGCCCTATGGTAACAATAAGGCTAAACTTATTATGGACGCCGCGCTCGCGGCTGCAGTTTTCGAACAGCAGGTAAATTTTCTTTTTATGGACGATGGAGTCTTTCAGCTTATTCAGAAACAAAATGCCGAGTTTATCTCATCGAAGACAATTGGCAGAGCGTTGGAAACCCTTGAGCTCTATGGAATCGAGCAGGTGTTGGTAGATGCCGCCAGTCTACAGGAGCGCCATATCGCTGCCGATGATCTCTCTATCCCTGTCAAAATTTTAAAAGCAAAAGAAGTGCGACAACTTACCACAAACTCAGACGTTGTAATTAATTTATGAGCGCTCTTCATACCATTAGTGGTAGTCCGAGTAGTGGTCTTCTGGACTCCTGCCTCAAGCTTATTTGCCCGGGAGATGGTATCCTGTTTATTCAGGACGGTGTGTACTATGGATGTCCTCCATACCTCATAGACTGTGTTTCTAAGGATAACGCGCTTTTTGCACTGAGAGAGGACTTACTTGCCCGAGGGGTTTTTAGCATCTTGGCAGAGCGAATCGATCCGGTGGGATACGGCAGATTCGTCGAGTTAACAGTTGATTATGACAAAGTAATCAGTTGGTCTTGAAGCTCAAAGTACACTTGATCACTCTCACTTGCCTGGCCAAGTCAGCATGTCCAAGCTCAATTTACAAGCCTTTGAAATTTCGTTTGATGACGAAGGTTACCTCCTTACATTGGATCGCTGGAATGAATCAGTAGCGGTCGAACTGGCCTCTCGTGAGAACATCAAGCTGACAGAGGCGCACTGGGAGATCATTCGGCTTATCAGAAAATTCCATCAGCGCTACCAAATGGCACCAGCATCTAGAGCCCTAATTAGTTACGTCAGAAAAGAACTTGGCTCAGATAAAGGGCGGAGCGTCTACGTGATGCGCTTATTCGGGGGAAGTGCTGCTAAAACCGTAGCGAAAATTGCCGGTCTTCCTAAACCGGACAACTGCATCTGAGCTCTTCTGTCTATTTCAACGAGCCGTCGTCAGACCGCGCCTACTTGCGCGCTAAATTATCCTATCAGTTTAAGCCCATTCATATAGGGTCTGAGACAATCAGGAACGCAAATCCGTCCCTGCTCGTCCTGATTATTCTCCAAGATAGCGACCAAGGTTCTTCCTACCGCAAGCCCGGACCCATTGATGGTGTGAAGGAGTTCTGGCTTACCGGTTGCTGGGTTTCTCCACCTCGCCTGCATCCGCCTTGCCTGAAAATCTGTAAAAAGACTGCACGAAGAGATTTCTCGGTAAGTATTTTGTGAGGGCAACCAGACCTCGAGATCAAAGGTTTTAACCGCTGAAAATCCGAGGTCCCCCCCGCAGAGCATTACCTTTCGATAAGGCAATTCCAGTTTCTGCAGGATCGCTTCTGCATGCTGCGTCAATTCTTTGAGTGCCTCGGTCGATTGATCTGGCTCTGTTATCTGCACCAATTCAACCTTTTCAAATTGATGCTGACGGATCATCCCCCTTGTATCTCTACCATAGCTACCTGCTTCACTCCGAAAGCAAGGTGTGTGACAGGCGAACCGCATTGGTAGGCTGTCTGGCTCAAGGATTTCGTCGCGTATTAGATTGGTTACAGGGACTTCTGCTGTTGGAATAAGATAGTAAGCCAGCTCTTCATCTTGAATTCTGAATTGATCTTCTTCGAACTTAGGTAATTGTCCTGTGCCATACAAAGATTCCTGATTCACTATGTAGGGCACATTAAGTTCGGTATAGCCATGTTCATCCGTATGGGTGTCAAGCATGAACTGTGTCAATGCCCGATGCAGTCGAGCAATCTGACCGCGCATAACCACGAACCGGGAGCCCGTAAGCTTGACCGCGCTGACAAAATCCAGACCTTCTTGTAAGTTTTCACCGAGGGCAACATGATCCTTTACCTCCCAGTTAAATGCCTTTGGCTGCCCCCATGCGCTGACCTGAAGATTATCTGACTCGTCTGCGCCGTCAGGGACTTCTGGAGCGGGCACATTCGGAATCTCAAGCATGTAGGCCTTTAATTTTTCCTGAATTTCAGCCAGCTCTTCTTTTTTCTTCTCGAGTTGTTCTTTCAGCCCTTCAACTGAAGCCAGAATTTCGGAGATATCTTCGCCTGCAGCTTTCGCCTTACCGATTTCCTTCGAACGGGTGTTGCGTTCGTTTTGAAGGGTTTCTGTATCCAGTTGAAGACTCTTGCGAGAGTCTTCAAGACTTTTTAGAAGTTCAACATTAAGATCAAATTGTTTCTTCTTGAGAAGAGCCGCGATTGTTTCAGGTTCGGAGCGTAGCCATTTGGGATCAAGCATCAGATTTTGCCGATTTGTAAGTAAGGAGCAGGGTCACAGAAAGATTTTAGCCAGTGAGATCCCCAGATAGGAGGCGCCCAGACAGAACATGACGCTACCTACTACGTTGAAGAGCGCTGTATTGTAGTGGCCTTGCTCAATCAACAAAAGGGTCTCAAGTGAAAATGTTGAGAACGTCGTCAATGCTCCCAAAAACCCGGTAATCAGGAGGTGCCGGTCTGCCTCTGAAAGATCAGGACGCTCACTCAGGTAGATATATAGACCGCCTATGAAAAAGCTGCCCAAGACATTCACAAAGAATGTGCCTATGGGGAATAGCAGCTGACTCAATTGATTTAAGCCGGTGCTCATCCAGTACCGAGCGATCGCGCCGAATGCTCCACCAATTGCAAGTGCGAGATAAATGGGCAAGACTCACTCCTGAGATACGCGGTTATCAACGATATCGATTCCAGGAGGAATCTGAAAGTTAAATAAGTCCGGACTCAATTGCTGGTTAATCTGCGGCTGTTTAAATTGCCACAGGGTTTTTTGACCGTTCTTGTTATCCAAATGAATGGAGAACAAAGCAGCGTCATCGAAACTGATATTTATGCGTCGATACAATGAGTTTTGGTCAAGCGGTAGCAATTGAAAAACGACCATGTTTTCACCTGCGTCGCCCTGCGCGAAGATCTCATATTCCTCAGTCAGGCTGTCGGTTCGACCGCTTAATAATTCGGCAGCCAGCTCGGCTTTGTTGCTGTCCCAGTCCTCTATGACAACTTGCTCAAGATCTGGCTGGTAGCTCCAGAGAATAGTGCCATTTGTCACTAATAATTCGGAGAATGGTTCCAATGTTTCCCAGTAAAATCCATCGGGTCTCATTACATGCATTTCGATACTGCTCTCTTCAAGTAAAGCGCCATCAGACTCAACGATCAGTTGCTGCACGGTGGCGCTCATTGTGTTCACTTGCTGCAGAAGATTGCTAAGCTGTGTTTGTGGCATTTCCTGAGAAGAGGCCAGTGAAATATGACAGAGTGTCAGAGAGACCGCTAGGGTGAGTCTGTGACTCAGCATAATTAAACTCTCAAAAAGTGTTTACGAAACAAATTATTCGCGGGGAGGCGGAGCAATGACCTCACGAGAGCCATTGTGTCCCATTTCGGAAACGACCCCTGCATCTTCCATAGATTCTATCATGCGGGCTGCCCGGTTGTAGCCAATCCGAAGTTTGCGTTGCACTGCCGAAATAGAGGCTTTTCGTGACTCAGTGACAAATTTTACAGCCTCATCATAAAGCGCATCGTCTCCTTCGCCTCCCCCCAGGTCTGCGGACGCAGACAGTAAATTGCTGTCCTCGGAACTTTGAGTTATCGCGTCGATGTAAACCGGCTCTCCCCGTCGCTTCCAGTCTGCAACCACACGATGCACCTCATCATCACTAACAAACGCGCCGTGTACTCGGGTTGGCACTCCACCACCGGGCGGTAGGAATAGCATATCACCATGCCCGAGAAGCTGCTCCGCACCCCCCTCGCCAAGAATTGTTCTGGAGTCGATCTTCGACTGCACCATGAAAGATAAACGAGTCGGAATGTTCGCTTTGATCAGGCCAGTTAGGACATCAACGGATGGCCGCTGAGTGGCAAGTATCAGATGGATGCCTGCCGCGCGCGCTTTTTGCGCAATCCGTGCGATAAGTTCTTCTACTTTTTTGCCGACTACCATCATCATATCTGCAAGCTCATCGACAATAACTACAACGTTAGGCAAAGGCTCGAGATCCGGGGCATACTGCTCCTCTAACAGCAACATCGGATCGAATTGCCAGGTGGGATCAGCGATGGGCTTACCTGTTTTTTGAGCGTCACTGACTTTGGAGTTAAAACCTGTAAGATTTCGAACGCCTAAGGCAGACATAAGTTTATAACGTCTTTCCATTTCCCCTACACACCAGCGCAATCCATTTGCGGCGTCTTTCATATCAGTAATCACTGGTGTCAAAAGATGCGGGATCCCGTCATAGACTGAAAGTTCCAGCATCTTCGGATCGATCATGATCATTCGCACCTGCTCTGGCGTAGATTTGAATAGTAGGCTTAAGATCATGGCGTTGACGCCAACTGATTTGCCAGATCCTGTCGTACCGGCAACCAGCAGATGGGGCATTTTTGCGAGATCGACAAGGACGGGCTTGCCGACTATATCGTGCCCTAGGGCCATACTGAGCGCCGAACTTGCCCGGTCGAACTCAGGAGAACTGAGAACCTGGCTTAATTGAATTATCTCGCGTTTTTCGTTGGGAATCTCTATTCCGATCACGGTCTTACCGGGGATGACCTCCACGACCCTGACGGAGACTACTGCCAATGATCGAGCTAGATCCTTGGCCAGGTTCGTGATACGGCTGACCTTTACGCCTGGTGCTGGCTGAACCTCAAAACGAGTGATCACCGGGCCCGGATTGACCGCGGTTACTTCGATCTCAATACCGAAGTCACCAAGTTTTAATTCCAGAAGCTTAGACATGGCTTCTAAAGACTCTTTGGAAAAACCAGATTCATGGATTTCCTGCCAGGCATCAAGCAGCCTTATTGCTGGCAGTTCCTTTACAGACGAGGGCTCGAACAAAGTGCCTTGCCGCTCTTTTTCCACCCTCGTGCTCTTAACCGCGTTTTTACGCGGAGGTTCCTTTATAGTGGGAGGTACTCTTTTTCTCTCCTTCTGGATATGTAAATCCAAGACTTTCTTTCGAGATTCTAATCGCGCCTTCGTCGCAAGTGCCTGCTTGCGCTGTTCAAGCCATTTTTGCCCCTTCTCGGTAAGCAAACTGATCGTTCCCAGTGTCCACGCCCCGAGTTTATCGATTACATTCAACCAGGAGATTGAGGCCGAAATGGTCAAACCGAACAGAAATATCGCGAAGAGGAGCAAGGTACTGCCTAGGCTGGCGAGAAGCGGTAGACTGAGCTCAACTACAACCGAGCCTAAGACGCCTCCTGCGATGTAGGGAACATCCTTCGGAACGTTGAAATGGATGGTTGCAAGCCCGCATGAAGCCAGCATCAACAGGGAATAGCCCAGTGCTCTGAAAATAAACATAGGCCAGGAGATTTCAGCGCTGAGTTGCTCCTCTCGAAAGGACGTATACACCTTGTAAGTGAGCAGTAAAGGGAAGCCAAAAGCGAGGTAGCCGAACACATGAAGCAACGCATCTGCAATCCAAGCCCCGTAAACACCTACGGCGTTCGCGACATCCTCATTGAAACCCGTGGTCGTGAAACCGGGGTCAGAAGGTGAGTAACTTAGCAGCGCGATCGTGAGGTAGAGCGCCATCAGAAAGAAAACTATGAGAGTCCCTTCCCGAGTTAAGCGCTGCATGAGAGTTCGGACTTCGTCTTTGGTTTCTGATTTTCGCACAGTTTTATCTAATTAAATCAATATGATATAAGTTATATCTTCAGTTTACTCAAAATATCTGGAAAAGGCCGTTGGCTTAACGTTTCTCGCATCTTAATGCCATTGGCCATTGGACAGCTCTCAAGAGCGTTGTTATAGCTATTTATCGTGCAACATTGTCAGATAGTTAAGTGCCTAAAGCCGTTTTTCTCTAGACGAATTTTCGTCTGTAGCCCATGTCTTGCTAGTGCCTGTGTGCGGCCTGAGGGTAAAATATCCTCGCGTTTACCACGTATCCGTTAAAATATAGCCGACCAAAAACGAGCTACAGGAATGAACCAATGACAGATCATCAACACCATCGCCTAATCATTCTTGGATCTGGCCCGGCTGGCTATACTGCCGCAGTTTACGCAGCGCGTGCGAACCTCGATCCGGTTCTCATCACAGGCCTAATTCAAGGCGGTCAGTTAACCACCACGACAGATGTCGACAACTGGCCTGGTGATGTCGAGGGTTTGCAAGGGCCAGACTTAATGCTACGAATGAAGAGCCATGCCGAACGCTTTGATACAATGGTTATTTTTGATCATATAAACTCTGTCGACCTGAAGCAACGCCCGTTCCTGCTTGAGGGAGACAATGCCAGCTACAGCTGCGATGCGCTGATAATTGCGACAGGCGCTTCTGCTCAGTATCTGGGACTCGACTCAGAACAGGCATTTATGGGAAAAGGCGTAAGTGCCTGTGCGACTTGTGATGGCTTCTTCTACCGCAACAAAGCGGTAGCCGTAATAGGTGGGGGCAATACCGCTGTTGAAGAAGCGTTATACCTGTCAAATATCTGTTCTCATGTGACCCTAGTACATCGTCGAGATTCACTGCGTGCCGAAAAGATCCTGCAAAAGAAGCTGTTCGAACGGGAGGAAGAAGGTAAGGTGTCGATAGAGTGGAATCACGTGTTGGAGGATGTGCTGGGGGACGACATGGGGGTGACTGGCGCCCGGATATGCCATGTCTCAAGCGGGGAGTCGCTCGAAATAGCCGTAGATGGAATCTTTATTGCGATCGGGCATGTGCCAAACTCTGACATCTTCAAAGGTCAACTGGACATGAAGAACGGCTATGTGGTGGTTAATACCGGGCTAGACGGCATGGCAACACAAACCAGTATCTCCGGTGTATTTGCGGCCGGTGACATAGCGGACCAGGTTTACCGTCAAGCGGTGACCAGTGCTGGGTTTGGCTGTATGGCTGCATTGGACGCCGAGAAATTCCTCGACGATTAGTTTTCGCGATGCCATTACCTTGGTTAGATTCGATGGAAGCGCCCGTTTTC
>PBTW01000050.1 GCA_002729315.1 Gammaproteobacteria bacterium
TTGAAGCGGATGGCGCGGTCTGCATAAGCTTTCGAAAGAAGAAGCTAGAAGGGCACGCTCCGGCCGAATCGGACGGAAATAAGAATCTAGGCTCTAAGTTGAACTTGAAGGCTTGAATCTCTCCAAAACTCAAGGTCGCAACTTTTTATGATCCGTCCCTCAGTGGCTTTCACTGGCCTTTGATGAATTTTTCGCTACTTTCTCCTTCCGTTTGACCTAAAGAGTCTGTCCCATCAAATTCCAGCCACCGACAAGGCCCTGCTCGAGTCCTCTAACTTTATCCGGCTTTCCAGGACAAGCGTTCTTGCCAGACCGATTTCACTCCATTAGTTAGTCTTGTTACTTTGATACCAGTCGGCACACGGCCGAGGGCAAAAAACTGAGATATATGGGCTACAATGGTATGGCGACCTTGAGAATAATGCCACCGTGACTTAGTATTCTTGGATCACAGTTCTCCCTAACTCGGAAAATAATATGAATTTCAGCGCGATAATCGGATTCTTTGGAGCCATGGGGTTTGTTGGCCTCACAATATTCCTAACCTTAGGAAAAAACGAGGGAATGGAATTAATGGCTTTTGTTGACCCTCCAGGACTGGCGCTCGTGTTTGGCGGGTCCATAATGGCCACATTTCTGAAATCTTCCGGAGACGAAGTAAAGAGGGTGATACCCTTAATGTTCCTTGCGTTTACAAAAAAAGTAGAAAAGCCAACCAACATAATAGCCAAACTTGTCGACCTCGCAACGGTTTCGAGGAAAGATGGTCTAATTGCCCTAGAAAACCAGGATGTGCCTGACAAGTTTATGGCCAATGGGGTTCAAATGCTCATAGATGGGAGTCAACCACAAGTGGTCAAACAGACGCTTTCTGGAGAATTACTTGCCATGAAGCTACGGCATAAACACTCATGCGCAATACTCCAGTACATGGGCGAAGTGCTGCCAGCCATGGGGATGATCGGAACACTTGTTGGGCTGGTCGGGTTGCTTGCCAACATGGATGATATCTCTACGCTTGGCGGAAATATGGCGACAGCGGTTCTTACTACATTTTATGGAGCTTTGATGGCAAACGCCATGGTGCTTCCCATGGCAAATAAACTTGCAGTGCTCTCAGATCTAGAATCACTTAACAGAGAAATTACTATCGAAGGACTCCAATTCATTCAAGCCGGCGGTAACCCCCGTTTGATGGAAGGACAACTGCAGGCCTATCTTGCTCCACGGCTGAGGACAGCCTTAGTTTAGGCATATTCATGGAAAACTCGGAGCACACGCCAGCGCCAGTAGTAGCAGAAAGCTCAGGCGAGCCTTTTGTTCCGCCCGTGATTGAACGCCCGCCAGAAAGCAATTGCCCAGAATGTCCGAAGGGCGTCCCATTCTATCTAGCAACTTTTTCTGATATGGCCATCCTGCTGATGGCATTCTTTGTCTTAATCCTGGCCCAGGTCCAATTTGATATCCAAAATTTCCAGAAAATAAGTGGATCATTGCGTCAATCATTTGGTGTTCAGACAATGAACCTTGAGATTAAACCACCGACGGCAAGGTCACTACTAGTTGAGACGTTTTCTCCTGCAGACACTGTCAGAGATCTGTCAGATAATTTGAGGCAGCTGGCCCTCAATACAGACTCACAATATTTGCTGAGAAATACTGAGAGCTTCGAGAACAAATACGATATCCAGAGAGAACTCGAAATTTTAAGAGCGGTTTTCGAAGAGGAAATTACGCAGGGTGAAGTGAGTGTCAGGATAGACGGCGAAACTTTTGTCGTTGAAATTAATAGCGACGCATCTTCTTCTGAAACCAATGGGGGGCAAAGCCAGCGTCGGTCAGGCACGGTGCGGCAAGAAGTAATTGATGCCATTGAGACGGTAGCCCAAGTGCAATCTGAAATCATCAGAGAGATAAGCGTTTTTGCCGTGTCAAATAGTCAAGCCGCTGCGGCCGAAGCTGCAGAGCGAGAAAGGATTGCTGGGGAACGCTTGGAACAAGTACGAACCCAATTGCAAACTCAGCAACAGAGGGGACTTCTTGAGATTGAACGGGAACAAGATGAAGTAATTATACGTCTGGCAAGTCAGGACTCGTTTAGGTCTGGCAGCGCCGACTTGACACAAGGTTTCTCCGAGCTTCTTGAAGAAGTGGCAAGGACCATTGACTTAGCTGACGCTCAGGAGGTCAGGGTCGAAGGGCACTCTGACAATCTACCAATCGCATTCAGCGATGTATTTCGATCTAACTGGGATCTATCCTCAGCAAGAGCGAGTGCCGTCACCAATTTGCTGTTAGCAGACCCGGCCCTGGCAGACATTCAATTCTCTGTAGTAGGGTTCGCTGATACAGTACCAATCGCTTCGAATGAGACTCCGGAAGGAAGGGCTCAAAACAGAAGAATAGATATTAAACTCGCTGAATTTTCAGCAAATTAGGCAGGACGAACAGTGTCAAAGAAAGTCGAGCTACAGGACCAACCCCCTGCCGAGGATTGTCCTCCGTGCCCTACGGTTGCTCCTCTCTATTTAGGTACTTTTGCCGATATGGCCATATTGCTAATGGCCTTCTTTGTGATACTACTTGCGCTTGCAGTATTTTCCCCAGAGAAGCTACAGACCATGGATTCGGTAGCCGCCTCAATTAGTGGCGTCCAAAGGGAGATTGAGGTCTTCCAAGAAGCGACAGCGGAAAATTTGGTGATGGAGCAATTTCGGTCAGCACGTGTCGAACCTACAGTCTATGACATCATTGAGGAACAGCGGTCTGACCAACCGCCTCGGGACGCAGACCCTGACACGTCCTCAGAACGATCGACGCAGACAACTAATGCCCTTGAAGTCGTGCAACAACGACTCGCCTCGCAAATAGCTGAAGGCAAAGTTGAGGCTAGAGCAGAAGAGAACAGGGTTGTAATCGAATTATTAGGCACCGGCGTGGGACAAGCGGAGACTGATTCGAGTGCCCGTGAGCCAGGCCAACTTGACCGCGAGTTTATTGAAATTTTTCTGCAAGTTGCAACCGCGCAGTCTGAGACCAGTGGCCTGATAGAAGTAATCGATGGCACCGAACTTATTGAAGCGAGTGAAACGGGGGAGATCGATACCGTTGCTCGCACGTACCGTGACGTGTTGCTAGCGATGTCCGACGAGATCTCTTCAGGTCAAGTAAACGTCACCAGGGAAGGCGAGGAGATAATTATTAGGATCCCAGGCGACCAAAGCTTCTCGAGTGGGTCTGCTCAATTGCGGCCAAATTTCCGCTCACTTCTCGACAGCATCGGGGACATGCTTCTTCCGATCCCCGCTATTACAAGAGTAGAGGGCCACACCGATAATGTGCCCCTATCATTTGGAGGAAGATATGGAGACAATTGGGACTTGTCTTCAGCCCGGGCTGCATCAGTTGCGGAATTCTTCCTTGATGAGCTCTATTTGAGGCCTGGAGACATCTATATTATGGCCTTCGCGGATTCGGTTCCAGTTGCTACTAACGAAACAGCAGAGGGAAGAGCATTGAACAGGCGTATCGACATTGTGGTCAGTCCGTTCTAGCTCTGCTCGGGCAATTATCAAGACCGGAGGCTATGCATTCTGTAATTATCTCCTCCGCCTCCGCGCGTCTACCTTCCAACATCACTTCGGTTACACCCACGAGACGCTCTAGATTGGGGTCCACGTGGTCGTTCTCTTGAGAAATGCGACCCCACACATAGGAAAGGAAGGGGTCTCCTACTGAAACGGGTTCCGAAAATAAGAAATCAAGAATGCCTCTAGACTTACGCGGAGCGCCTACTCCTGATAACAGCACGTTTGCAAAGGTGAATTGAGCTTCAGGTACTCCACCAAGAGCCGCCTGCCGAATTCGTTCTCGTCCTCTCTCTAAATTTACGGTGACTCCTTGCTCTCCGGAAAGCTGAAGGGTCCCGAGCATATATGATGCAGCTGCTACGCCTAACTCCTCCGCTCTCTCGAAGTAATCGAGCGCTGTTGGCGAATGTTGTGCAACACCATTGCCGTCTAAGTAAAGCAGTCCGAGGTTGAAGATTGCCTCCGGTTGATCGGACTCTGCAGCTAGCGTGTACCAGTACAGCGCCTGTTCAAAGTCAACGTTGACACCGAGGCCTTCATTGTACATGTGACCTAAATTGACTTGTGCTTCTGGCATTCCGTCTTCGGCAAGAGGCTGCCAGGATCTAATCGCGGTCAGATATTGGCCCCTTGCCTTCGCCGAGATCCCTGCTTCAAATCGATTAGATTGGGCAGACAGGCTATTAAAGGAGATGGAGAACAGGACAGAGACAGTCACGATTAAGGACTGTCGCCCAAAAAGTGTTCGCAGGGTTTTCAAATTAGCCACCTTTTAATGATGCATGCCCAATTAGAGGCTCACGCACTGGGATGACTATATACGATAACGCTTTTTAGAAACAAGCGAACAGTGTTCTGGTAGGAGGCCGTTGAGGCTCGCAACTTTGCGTCTAAAAGCCAAAACAGGGATATTTAGGACGATATGATCAAAACACGTCGTCAAATAATATCCCCTTTAAAGCTTCAATGTTGTGGGCAACCTTGAGGATTGCTTCTGCCGGTACCTGTCTGACAGTTTCTCCAGTGTCTTCATTAATCACAGCCACTAGTACACGATCGGATATTTTGTCGACTCTGAAGTTTAAATTAGTCTCGCTCAGCTCGAGGTCGACATTAAGCGATTCTATTGTTCTCTCCAGCTGCTCGCGTAGCCTTTCAATTGACTGCGCAGAATGACTTTTTTGCTCGCTGAGGTCAGCTGCGACCCTAGCCGTTGACTCAGAAATATCCTGTTTAGATGTCGTCAGTTGTGGCGGCTTTACGACAGTGGGCGTTTCTGCACCGCCGCTTGTTTTAACCTGCTCCGAGACGCTAGGTATATTTAACGTACTCATAAAATTTCCTCACAATCTCTGTCCTTTTTTTCTAAGTAAACAGAGAATCAATTAGTATCTCCAACCTACCGAACAATTATGCCGTGCCAACAGTAACATACTTTAATTCGTGCTTTTAAGAAATGGGCAGCTGCAAGGAGACAGCCGCCCATTCCTTAACATGACACCGACACGTTACCTTAGCAATGACAGGACGGTTTGTTTCACCTGATTCGCCTGGGCGAGCATTGCTGTACTTGCCTGCGAGATGATTTGTGTCCTAGCCAGCTCTGTCGTCTCCGTCGCGTAGTCCGCATCAGAAATCTGACTCTTAGAGGCAGATGTATTCGTCGCTACATTCTGCAAGTTATCAGCGGCATGCTGTAGTCGAGAGATATAGGCACCGTACTGAGCCCGCTCCTTCGCCGCACCGTCGATTGCGTTGTTTAGGTTCTTCACGGCTATGGCCGCCGCCGCCGCCGAGGTAATTACTAATCGGTCGTCATTTTCTGTTCCATCAAGAAAGTACAGCGCAGCTTCGGTTCCATCAGCGGTACCCGCCAGGTTGTAGGCTGAATCGGCCGAGTCGATACCGTTGGTATCAGTATCTGTCGCACTTGCTAACTCGCCGTCCGCCGAGATTGTTGGCCTCCAATCCTTGATACGTACGGCCATAGTCTGATTAGATTCAGCGCCAAGCTGAACTTTCAGCGCATTAGTCGTATCATCGTAGGTATCGTCCATGATGGACGTTCCGTTCCACTCAGTACGTTCGGCGATTTCCTGAATCTCTTTCATCAGTTCACCAAACTCTAGATCAAGGGCAGTTCGGTCTGTACTTGTGTATGTGCCAGACGCGGCCTGTACCGCAAGCTCATACATGCGATTGAGCATGTTCGATATCTCTTGGGCAGCACCATCCACGGTCTGAAGTAATGAGATGGCATCGTTCGCATTGCGGACGGCCATGTTAAGGCCTGACACCTGAGCGCCCATCCTGTCTGCAATCGCAAGGCCAGCTGCGTCGTCCTTGGCAGAGTTAATGCGAGAACCAGTCGAGAGCCGCTCCATTGCGGTCGACATGGCGCGATCGTTCCGTTGTATTGCGTCTCTGGCCAATAATGAGGCCGTGTTGGTGTTGATCACAGTCATGTGTTGTTATCCTCTCAGCGAGTCGCTGAATCCGTCTAACTTTTGAAAATCTTCCATACACGCCATTCGACATGACAGGAAGTAACATTAAAAATTCAATTTTTGCAAAAGGTTTTAAAAAAAGGTGTGTGACTTGCCCCTATTTGTACCTCTAGTCTATTTGCCTGAGCAGGTATAGGGTGGCCCAACGCAAATCATAAGCAGGTCAGAGTACTTATAAAATGCGTTGGGCCTGGGTGCACAACCCAAAACTTTTCCAATTGCTTCAGTCTTAAACATGCCCTTATTCAATAAGATATTCATGCTAAAGAACTAACTTCATTTGTCGAGAAGTAGACCTACTGCAGTAGTGATAGTACCGTCTGCTTCACTTGATTCGCTTGCGCCAACATCGCGGTGCTTGCTTGTGAGATAATCTGCGTGCGAGCTAGCTCTGTCGTCTCTGTCGCATAGTCAGCATCAGCCACTCTGCTCTTAGATGCTGCCGTGTTGGTGGCGACATTCTGCAAGTTGTCGGAAGCATGCTGTAAGCGAGACATGAAGGATCCCAGTTTCGCACGCTCCGCCGCGGCGCCATCGATAGCTCGATCAATCTCCGCGATGGCCTGGGCAGCGTTCGCCGCGCTAGTGATGTCTATACGTGTCGGGGTGGAACCGTAGAACAGGACGCCCGAGCCGTAGGCGGTATTGTTGGCCGTACCACCTGTGCCGCCCGCTATGGTGTGCCCTGAGCTTGTGCCTGTGGCTGTTGGCGCTGCTGTTCCAGCCGTCACCGCAGTGAAAACCACTGTGGCAGCACCGGAGTTATCGGCAGTAGTAAAGCCCGTCAGTGTGCCGGCTGTTGATGCAATGGTGGCGTCGGAAGTATCGGCGGTGCCGCCATTTGCGAGAGAGTCAATTGCCTCCGCAACGACTATCGCAGTCGCGCCCCCAGCACCAGCTGTAAGTGTAACCCCACCTATAATAACGGTCTCGTTGGCTCCAAGAGCATTGAAGGTGACTGAGAATACATCCACCGGGTCGACACCATTCCGATTAGTACCTGCGGCGGCTGTCATGTTGCTGTCCACGGCCACCTTGGTCCTCCAGCTTTTCAGAGAGAGGTTCATGGTCTGAGCAGACTCAGCGCCCAGCTGAATATCTTTGCTGTTGACAAGTTCCTGCGCCGTCTCCAAGGAGCCATTCCCGGCAAGTACCGCACTCCCGTTCCATTCGGTGTTTGCTGCGATACGATCTATCTCGTCCATCAGCGCACCGAACTCCAGGTCTAAAGCGGCTTGGTCGGTGGAGGTGTATGTACCTGATGCTGCTTGCACGGCTAACTCACGCATACGTCCAAGCATGTTTGATATTTCTTGGGTAGCACCGTCTGCTGTCTGCAGTAGCGAAATCGCGTCATTCGCATTCCGCACGGCCATGTTAAGACCTGATACTTGAGCACCCATTCGCTCGGAAATAGCGAGGCCCGCGGCATCGTCCTTCGCAGAGTTAATGCGAGAACCAGTAGAAAGGCGCTCCATTGCTTGCGACATAGCGCGATCGTTACGCTGGATGGCGTCTCGAGCCACCAAGGACGCGGTGTTGGTATTGATTACAGTCATAAAGCAGTTCCTTTAATCCGTAGCCGCTGTTAGATAAAACGTCAGCAAGCTATTCTGTTTTCGCATAATCCTATTGCGAGAAATTTTACTGATCATGTGTTGATGGAAAAAAATTAATGTTCGCTAAACCTTCTAAAGGCAAACAAGTTGAATCCTTAAACCACCAGTCTTCGATCCGCTAATCGACTCTTGCAAACCGATCATTAAAAAAATAATTTTCAATGTTTGCTCTGCTGATCAACGTTATAAATCTTAAATAAAAAAAAGATTATAAAAGTCAGAATGTTGAAAGTTGATACAGTTAGAGCTTTAGTGCCCCTCATCGTCAGAAGAAAGAGGTAGTAAGGAGTATGCCTGTAAGCGTTTTTTGTTTCGCCTTACTTCTCTTCTTCAACGATAATCTGCCTCTTTAACCTTACTGCAATAATGACAACACTGTCTGTTTCACCTGATTCGCCTGGGCCAGCATCGCAGTACTTGCCTGCGAAATAATCTGTGTACGTGCCAGCTCAGTGGTCTCGGCCGCATAGTCAGCATCAGAAATCTGACTCTTGGACGCAGCTGTATTAGTCGCCACGTTCTGCAAGTTATCTGCCGCGTGCTGTAGACGAGACATGTATGAACCATACTTGGCCCGCTCTGCAGCAGCACCATCAATGGCCCTGTCTAATTCGGCGATCGCCTGAGAAGCATTGGCCGCAGATGTAATGTCAATCCGCGTGGGGGTAGAGCCATAGAAAAGCACACCCTGGCCATACGCACCGACACCCTCTGTCCCTGTTACCGAGACAGCAGCCGCAACGGCGTGATCAGTACCATCAGTCGTGCCAGTTACAGTGGCTGAAGCAAGCGTCTTACCATCGTTCCTGCCACCAGTACTGGTGAAGGTTACTTTCGAGCCATCGGTATGCTCGGCGGTGCTGTATCCATTCAGCGCACCCGATAAAGTTGCACCGGTTAGTGAGCCCGTGATGGCTGCACTATTTGTCTGTGCAGTGAAGAAATTCTCTAGATTTGCTGCCGTTACAGCGGCCGTTGCGGTAACCGTAATTCCAGCTAACTCGAACACGTCGTTCGTAGCCATATCAGTGAAGGTCACGACCTGTGCTTCACCGACCTTGGGGTCCACACCGTCACGACCGGTACCGCTGGCCGCAGACATCTGGGTGTCCCTGCTCACCTGGGTACGCCAGGAGTTCAGGGTCAGCGCCATCGTCTGAGCTGACTCGGCACCGAGCTGAATGGCATAATCTCGGGTCGACGCTCCTGATGCAGTTACTGTTGTATCACCACCACCAAGGACCGCCGCGCCGTTCCATTCGGTATTAGCTGCGATTCGGTCAATCTCATTCATGAGCTCACCGAACTCGAGATCCAAGGCNGCCTGGTCCGTAGTCGTNTAGGTGCCTGANNCNGCNTGCACNGCCANCTCGCGCATACGAGAGAGCATGTTCGAAATCTCTTGGGTGGCACCGTCTGCAGTCTGCAGTAATGAGATGGCATCGTTCGCATTGCGGACGGCCATGTTCAATCCGCTCACCTGGGCTGCCATTCTGTCCGATATTGCGAGACCAGCGGCATCATCTTTTGCTGAGTTAATTCTAAAGCCCGTTGAAAGGCGCTCCATAGCAGTTGACATTGAGCGCTCGTTACGATGAATAGCATCTCTGGCGATCATCGAAGCAGTGTTTGTATTGATAACAGTCATGATTTGTTCCTCTTAGATTCCAGTAGCCACTATTGCAACAGTGACAGAACGGTTTGCTTCACTTGGTTGGCCTGAGCCAACATCGCCGTGCTCGCCTGGGCGATGATCTGTGTCCGAGCAAGCTCCATTGTTTCGCTAGCATAATCGGCATCAGCAATGCGACTTCGCGAAGCGGCCGTGTTTGTGGAAATATTGGTGAGATTGTCAGAGGCATGCTGTAGGCGGGAAACATATGCGCCATACTTAGCCCTTTCTGAAGCGGCCCCATTTATCGCTAAATCTAACTGGGTCACTGCAAAGTTTGCATTGTCCACAGTGTCAATATTGATATAGTTACCATCAAGTGTGGCATCGCTGCCTCCCCAATATAAGGTGGCTGTTCCGTAGGCACCGTCGTTGGTTGAATTGCCATTTGTGTCGATACCATTCGCGTTTGCGCCGGCGGCAGTGGTCGCGGTCTCATCATGCTGGACGGTAGGTACCCAGGATTGGAACTCCAGAGTCATCGTCTGGTTTGCTCCAGCGCCAAGCTGAATATTTTTCGATGCCTTTACAGAGTCTGAAGTATAGACGCTGTTACCGTCGAGAATAGTAGAGCCGTTCCACTCGGTGTTTTTCGCTATTCTGGTGATTTCTGCAATCAGGGCTTGAAACTCAAGGTCAAGAGCATCCCTGTCGGTGGCTGAATAGGTGCCACTAGCGGCTTGTACAGCGAGTTCCCGCATGCGAGTCAGCATTTGGGAAATCTCTTTGGTTGCACCCTCCGCAACTTGAATCATAGAAACAGCATCGTTAGCGTTACGAGCTGCCTGATCCAAGCCGCTGATTTGAGCGCCCATGCGATCGGAGATCGCGAGGCCTGCCGCATCATCTTGAGCGGAATTAATGCGCTTACCAGTTGAAAGCCGCTCCATAGCCCGACTCATCTCGCGTTCGTTTATACCGATCGCAAGGGCCGAGATATTAGCAGCCGTATTTGTGTTTATAACGCTCATGACTCTGACCTCATGGTGGTTAATATATGTAATTGGACTGTTGAATTGCTAAAAAAGACTAGTAGGTGTATCAAATATCTGACCATCCGACTGCTGGTTGATTGTGAACCATCGTTCTGACCGTATGATTCAAATCGCTCCAGCATTACTACTTGTGCCTTCGAAAGCGTTTCGTTCGACGCCTCTGAGCGCCTTACGACCAGCCAATCGTCACGAGCTGAGCTAGCATTAATTTTTGCCAAAAATTATCTCTTTTTCATTGCTTTAGGCCCGGCTGAGCGCGGATTCTAATAAAGAGTCTGGGAGAGGTTAAAGTCTGCCTCTATGAATCCGATTGGCGTGTTGAGTGTTAAAGCTCAGGACACGAAGTCCAGTAGTCGTCACATCGGTAGCAGGAAGTTTTCATATCATTGAGTTAGGTATGGAAGCTATCTGTGCTAACTTTAAGTTGAAAAGAGTCAGGAAGATCTTATGAATTCGAGTATCAATTCAGCAATGCAAGCTTACAAAGAGGTGTATACAGAGGTAGCGGCTGAAACTGCCGACCCACACAAATTAGTTAGCATGCTTTTTCACGGCGTCTCAGACAGACTATGCACAGCAGAGCAGGGTTTTGAAAACAAGGACCTGACGGTTCGTAGCGATAGCATTACGAAAGCCCAGACTATCCTGTTTGGACTTCGGTCAACCTTAGACTTTAAAAAAGGAGGGGAGCTGTCCCGCTTGTTAGACTCTTTATATGATTACTGCATAAGACAGCTTACGCAGGCTCATGTTAGTAATGATGTGGCACCGGTAGTTGAGGTAAAGGGGCTGATTGGTCAGATCAGCAGCGCTTGGGACTCTATTCCCCTCACCGAAGCCAAGTGATCTAGAACCCCATCGAGGCTATGTTTGGTTGGCCTTCCCAACCCGATCGGTTATTTGCATCCCGCAGGATCAAGATCGCCGTTTTTGCTAAAACAGAGGCGCCCCATAATTCTTCGCCATTCATTAATGAATGGCCAGGCTTGTGAGGGCGTATCTCTTAGTCTTTCTTGTCAAAACAAACTTTAGAACTCATTACTGCTGCTAATCGTAATTGACAGCGCCGTTTTACTGCGGCTGCGGTCAGTTTTCGTACCCTTGTGCCCCTTTATATTGGCTGCGCAACTAAAGAGGAACAAGAGTCGGCTGACATCTTAAATATTGCCCTAAAAGCATCCTGATAAAATGGCCACGCTTCGTTAAAAGTTGAAGACATGTGGATTATTCATTAAAGTTTAAAGCCGAAAGTCCCGAAGCCAATTAAAAGCGAATGTTCTTTGCGGGAATACCGAAAGTGCCTCAACAACTGAATAGTTGGTATCTAAAGTGCGGGGAATAAGTGGCAAGTAAACCCGAGGGTGAGAACTTTAGCTCTATCATTGGGAGCAGTGATCAAGCCGTGCAGCTCACGAAGATGATCGAGCTCTGTGCGCCCTCTGATGCGTCTATATTAGTGCTCGGGGAGTCTGGAAGCGGGAAAGAAGTTGTTACTCGCGAACTTCATCGTCTTTCTGATCGGCGCCATGCCAACCTAGTCGGAATAAATTGCGCAGCAATCCCAGATCAGCTACTAGAGAGCGAACTTTTTGGTCACAAAAAAGGCGCGTTCTCTGGCGCCATCTCCGATCGAAATGGTCGATTTCAAATAGCTCATGAGGGCACTCTGTTCCTAGATGAAATCGGCGATATGCCACTCGAATTGCAAGCAAAATTGCTCAGGGCGCTCGAAGAGAGAGCGATTGTCCCACTCGGAGGTTCGAAAAGTGTACCAATCGATGTTCGGGTGATAGCGGCAACGCATCAAGACCTCTCAGGGATGGTTGCTCGTGGTGAATTCAGAGAGGATTTGTTCCACAGATTAAATGTTATACCTATAAAGATACCGCCGATTCGGGACCGACGGCCTGACATTCCTGAATTCTGCCTCCACTTTGCCGCTAAATATTCAAAGGAACACGAGATCGGATTTTCCTCAGAAAGTATGTCTTTACTTTCGCAATATGATTGGCCGGGTAATGTCAGAGAAATAGCTAATCTAGTAAAAAGACTCAGCGTGCTCTCGCCGAGCAAGACGATAGACTTATATGATTTACCAGGAGAATTTTTGCCCGATGGCCTAGTTAAATTACGTAGCGAGTCGACAGAGGAAAGTATCGAGGGCCGAGTTGGGGATGAATCTTGCAGAGAGCAAGCAGCAGAATCCGAATTCCCTTCGGACAGTCGACCTGTGCTTAGATCAAACAATGAACTGCAAGAAAAAAAAATGGATCCTACTGCTTCTTGGAAGCACGTCAGCGAGGTCGAGCGAATAATTCGGCTTTCACAATCAATGGCGAGCATTCCTGATGATGGTGTGGCGACTAAAGACCTTCTTCAGGATATTGAATCAAATCTGATCCGTGTAGCCCTCAATCAAAGCGAAGGCAACGTTAGCAAAGCGGCCAAGCTTCTAAAAATTGGTAGAACGACCTTAATACAGAAGATGGGTAAGAAATGAGAGTTCGGCCAGACCCGAGTGAGTCTTTACCGTGAAATGGAAGAGTTAATATCCTCAAAAGCTCCAAAAACAACGGGATAAGTCCGCCTCGACAACTGCTCGATCGTCTTTGATGATTTTGATCAGTGCAAAGACGTTGATGATGTAGTCGCACTCTGTGCTGCGCTTTATATAGACGTTTCGACGAAGGTGGCACCGCTGAAATTGTCATTAGCAGTTGGAACACCGACCAAAGTCACTTCTTGGCGACAGGATAATTGGAATAGTATTTCAGCCAATTCAGTCTTTTCGTCTGTCAGGAATTTTCATCGAAATAAAGAGCAGCCTTATCAATAAGAAGCACAGCTAGGCTTGGGCTAGATGTTTTTTGATGAGATGGTACTAACAGATAGTCGCTTTGATTTAGTCGTCGAACGAACATGCTATCCGAATCACAAGAACCAAGACAATATGTATATTAAAAACATAAATAATAGGCATCGAATAGCGATTTAAAACAGGTATTTCGTGTATGTTCGAGGCGGAAATCAAGAGTATTCAATGGAACTAAATATTGAACTAGCACTGCAGCAAGGTTTTATCGCGTACAAAGAGGGCAAGCTTCAAGATGCAGAACGTTTATATCGCGCTATCTTGCAATCTCAGCCTTTGAACCCCGACGCCAACCACAACCTTGGATTAATAGCAGTCTCTGTTAATAAAGCCGAGGCAGCTTTGCCATTATTCAAAACTGCTCTGGAAGCTAATCCAAAGATAGAACAATTTTGGCTGAGTTATATTGATGCACTTATCAAAGAAAAACAGTTTGAAAATGCAAAGTTAGCTCTTGAACAGGCAAAGCAGCAAGGTGTGGCTGAAGAGAAGTTAAATATCTTGAAAACTCAACTTATACCCTTTGCGAAGGTA
>PBTW01000051.1 GCA_002729315.1 Gammaproteobacteria bacterium
AATCAGTCAGAAAAATGTTGGCTAAATCGCCACGTTTCAGAGCTGGAGAGTCCGGTCTGATAGTCAGCGTCATTTCAAGCCCGGAGCCCCTGATTTGCCTGAGAACCAGGCTGGGTGAAGCGATTTCATGCGCCAGTCATGCAGTCGACTCACAGCAAGGTCTCCGCTCATTCTCCGCTGATATTGCCCGGAACTTCCATCAACAGACATTCGGAATCGGGATTGATCTCAGTCAAGCCGAGCGAACCATACTGATGGGCTCAAACGTTATACTGAGCGCGCAAAGAAGTTCGAATTTGCAGAATAGCCGAGAGGTTTTACTCAAACGTTAGGCATTAGACCGACGATACCGACTCTCCTTGCAAATATCATCCAATTAACCGGGACCGATTTACTTTGTCCAGCCCAGCTGTATTGTCCAAGAAATTGATTGTTCTGTTGGCTGTAGCCTCCGCTTTAGGGCCCACCGCCATGCAAATTTTGCTGCCGGCGCTTCCGGTTATTCAGGAAACTTTCACCGTCAGCAACGAGAATGCCCAGTTGACTCTCAGTCTCTCCATGCTGGCCATCGCGCTGGGAACGCTTTTCTACGGGCCACTTTCTGATAAGTACGGCCGCAAACCAGTCATGCTGATCGGCCTGTGCATTACCCTTGCAGGCTCTCTAACCTGTTGGTTTGCAGACAGTATTGAATTTCTTATCTTTGGCAGGTTTGTCCAGGCGTTTGGTGGCGCCGTGGGACTGGTACTGGCTCGCGCCATGGTTCGCGATGTCTGTGACGCGGACGATGCCGCCAGAGCCATAGCCACTCTCGTTATGGTGATGGTCGTCATACCAATGCTCTCACCCGCCTTAGGGGGAGAAATGATGGCAAGATTTGGCTGGCAATCTGTCTTTTCGGTTGTGGCGTGCTTCAGCGTGGCCCTATTTGTCGTCATGCTCTATCTGCTGCCCGAAACTTTACAAGAGTCGGTTCCTTTTGAGGGGCTCTCTGCGATGCTTTCAACATACGGACTGCTACTGCAGTCCGTTACTTTCCGGAGCTATGCCCTTTGTGTTTCCTTCGTCTCAGTCGTTTTTTTCAGCTTTATTGCTGCAGCGCCAAAGATAATGGTGAGCGCATTCAATCGCTCTCCCACCGACTATGGCTACTATTTCATCATGATCCCGCTTGGGTTTATGGGAGGAAACTATGCCACCAGGATGCTGAACCAGCGATTCAGCATCAATCAGCTGATCAGCCTTGGGGGCAGCATTGCATTGCTGGGCATCAGTGCTGCGCTTGGTTTTCAGGTGCTGGGTAACAGCCATCCTCTGGCTCTTTTCGTGCCTGTCGCCATCGCTGTCTTCGGCAACGGGATTACCCTCCCCAATGCTCAGGCAGCAGCAATTAATGAATTTCCTCAATACGCCGGAAGCGCGTCAGGCCTGACCGGCTTTATGCAAATGGCGTTTTCAGCTGTTGCTGCTCAGGCTGTGGCCTGGATTTACAATGGAACCGCGTTTCCTCTGTTGTTGATGATGCTCTGCGCGTCGGCACTGTCCTTGGGATTGTTCCATTTCGGCATTAACAGCCAGCTCAGACCGATTTAATCAGTTTAAATCCAGCGCTGAAAGCTGGTCGACGAATTCATGCTCATCACGCAAACAGCGCATGTCGAGAAGGTATCTCCCATCGCTTATCCGGCCAATGACGGAACGAGGAAGCATCCTGAACTGGTGCGCCAGACTAAGCAGGGCTGCGTCTCTCTGTCCTCTTTCCGCTATCGGATCAGCGCAAAGTGAAAAGCTGTCAAGAAGATCCATTGGCAGCGAGCCGGAACCAATCTGGCTTTTGCAGGGCACCACGTCGATCGTTGCTCTTCCAGCCAACCTGGCCGACAACAGCGGCAATAATCGTCTACAGACAGTTTCAATCTCTTTGGCCGGGCGGGTAAGGTCGCGTAGCAAGGGTAAGCGGCTCTGCAACAGGTCAGGCTGCTGATAAAGTTCCAGGACTGCGACCAGTGCCGCCATGGTGATTTTATCAATGCGCAGCGCCCTCTTGAGCGGGTTACTCTTTAATTTTTCGATAAGATCCTTGCGGCCGGCAACGATTCCCGACTGAGGACCGCCGAGCAATTTATCGCCGCTGAAGGTGACTAGGTCGGCTCCTGCTGCCAGCGCACCGGCCACGGTNGGCTCTTTGGGTANCCCANACTGCGTNAGCTCGATCAGGGTTCCNCTGCCCAGATCAGAGACNAAGGGAATACCNGATGCCGCCGCCAGNNTNGACANTGCCNCATCCNCCACATCTGCNGTGAACCCCTGAATCTGNTAGTTGCTNGCATGAACTCGCATGATCAGTGCNGTCTTNTCATCAATTGCTTTCTCGTAGTCNNCAAGNTGTGTTCGNTTTGTTGTTCCCACTTCNCGCAAGCAACAACTGGCGCTTTCCATGACATCTGGGATNCGNAACGCCCCTCCAATTTCAACCAGCTCTCCGCGNGAAATAACGACGNTCTTACCTTTNGCAAGAGAATTAAGAACCAGCATNACCGCTGCAGCATTATTGTTGACCACCGTCGCCGCCTCAGCNCCGGTCAANTCAGCAAGCAGCTTTTCAANGTGTCCATCTCGGTCACCTCGNCGGCCAGACTCCAGATCATATTCGATATTGACATCACCCAAGGCAGCGACTTCCATGGCCGCAACCGCTTCGACTGGCAATCGGGCCCTTCCCAGATTGGTATGAATCACCGTGCCTGTGAGATTGAAAACTGCTTTTAATGTGCCTGATGATTGATCAGAAAGAGAGACGATAATTCGCTGACAGATCTCCTTGGGTACATCAGACTCAGTAACCCAAGCNATGGTCTCAGGGTCATTCAGTGTGATTTGAGAACGTAGCTGCGCTATCTGATTNCGCGCTTCTTGCTTGACATAGGCAAGCTCTGCGACTGATGTGAACCCGGAAAGTTCTTCGCGATTGAGCAGCTTTTCGATAGCAGGTAGGGCTCTATATGCATCGGATTGCCGCGACATTAATCGTTTCCCCTGCCTCGTGATGGGCAAGCCTACTGCGAGTTCCAGCTACCCGGAGCCAAGTCTGGCTTGCAGTNAAAATNGCGATGGTACTACACTGCTCCTGCGATTTCTCAGTNAATACAGGATTGATGCCACTCATGGCGACGCAGAACCACGTAATCATTGTTAACCCATTCCATCCAGAGACGCTGGAGCGATTAGATTCAACCTATCAGACTCATCATCTCTGGAAACTCNAGCGNCCTGAACAGGAACAACTANTCAAATCTCTGGAGGGCNAATGCCGGGTTGCTGCNAGTGCCTCCTGGAACTGCGATCCGGTTATATACCGNCTANAGTCACTCAAGNTNATCGCCGCCTTNGGGGTCGGGGTCGACGGGATTGATTTTGAAACGANNCGCAATTTGAAANTTCGCGTAACTAANACNCCCGGTGTNCTTGACGACGGGGTAGCAGATTTGGCAATGGCGCTCATTCTCGCCACGATGCGCAACCTTATCNGAGCCAACAATTTCAGCAGAGATAATNTNTGGAAAGACGGACCTTTCCCTTTCGGCACTTCNATGGCGGGCAAAACCCTNGGCATTGCAGGGCTGGGAAGAATNGGCTCTGCCATNGCTTTGCGGGCCGAGCCTTTCAAGNTGAACATNGCTTACCACAANCGCCAACTNAAACANNTNCCCTANACATTTTGTNAAAGTCTNGAAGACCTAGCCGAGATCTCCGACATACTNGTNTGCGTCTTNCCTGGTGGGGCCGAAACAGACAACCTGATCAATGCAAACGTCCTCAAGAAACTCGGACCATCAGGTATTTTTATCAATGTCGGACGCGGAAATTCAGTTGACGATACGGCACTTATTGATGCCCTNAGATCTGGCGCCATACAGGCAGCTGGGCTTGATGTTTATAGAAATGAGCCTCAAATTCCAGATGCTTATAAAACCTTAGATAATGTAATTTTACTACCGCATATTGGCAGCGCTACAGTAGAAACACGATGCGCGATGGGAAATCTCGTTTTTGACAATATCAAGGCCTTTTTTTTAAACAACACGCTAGTCTCTGAAGTTGTGTAATCGGCTGATGATCATACAGAGCCTGGAAAAATCTTACTGTCCCTACTGCGGCGAACCCATCGAATTGCTTATCGATACCTCTGTAGCTCAGCAGGAATATATCGAAGACTGTGAGGTGTGCTGCAGACCAATGTTGGTAAGTTGCACCGTGACNCAAGGGTTTTCTGACGAGGCGCTTGTGTCGGTACGCAGGGAAGACGACTAGCTTTGTTTTTTAGGCACACTCCGCCTGTTTGTGGGAATATTTGCGATGAAGTCCCCGCGCTAAACTAACCGCGAGCAAATACTTAAATCACGTGTTGCAACACAATATGATGCAATCTGCGACCATAGGTCGCGTCAAGACTTAAGTTATAATGGTAAACTGTGGGATGGGCGGTAGCGCTTGAAGCGCACTCTTTAAATTTGAATGTAAGAAAAGCACTATGGCATCGGTTACAAACAAGAACAACGCTAAAGTAAAACAAAGCAAGTTCGTTTTTGAATTCGGCACCAACACCGATGGAAATGCGACTATGCGAGAATTGCTAGGAGGCAAGGGCGCGAATCTGGCAGAAATGGCGTCCATCGGACTTCCCGTGCCACCGGGGTTCACCATCAGCACTGAAGTGTGCAGCTTTTTCTACAAGCACGACCGAAAATATCCGAAAACACTTGCTGCCGATGTGAAAAAGGCGGTCGCATCAGTGGAGTCTCAGTTAAACAAAAACTTTGGAGCAAGGAAGAATCCTCTGCTGGTTTCGGTCCGATCTGGCGCCAGAGATTCCATGCCGGGCATGATGGATACAATTCTAAACCTAGGACTCAATGACGAGACAGTCGAAGGTCTTACGGAAGTTTCTGGAAACTCCCGTTTCGCCTGGGATTGCTATCGGCGTTTTATACAAATGTATGGCGATGTTGTCATGGGAGTACAGGCGCGAAACGAGGAAGAAGAAGATCCGTTTCATCAGGTGCTTGAAAAACTCAAAGAACGAGCTGGCGTTTCCGTAGACTCAGATTTGACGACTAGGGATCTTAAGGACCTTGTTAAACGCTACAAGGCGCTGATTCTAAAGCGAACGCGCTCTGCATTCCCTCAGGATGTCAACAAACAACTTTGGGGAGCGATTGGTGCAGTATTCGGATCCTGGAAAAATGAGCGCGCAATCCTATACCGGCAGCAGTATGGAATTCCCACAGAATGGGGAACGGCGGTCAATGTGCAAGCCATGGTCTTCGGAAATGCGGGCGAAACCAGCGCAACTGGTGTGGCGTTCACCAGAGACCCGGCAAATGGAGAAAAGGTATTCTATGGAGAATATCTGATCAATGCTCAAGGAGAAGATGTCGTGGCTGGCGTGAGGACGCCACAGCCAATTTCTCATATGGAGATCTCGATGCCGAAAAGCTTTCGAAATCTTGAGCAAGTCAGAACCAAATTAGAGCGCCACTTCAAGGATATGCAGGACTTTGAATTCACCATTGAGAACGGACGCTTATTCATCCTTCAAACCCGCAATGGAAAGCGAACAGGCTTGGCAGCAGTTAGAATCGCGGTAGAAATGCAACGTGAGCGCTTAATGAGCCAGAAAGCCGCTTTGCTCAAAATTCCAGCAGAATCGATAGACTCCCTTTTGGTGCCTGTCTTCGATCCCAAGGCACTCAAGGCAGCGACAGTCATCGCTCAGGGCTTGCCCGCTGGCCCCGGCGCTGCCACCGGTAGAATCGCATTTACCGCTGCAACCGCTGAAATTGAGACCCGCAAAGGCAATAAAGTGGTGCTTTGCAGAACAGAGACGTCACCGGACGATTTGAAGGGCATGCTGCACTCACAGGGCATCCTTACGTCAAGAGGCGGCGTCTCCTCCCACGCCGCCCTGGTTGCCAGACAGTTGGGCAAGGTCTGTGTTTGTGGCGCAGCCGAAATCTCAATTAACTACGGAAAGCGCACCCTCACCGCCGGCAAAGCTGTCCTGAACGAAGGTGACTATATCTCCATTGACGGCAGCACCGGAGCCATCTACAAAGGCATGATTGAAAGCGCCGACTCGGAGGTAAAACGGGTTTTAGATGGAAAGATGCGCGCGAACAAAAGCTACACCTACGAATTATTCCAGACGGTGATGCAGTGGTCAGACAAATTCAGGACTCTCAAGGTCAGGACTAATGCAGATACCCCGAGCATGGCAAAAAATGCTGTCGCCTTCGGCGCGGAAGGTATCGGGCTATGCCGCACTGAACACATGTTTTTCGATGGCGATCGCATTGACTATATGCGCCAGATGATCCTGGCAGTGGACGAAGTTCAGCGAAGGGCAGCTCTCAAACAGTTGCTGCCTTTTCAGAGGAAAGATTTCGTTGGGCTGTTCAAAGCAATGGACGGACGGCCAGTTACGATTAGGCTGCTCGACCCGCCACTTCATGAATTCTTGCCACATGACGACGTGGTGCGGCGTCAGCTGGCCGAAAAATTGGGCGTACCCTTCGATTTCGTGATTGAACGGATCAAAGCTCTTCATGAGGAAAACCCAATGCTAGGATGTCGCGGATGCCGGCTGGGCATTCTTCATCCCGAGATAACGGAAATGCAAACCCGCGCAATTTTTGAAGCAGCCGCGCAGGTTCTTAAAGGCAAAGCCAAGGTCAGAGTGAATCCTGAAATAATGATTCCACTAATAGGATTCAGAGAAGAGCTCGCGGATCAGCTTCGAACCGTGCATCGGGTTGCTAAAGAGGTCATGAGAGCACGCAAAGTGAAGATCAACTATCTGGTGGGAACCATGATCGAAGTGCCACGTGCAGCGATCACTGCTGATCAAATAGCTGAAGAAGCCGACTTCTTCAGTTTCGGAACCAATGATTTAACACAGACGACACTCGGACTATCTCGAGACGACATGGGACTGTTTTACGACGAATATCAACGAAAAGAGATTTACAACCAAAACCCCTTTGCCAGTCTTGATCAATCCGGCGTAGGAAAACTCATGCAACAGGCTGTTGCCAGCGGCAGGACAACGCGGGCAGATCTCAAGCTTGGCATTTGCGGCGAACATGCCGGAGATCCACCATCAATTGATTTTTGCCACGGATTAGGGTTGAACTATGTCAGTTGCTCACCCCCCAGAGTACCAGTTGCCCGACTTGCCGCGGCTCAAGCCCAGTTAAAATACAGTTGAAGCGGATTACCGAGAATCAATCTACCCTGAGCGAGTTATACATGCACGCTCGAAGGCTGCACTTCCACTTTTTGAGCGATCCGACTCTGGTGCAAAACAGCATCTTCAGCACGACGGAACGCGTTCATTACCATGTCTTTTGCAGACCGGTGGCGCCAAGACTTAAGTGAAAATGAGAGCCCTTATGCTCTTATTTTTAACAACCTGAAACGAAACCAACCACGCTCGCCCACCCAACCACGAAAATCCGTTGCTCCACGCCATATAAACAGCTAATTCGCAAATCATGGTTCAACCGCGGTTTATCTGCAAGACGATTATCTGCTAAGCTCAAAACAGTCTCAGAGCTTCAACAAGAAAATAACAGCGGCGCAAATTTGCCATGAGCACCAGTGTCCTAGCCCTTCTTTCATTTCTCCCAATCATTTCAGTTGCCATTTTTCTGGTCATACTCAGGTGGCCGGCCAGCCGGGCAATGCCGATTGCTTACGTCGTGGCAGCTGGCCTGGCCTACATTATCTGGGAGGTTTCGGGCACAAAGATAA
>PBTW01000005.1 GCA_002729315.1 Gammaproteobacteria bacterium
CATTGAATACGAGGCCCCCCGCCTCACCAGTTGATAAATTGAGATGGGATTGCTTTAGCAGCAGAAGACTCTGTATTAAAGAGCTTTTGCCACTCGAGTTCTGCCCAAAGATCAGCGTTATTGGCGATAAATTTGCGGTTTGCTGGTCTCCGTAGGATTTAAAATGAGACAGCGTCAATTCTGAGAGCATTACAGTGCATCCCCGTCTAGGCTTTCACGTCAAATTTAAACCGATCTAATGTGAGGCGCTACCTAAGGTCTTATGCGATTGGGTTTTATTTGGCGCGTGTTACGGTCTTTTTAGAGCGCAACACTGGCAGTGTTGAGGTCGGCGGTTCGATCCCGCCTAGCTCCACCACCTTCAGGTTCAATGCAGTAAACACAGAGCTTGAGATCTCATATCACAGCGATTAACGGCGCCGTAAAGTGCGGTGCTCTTCTAGTACCGGCGACTTTGTGTTTGTTGTCCGTGAGCAGCTTTTATCAATGAGCTGCCGGCCAAGAGCCACATTTTTACGGAGCTGTCTGCACGACCTTGATGCCACCAAGCTTGAGTAAGCTTGTGTCAAATTGGCTTACGGATCAGAACGGAAGAGGCGATAATCGAGTATTCTTGTAAAGAACGAGCGTCAGCTGAGTTGTCGCTGGATCCTAGGTCGGTCTGATAATGCTGCGCTTGAGCGGTTGACAACTTTGTCTCAGAAAAAACGCCCTCGATGAGCACCCGAGACTTAGCGGTATTAGTCGGCACAAAAAAAGCGTAGTCACGGAATGTAATGCGAGCCCACCTATCGTCCTGCACAGCAATAAAAAAGCAGCCTTTAGCTTGGCAAACTTGCGTGATTGTCGCATAGACCCGGACCTCCTTCCCGAGATAATCTTGCTTCTGCGCAATAAGCTCCGACAGGCTTAATCCCACGGTTTTGTCAGGCATCGGCGCGCCAAATACCTCGTAATTTGGTCCCGTTTCGACCGCTTCAGAGAGTCTCAGCACGGCAGTGCTTTTAGTTCCTGCTAACACCGTTGCCACAAACAAGACCGAAATTGAAACCCCTGACAGCAAAAATCTAGCGAATCGCATTTCTATCCTCACCTGCATTTTGTGAACCGGCTTTGAGCGCCTCGCTACCAATACTTAGTGTAAGCACGGTCTGCCCGCACATTATTTTAGGCGATACCCAGCGCCACGATAACGAGCGCACCGGCTAGTGTCGGTGTAACAAGAAAGCTCCAGTCTGGTCCTGCCAAAAAAATTGCAATTGGATTGGAACCGGCGGGTGGGTGCGCGACCTTAAAAAAAAGCATCGCGACAGTCGTCAGCCCGAGAGCGATTCCCATTATAAAAAAACCTTCTCCAATGAAGTGAAAACACGCAAGGCCTATTGCAGATGCTAAAAAATGCCCAGCAAGCACATTTCTTGGATGCGCAAATGGTAAGTCTGGCACTGCCATAACAAGAAAGATTGAGGCCCCGAAGGACCCCATTATTAATGCTTGTTGTGACGACTCCGTCAATAATCCCAGCGAAGCCCCGGCTAATGAAGCGCCGATAAAAGCGATTAGTAAAACTTTCACCGTTGGGCTTTTCTGGTCAGGAGAACTCTGCCCTCGCAATTTAATTCGGTAGTTCATTCGCCGGTAAGTTTGAAGAAGATATCTCAAAGCAGTTGAGCACAGTTCATCACCTTGCTCCCGCAAAGCAACTGCTGTGGTGGATTTCATTACCCTTGCGTCTAAGAATTTTCTTCGCCATTTTTTTTGGAGAAAAAATTGTCAACGCTCCAAATGCCTGCGCCGTTTGCGGCAATTAATAAGAAGCCGAAGCAGTAAAGGGCGGCTAGCTCACCACCATTAATCATTGGGAAAAAGCTGTTGAGTCCGTGAACCATCCAGTAAGCGATCGCCATGGTCCCACTACAAATAAAGGCGGCCGGACGGGTAATACACCCAAATAACACTAGGACACCCCCTACTAGTTCGATGATGCCAGCTGCTTGGCTTAGGGCGTTGACCTCATAGGGGAAGTCCACGGGAATGTTGAATAGCTTTTGTGTCCCATGCCACAGGAAAAGAAATCCCAAAACCATTCGGAAAAGGGCGTATGAAGGATTTGCTACTGAATCCATTAGTTTTATGAAGTAAGTCATATTTTGTATGTTCTCCTAAATCAAGACTGCACGAGAGATGTCAGATATAACTTTTAGGCGCCCGTGCTTTTGCGGTTCGTTCTGGCCCCAAAATCGCGGTCCCAAGAAATTTGACTGTGATCGCCCCTTAAAAATAGGTCGCAGTTCTGCTCCATTTTAGAAATCTTTTTTATCCACCATGGATCCTCATCGGCTAAACGTTGGGCAACTTGGATGGAGTAGTGCCTATTTAATATCTCCTGACAAGCGTACTTAATTTCTTGAGCTAGCTTCTGGTCCAAAAAAAAATCCCCCATTTATTTCTAGCAAGAGGAGAGCAGCAACTCTCTGGAGAACCTCAACTTAACCCGCTTGTCTATCTGAAGCTGGATTAGCTTGTTTCATAAGACGCTCTCAAGTGGAAGAAGGTCTTGCCTTGTCTAACCTCGTTATTGGCGATGGCCTCCTTTATTATATAATGATAATCATTCGCATCTCCATGGGCGCACCGTAATGATGCTCGCAGTCGATTCTGCAACGAAGGAACTTGAGAAACGCGTAAGGTTTGGTAAAAACCCAGATTCACCGGATCTTCTTTACGCCTACCTCGATCTCTACAAAGAGCAACTGTCTGAGTTGGGTGCAGAGGCAGCACAAGCTTACCTCACAGAGATAATCGACCTATTGTTAGCGACTATCTGTGATCCGCTAGTGCCTTACCAATGGCGTGCACTGTGCCTAGATAATATTCATAAGCCAGTATTTGATCTTAGTAAGCTTTCCAAGACTAAAGGTAATCGCAGAATATTCAGAAATAAAACCCATGAAATAAGTGTGCTGACGAGGCACCTATTCACGTATGGAGGTGCCTTGTGACAAGCAATAAGAAAAGACGCGTTATGGACAGCATGGGCGAACTGGAAGTAGACGAAGGGGCACTGTACGGCGCGCAAACCCAGCGCGCGCTCAATAATTTTCCTATCAGCGGAGCTAGCATGCCTGTGGAATTTATCAAGGCGCTACTTCAGATAAAAAGAGCGGCAGCTCTCGGGAATCAACAACTGGATTGTTTACCAGAAGAAATTAGCAGTGCTATCGACAATGCCTGCTTAACCCTTCTCAATGATCCCAATTTGATTCAGCACTTCCCGGTGGACGTCTTTCAGACCGGTTCGGGTACGAGCTCTAATATGAATGTTAATGAGGTGGTAGCAACATTAGCTTCCAGAGCATCTGACTTAACCATAAATCCAAACGACCACGTTAATTTCGGCCAGAGCAGTAATGACGTAATCCCCACGGCAATTCACGTTAGTGCGGTGACAGCTGTCTCTAGAGACTTGCTCCCCGCCATCGATGAGCTGATATCCGCGATATCTCTAAAATCTGACGCGCTGCAAGGTGTCTGTAAAACGGGGCGTACCCACCTTATGGACGCCATGCCTGTCAGGATGGATCAAATTCTAGAGGGCTGGGCGGCTCAACTGGAAAACGCAAGGGCTCTGATTAGTAGCACTCTTGCTCACCTGCAGTATGTGGCTCTCGGTGGGACCGCCGTGGGCACTGGTATCAATACACATCGTGACTTCTCGGCTGCGTCGACGCAGATATTATCGACGAACATGGGGCTTGAGTTCTTTCCTGCGAAGGAACATTTTTCTCTAATCGGCTCTCAAGATTCTGCGGTCGCATTGTCGGGCCAACTAAAAACCCTTGCAGTTGCTTTGCTGAAGATCTCAAATGATCTGAGGTGGATGAATTCCGGACCGCTCGCAGGGTTGGGCGAGAT
Source organism: Gammaproteobacteria bacterium (assembly GCA_002729315.1). GTDB lineage: Bacteria > Pseudomonadota > Gammaproteobacteria > Pseudomonadales > Pseudohongiellaceae > UBA9145. The sequence continues at coordinate 3,916 of PBTW01000005.1, forward strand.
AAGTCTTGAGCCACTTCAACCTGGCTCTTCGATCATGCCAGGCAAAGTCAATCCAGTAATACCAGAGGCCGTAGCGATGGTGGCAGCGCAGGTGATAGGCAATGACGCCGCAATTACCATCGCGGGGCAGTCCGGCAACTTTGAGCTGAACGTGATGCTCCCCTTAATTGCTAACAATTTACTTGAAAGCGTTTCCTTGCTTAGCAACAGTGTGCCGCTTCTCTCGAAGAGGGCGATAGCGACGTTTGAAGTCAATCGGGACAATCTCAATACCGCGTTGCATAGGAATCCCATACTCGTTACGGCTCTGAATCCCATCATTGGGTACGATAAGGCTGCTGAAATAGCGAAGTTGGCCTACCAAACTAATCGACCAATAATCGACGTTGCTGAGGAGTCTATTGACCTGTCGAAGAAGGAGCTCCTAAGTCTTCTAGACCCGCAGAAATTAACCGAAGGAGGAATCCCGTAATCGGTCAGTACTCGCGATACAAATGCAGCGCGAGCTTAACTGGGTGAATGACTACAATGTTTTAATTGAGCTAAGTAGCGAAAATGGGCAGGAGATTTTCAATGCGACTTATGACGACCATCCGATTCAGACCAAAGCCAGAATGTATGGATGCGTTTATCGCTATCTACCATGGTGTTACCGAGAGAGCCCTCGAGGATGGCTCAATTGACTCTTATTTCACCGGTATAATTGGCGATGAAGTCATTTACGTTGGCACTTTCAACGAGAAAGAGAAAGACGCAAATACCCTATACCGGGGCTTAAGTTGGCTCGGGAAATACGATCATATGCTCCAAAAGTACCCCGGGAGCGAGGAATACGCGCAAATAGAGCAGGGAGCGGTATGTCACGAGGGTGGCTCGTGATTCCTCGTGGCTACACAGGCCTAACGGCTGCGCCTCAGGGTTTCTCGCTCACGCATTCCTCACTATTTGAGGAGCGCCAGGCAATTTTCATTCGTTCAGTTTTACCTTCGAGAACGGGCTGCTTCCATCAAGCTGACGTTCTGAAAAACAACTGTCTGGGGCTCTAATAATGCCTCTCCGAAGGATTGCAACCAGTCCGAGTGAATGCCGAGCATTCCCCCAACCGGAGGATGGACGCTAAATGTGAGCTGATAAGTTTGATCGTCGTCACCGGGTAGCTTTACGTTCTGCGCGTAGTGTAAGCCGTCTGACAAATTCAAGTGTGGTGTGAGCTGTATTGACTGGNATTTTCCTGACTGCTCGTTCACGATCTCAACAGCCACCTGTAAATAAGCGACATGCCCGCCGGTTGGAAAGCTAGTTGGAGCATTTTGGTTCCACCGCGCAAGTACCTCTAGATGCACATCAGTCNGCTCTTCATNANGGAATTNCTCTGNGGGNTANATNNNGTCTCGTGCAGCTGCCTCGAATGTTANCGATATTCCCGGNGAGATTGCCNNAGTNCCCAACAGAGTTTCNGNGGAGGCCTCNTGAGCTGCCAGANCTGCGATTGCTACGATGAGATGTTTCATNCGAAGTACCTNCTGTCTATNAGNTCAAACACTATTCTAATCTCGCGCCACTGCAAACCNANNCGCTACNNTGGNACCTGTCGCTTACGCGNTAACGGTATTTTGAATGNATCGGAGTNGAACGAANATNTCAGGCGCAGTNCTTANTTNAGACGGCGAGCCATTATGAATGATCGTATCAGCAGCACGAGGAAGCACGATAGNAACAGNGCCATTANTAACTGCGATGCGGTAGCAATGCGNAACTCTCCGCCAGATANAGCCGTCGGCANTGCTCTCTGNAGCGAGCCGGCAATGCCCAACATTGAGATGGCTGCTGCTNCATGCAGGGCATGTTTTCTGTACTTGTCTACCGNAGCCAACACGCCNGCTNAAGAAAGCGCCAGCCCGAATCCGCTGGGTATCAGTGCTGTTGCGCTAGACCGCCCAGTGAGNNCCCAACTTANTACNCCTANTGTGATCAGNGCTAAAGNAAACCCGATGGTAGTTNTTGCCATGTTNACCNCCCGTTTCGGAAACGCCTNAAGGTTGTNGCCATTTCTAGTTGAGACCGTCGCNTAGATGNGTGAAACGGCATCNCTTTTGTTGTTCATGTGCTCCGGAAGNTGGCGGCCTCNTCGGAGCCGTCCGTGGCGGTGCCGGCGCTNTAAGCGTGAGCTCCAGCTCCAGCCAGTTGTCCGTNGCTGACTATCTTGTACTCATTCCTGATCTCATGACCATCGAAAAAGCACTCTAGGATTTCCCGCACTCCATCCGCATACCTNGTTTGTGCAGACAAGGTTGTNCCGGANGTATGNGGTGTCATACCGTGGTTCGGCATAGTNCGCCAAGGGTGGTCAGCTGGTGCTGGTTGTGGAAACCAAACATCACCGGCATAGCCACTTAGCTGGCCACTCTCCAGTGCNTTCGCGATAGCAGCCCTGTCGCAAATTTTGCCTCGGGCAGTGTTGATCAGGTAGGCCCCNGGTTTGCACTGAGCTATGAGTTTCTCGTTAAATAAGTGTTCGGTNTCTGGGTGCAGCGGGCAGCTGATATTGATCACATCGCAGNCNCCTACCAANCTTTCGACCGTCTCNTGANACTGCAGNTTGAGNTCTGCTTCTTTTTCCCACGGAAGTCTGTGCCGATCNNTGTAGTGNAGGTGGACATCAAACGGCGCCATTTTNCGGAGCATGTCGTAGCCTATTCGCCCAGCGGCAATAGTTCCAATATGCATCCCTTCAACGTCGTAAGACCGTTTCACTGCGTCGGCAATGTTCCAGCCGCCATCTTTANCAATCTGNTGCTGCGGGTGATAGTCCCTGACCATNGCGAGTATCATCATTACTATATGTTCGGCCACAGATCTTGAATTACAGTAGGTNACTTCGACNACGTCTACGTTGTGATCCATCGCCGCTTGCAAGTCGACATGATCTGANCCAATCCCAGCGGTTACAGCCAGCTTCAGGTTTTGTGCACTCTCCATCCGCCTCTTTGTGAGGTAGTAGGGCCAGAAGGGCTGTGAAATAACAATATCGGCGTCTACCAACTCGCGATCAGCTTCGCATCCATCAGCGTCTTTATCAGATGTGACGACCAAAGTGTGGCCTCGGTCCTCAAGAAATTTCCGCAAGCCTAATTCACCTGAGACGCAACCNANCAATGTGCCCGAGNTAAAATCNCGCCCCNTGGGGGTTGGTAANNGCATGCCATCTGGGTAATTTGAGATTACCGGTAACGATGGAAGGGGATACGTTTCCGGCATCCCGTCTGNTGGGTCTTCGTAGAGAACACACAATATTTTCATTCGCTGAGCCTGCTTAGTTGGTCTCGCTTCGGTTTCTATCGCTCTCCTNATGCGNGAGTGCTTNGGAGTAGTACTTGCGTCTGCACGCAATTNTTCGNTAGCATTGNTNCAATAATGATAATCATTCGCATTTNANAAGTCTACAATNNGCTGGAGANGACATGAATAGATTTATAAAANCNCCCTTTGTAATGCTGTCTTGTGCAGCCGGTTCGGCGATTGNTCATGACCACGACCAGATTAGNNANCAACCNGAGGGGTTGGCGATGTTCGCCTTATTAATGTTGTCGGTTCTTATNTCCACTTTGGCAGTAAGTTATCAACAATCGAAGAATCGNAANGCTGACCTAGAGCTTGNCGCAGCGAATGAANACCTCTCTGAAACTTCCTAACCAGNANATGGATNCCNCCAGTGTTTAACATCAAAAATATTGCGCAAGGGCACTGCGATATCCCTTGCAAAATTTACGACCCNTGTATCGCCCAGGTCGCAGCCTTAAGTGTCGTTAGACTGCNGAATCTCATTCANGANATGANAAANGGGAAGNTGGACGCTTCANAGGCCTCGAGGCTCGGCCGGCTGACNGCNGAGAAAGAGANGGAGTGTCANATAGTNAAATCAGAGGTGGTGATAATTTGGGGGGACTNCTTTAAGGAGCCTCAGATTGTCGAATATCCNAATATTCATGACTTGACGCACTCCATTATGCGTTGNGCCTCCAAGTGCAAGCAGGACTTAGACGCAAGCNACGGCGAAGANCTTTTGGCTCTGGTAAATCAATTCGCTGATATTTTCTGGCAGAGTAANGGCTACNGNACAGAGCTNTTGGCCGCGCCTTATCCTCCCTCTCTTGGGGTTGTAAAGCCTGTCCTTGAACATGTTTGATGTTGCAAAGGTTGNNGGNATTAGCATGNTACCGCTTTTAATGGACGGCGATCTTTTGTTGTTTCGTAANCGAGCGAATTGTCTGCCAGGCGATATNGTGCTGTATCNAGTAAATTCAGACCTACTATTGGTAAAGAGAGTTGACNGGATAAAAAACGGCGTCATAAGTCTGGTCTCAGATAACCAATGGANAGAGTCGTCTCTGAACTTATCTGATCTTTGTGCTAACCGAGTNGTAGGGGTNGTTNTGGCGAGCTTATCAAAGCGCCGCAATTTCAAGTTTCAGNTACANNNTANACACCGGCCTGAGCTGTGATAGAACCAATTTCCTCNAATTTTTGAGTAGCNTTGNGCTTNCGGANTTAGGNTGGGCTANGCTGTCAGNNCCNTCGAGAGGCATTTGTCCNCACAANAACCAATACTGCGAAGAAAACCCTGGTGTNTGGCNCCAAGTGGTGGTNNGTTGTAATGNCGCTGGATCACGNCGAGACGCAGNANGGATCGATCTCTGATGGTTNAACAATGTCGGCTGNCTCCNTAGGCTTGGCGATAGATAATCCTGACAAGCNGCCTTAGNTCCCNCGNAAGNTTAGTCATTTGCTCGTCTANTTTGCTGCCAATNCTCTGGCGCAATNAGNGGCCCTTTTTCTNCGCTTTTGAGNGGATTCGACAGTGCTAGACGGCGNTCCTGAATTCGCAGATTATGCGCGCTNCTTCCACAGTGATTGAACAGTATGTCGAATATCCTTAAAGATTTTTCAATCGAGGTTATGCCCCGCACCTTGGCAAAAGTCGATTGCCTTGAGAGTTTGTTACCCAAGGGTTCTCGGGTATATGTCGCTCATATTGAGGGCGTCGAGTTCCAAGATATGTTGGCGACCGCAAAGCGGCTTTCTGAGGCTGGGTATCGGGTAATGCCTCATTTCCCTGCGCGAATTGTCGGCAACGTCAAAATATTGGAGTCATGGGTTGAAAGATATGTGGGGGAGGCAAACGTATCCGAAGCGTTGCTGTTAGCCGGAAGTCCAACATCACCACATGGGGATTTATCGAACTCTATGCAACTCTTGCAGACCGGGCTCTTCGAAAAATACCAATTTAAACGCCTTCACGTAGCCGGGCACCCCGAAGGTAACAAAGATATAGACGCTGACGGATCTGGTGAAAAGGCTCGAGAAGCACTAGCTTGGAAGCAAGCCTATGCTGACCAATGTGATGCCCAAATGGCGATAGTGACGCAGTTTGCCTTTGATGCCCATGCAGTAGTGGATTGGGCAGATATGCTGCTCGAGGGAGGTATCAGAATGCCTGTCCATATTGGCCTAGCTGGACCCACAAAACTGCAGACTTTGATTAAATTTGCAATTGCCTGCGGCGTCGGTCCATCGTTAAAAGTTCTGCAAAAACGAGCCTTGGATCTAACAAAACTATTGACGCCATACGAGCCGGCGGAAATCCTGCAAGACCTATCCAACTTGCTGAGTGAGGGTAGGGCAGAAAATATTGAGTGCATCCATTTTTTCCCTTTGGGCGGGATTAGTAGTACAGCACAATGGTTAGGACAGCGCACTGCAACGTAGAGCCTACAACATCACTTCAAGTTTTAATTGGGTTGTGTTGCGGTCGCTTTGGACACTAACACTGGCAGTGTTGAGGTCGGCGGTTCGATCCCGCCTAGCTCCACCACGTCTTCCAACCACTTTCCAAGATCACGGGCAGACACTTGCCTCACACGACTTGTATCTTGCTGAACCTCAACGCAAACCCCATTAGACCCACGATCTTCGTAAAAACTTATGAGGATCTTATTTTAAGTCCTAGCGCAGAGGGCACTCGCTTTTACCAGTTGGTTAGTCAGGGCGGGATGTCATAAGACCTTGGAACCATCGCGCAGGGTCGGTAGGTATTTCTAGGGTTTGCGCCCAATCGTTGATGAGCCAGAAGGCAAGTGTGCCAGCAGCGACTGCTAGGACAGCGTTGCGAAAACGGTTGAGTTCGTCCATGGCACGGTCATCCGAGGAAAAAGCCCCAGCCAGTCAGGGGTCTGACGTCTGACTGGCGGGGCTAAAAGGCTGCCACCTCGCTTGGCAGGGAGTCCCATGGCAACCAATGCCCTGATCAGTAATTCTCGGCTGTGCTCGCAAAACGGGAGAGTCATGCGCCCGAGATAGAAGAAGCGATCTGAGCAATACAAATGATAATCATTATCATTATGGTGTGCAAGTACTTATTCCGCCCTGATGAGGTTGGTTGCAGCACATGCTTAATAATTATTATCAGTCCTATTTCATAAGCGATGTGATTGATTTGCCGAGTGCCCCAGCTGCTCGTTGCGAATGATAATGATTCCCATTAACATATGAATAACTTCACATATGCTGCGGGAAAAATCATGAAGAAACTGGGCCTATACGTTGTATGCGCGACCGTCGCCATAGTTATACCGATAAGTGTTGTTGCAACTGACCTTGAGACGATTACCGTAGTTGGGTCAAGGACAGAGCGTCCGCTCAAAGAAATTGCCGCAACAATTGATGTTATTGATTCAGATCGGATAGAGGAGGAGTTGGCCCGAGACATAGCGGATCTCGTTCGGTTTGAGCCCGGGGTGACCGTATCTGGCACAGGCAGTCGCTTTGGTTTGAGTGGCTTTAACATTCGCGGCATCGGCGGCAACCGAGTCCTGACATTGGTCGACGGCGTAAGAGTAGCCGAGGAGTTTTCCTTTGGCCCATTTTTATCCTCGAGGCGAGATTTTGTTGACATCGACAGCTTGGCCAGTGCCGAGATCGCGCGTGGACCGATCTCTTCACTGTGGGGAAGCGATGCATTGGGAGGAGTAGTCTCCTTCAACACGCTGTCCCCCAGTCAATTTTTACAGGACGACACGTTCTACTCCAGCTACAAAGTTGGTTACTCCAGTGCTGATGAGTCGGCAGTGGGAACCGTGACAATAGCTGGCAAGCAGGGTTCTGTATCAACGCTGCTGGTTGCGACGTTGCGGGATGGCCAGGAGACTGAAAATAACGCTTCGGCCGGCCCTGATTTTGGATCCGGTCGGACACAGCCGGATGAGCAGGACAGTAGCACGCGTAATATCACGGCAAAGCTGAGTTGGGATATCAGCGAAAAGCAACGCCTCGGCTTGGCATTAGACAGCTTCAAAAGCGAGACGGATACGAACATCCTATCCGACTACGGAATTTTTTCCCGAGGGACCCTAGTAAATTCACGCACTGCAGAAGACGAGAGGGATAGAACGCGGGTTACATTGCGATACGAGCATTCAAATATCGGCGTTCCCCTAATGGATAATCTCATATTGACTGCATA
>PBTW01000052.1 GCA_002729315.1 Gammaproteobacteria bacterium
CGGCAAAATCAGATCGCGAGGCAGGACTGATTCCTGACTGCTGCTGATATTCCTGCCACGTTGACTCCAGCGCCTGAGCGTAACCAAAGGCACTTGACGACCGGGCTCCTGGGAATACCAACAGGAAACGCTCTTGTTCAGGTCGGGCTCGAGACCGAAAGCTGGATTCCGGGTAAATACTGGCCATGTTGACAGCTATGGGCGTTTGCCACTGCTCCTCCGCTGCTCTTGCGGCACGATACCAACTGGCAAGCTCGGCGAAGATCGAACATACGTCACCGGGATTTGCTGGAGGCGAACTGCTGCGAGCACTCAATAAAATTAGCGCCCACCAGCAAACTTTTTTGCGTACCCTGCGCGACAGAATGAGCGAACTGATTTGCGGAGGATTGAACTTGCTCGGGAAGCTCGGAAGGACCGATCTTTCCAGAACACCTGACATGACGCCTTGCTGCCCCACAGGAAAGAGCCGAAGTAAACTCACACGAATGCGCTCTCAATTGACGTAAGTTTCCCCTCAACTTCCTCGCTGTTTCGGCGCAGCATTGTCTTTCGATACAAAGCCGGCATCTCACAACCCATCCGCTTTCTCTCGGATCAGTTATTTAGACTCTCAATCAACACTAAAAATTCCCCTTCATTTATGATTTTTATCCCCAACGCTTCCGCCTTGGCGCGCTTTGATCCGGCGCCCGAACCTGCCACGACGACACTGGTATTTTTAGACACGCTGCCGGCGACTTTTGCACCGAGCGCCTTCAGTCTGGCTTTTGCCTCATTGCGCGGCATCCCCTCTAGAGAGCCTGTAAGCACAAAGGTCTGACCCGACAGGGCATTCGCATTGGCGCTGCGAGCCCCCTGCTCAAGAACGAAACCACACTGGAGCAACTGTACAATTAACGAAAGATTGTGCTCTTGGCGGAAGAATGTGTCGATGTGCGAAGCCATAATCGGCCCAATATCCGGAATCCGTTCATGGTCATCCGCGCAGGCATCGATGACGCTTTGCAAGTCCTGATAATGATTCGCAAGGGCCTGCGCGGTCGCTTCACCCACCTCGCGAATTCCGAGAGCGTATAAAAAACGTGCTAGTGTCACCTGCTTGCTTTTCTCGATCGCTGCAATCAGNTTTTGCGCAGATTTAGGNCCCATNCGCTCGAGNTCGCTGATNTGAGACGCTTCCANNCGATAGAGNTCNGCAACCGTNGAGATCAGANCCTGATCAACCATNANCTCNACCAGTTTNTCNCCCAGNCCCTCAATGTCCANAGCANACCGNGACGCAAAATGCTTAACNGCCTCTTTGCGCTGCGCNGGACAAATCAGTCCGCCACTGCACTTATAAAGGACTTCNCCTTCTTTNAGNANCGGAGANTGACAGGCNGGGCAGCGNCTTGGCATGACAANNNTGCCGGGNGNCGGATTCTTNTCNGGNGANNTCACNCGGATNATTTTNGGTATAACATCGCCCGCACGTCGCACAATAACTNAATCNCCGACGCGTAATCCNAGCCGTTCNACTTCGTCCATATTATGNAAGGTNGTATTACTNACCGTGACGCCGCCGACGAATACNGGCTNGAGCCTCGCCACTGGCGTTATGGTNCCTGTTCTNCCNACCTGAAATTCNACGCCAAGNACCTNNGTCGACTTTTCCTCNGCNGGAAATTTGTAGGCCATNGCCCATCTCGGTGTGCGGGCATTCTNNCCGAGNTNNCGCTGGGTANTNAGATCATTGACTTTAATCACTGCCCCNTCGATTTCATAATTNAGCNNGTTNCGCNTGTNCAGAAGANCCAGNCAATAATCAAGGCAGCTATCAATNCCNGTTTNGATAGTGCGNTCAGGATTGANNGGCAGCCCCCAGGCTTCGAGCAACTCAAAGACATCNCCCANNCGANCGGGNANCTNCACNCCATCGANGAGGCCGATGCTGTAGCAGAACATTTGCAGAGGGATTCTGGCTGCCTTTCGGGGGTCTAATTGCCTAACCGCACCAGCAGCAGTATTGCGCGGATTGACAAACACCTTTCCCCCTTCGCGTTCAGACCGACTATTTAGCTTTTCGAATCCCGCCTTCCCGAGATAAATTTCACCACGAACCTCAAGCCGGCCCGTCATCCCTTGAGCGTCCAGACGCAGTGGAATGGAATGGATCGTACGAACATTGTGAGTGATGTCTTCACCAGTAAGGCCATCACCNCGAGTTGCTGCGCGCTTAAGGGCACCNTCCACATAGAGCAGNCTCACCGCAATGCCATCGATCTTGGGCTCGCAACTGTATTCTAGGTCCGCCTCAGAACCTATACGCTTTTTGATTCTGGATTCGAAGTCCTGTAAATCCTGCTCATTAAAAACCTTGTCCAATGAGAGCATGGCCTGCTCATGATTAACCTGGGTGAACTGTGCGAGGGGCTCTGAACCAACCCGCTGGGTCGGGGATTCGGGGTTAACTAGATCATATTTCTGCTCAAGATCTTTCAGGCGTCCGAACAGAGCATCGTAGTCAGCATCCGGGATTTCGGGGCTATCGAGCGTATAATAAAGGCGATTATGATAATTAACCTCACGGCATAGCGCGGCCACCTCTTGCAGGATCTTATCAGGATCAGTCATATTAGTTCTGATTGGAGTAAAGCAGAGTTAGGCGCTGTTGCCAGCTGCCCGTAATTGGCGCAGTTCAAAGTCTCTGATTCTCTGGCGATAGTGCTCAATCGTCTGAGAAGTCATCACATTACGATGATCGTCTTTCAACTCACCGTCAAGCGATTTCGTCAGGTGGATTGCAACATCAAGCATATGTTCAAACGCTTCTAGATTGTTCGTTGGAGAAGGCAGGGCTAAAAACAAACTTACGCCGCTCGTTCTAAAATCGGTCATGNCATTCAGGTCAAAAGTCCCCGGATTTAGAATGTTTGCAACACTGAAGATCACCGGGCCGTTGGTTTTGCCGCGAAACCGCTTGTGGAAAATATTCATCTCGCCAAACTTCAGCCCGTTGGTGATTAAGGCTTCCAACAGGTCATCACCATGCAGCTCGGAGCCCTCACGAGCCATCACGTTGCATACCAGCACCTCTGCAGGCCGCGCTACTGAAGACTGTTGTCGGACTTTTGACGGCCTGCTGTTTGAGCCTTCTTTCTGGCTTTCAACTGGTGCACTACCTGACCGGTCGAACTGCTGGCCAGCGGCGGCCGCTTGTTCTTCGCTGGCTTCATCGTCAATCCCATCGAGCTCGTCAGCCGGGTTTTCAGAGACAGCGGCCTCAGAAGACACAGCCTCCTGCCGCTTTCGCCGGGAACCAAGCAAGGCTGCAGCCCTTGAAACCAAAGTCTCTGCGCCTGCATTCCGCTTCGCAGAATGATGATCGCCCTCATCAAAAGGCGCAGTCTGGGCTGGTAAAGATGGGTTGCCACCAATACGTTCACCGGCCGTCATAGAAAACTCATTCAGTTCATCGTCAGCTTCAGACTCGTGGGCAGTTTCATCAGGATTTTCTTCCAGTTCCTGCGTCTCATCCGGTTCATCAACTTCGTCGGAGTGTACAGAGAAGCCTCCGTCGTCAGTCGGGACATCGGGGTCAGCCGTGATAAAAACGGACTCAGACGGATTTCCATCGCCTCCCCCATAATCAAGTAGCACCTCATCAGGATGCTCAACAGTAGCGTCAATCTGCCCAATCTCGTTGTCTGCATCGCCTGATAGGTCATAACCTTGTTGTGAGACATCGCTTTCGTCCAAAACGCGTCGCGCTTCGAAAGCGCTCTTTTGACTGCCCTCCAGAATATCAGTGCGGAGGGCATCAGTGTCCTTCGCAATCTTCTTCTCGATGGAGAAGCTTTCCGGTACATCAGAATATTCCACGGCTACCGAATCCATCAACAGCGGGACGGCTTCGCCTTCCTCTAGGTCGAGCGCCTCTGCCCGCAGAGCCGCTCTTTCGAGCTTACTAAGCATGCCTTCCTGCAATGCCCCGTCTCGCCGCACCACGCGAGCGCCTCCACCCGGCAATTCGGCGAGTTCCAGGGAATCTAAATCAACGTCTGTGGGGATATTCTTGTCGATCGCGATGCGCAATTGGCCACGGCGCGTCTGGAGACCCACGAACAGGCCGCGCAAAATGACGCCAATAATGGCTAAGCCGAGGAGAAGGATGATCAGTTCACGTAAACTCATGATTTAATGAGCGTACCGGTCGGAAAATTGCCAATTAAAATTAGTAATGTTATCTGACGGTTAAGTAAATTTCTTTAGTAAAACCGGCCTCAGAGATAGCCAGGTCACATGGCTGCCAACTCCGCTGCTTCGTCAATGTCCACAGCAACTATGCGTGAAACGCCCGCTTCATGCATGGTGACGCCCAACAACTGGTTGGCGACTTCCATGGTGATCTTGTTGTGAGTAATAAAAATAAATTGCACGTTCGCCGACATTTCCGCCACAAGCTTGGCATAACGACCGACATTGGCATCGTCCAGCGGCGCGTCCACCTCATCAAGCATGCAAAAAGGCGAAGGGTTGAGGTGGAAAATCGAAAAAACCAGAGCGATCGCAGTCATCGCTTTCTCACCGCCAGAGAGAAGGTGAATGGTGCTATTTCGCTTCCCTGGCGGTCGCGCCATGATCGCCACGCCGGTATCTAGAAGATCTTCCCCTGTCATGTCCAGATAGGCGTGTCCGCCTCCGAAGATCCTCGGAAAGAGACTCTGCAAGCCGGCATTGATTTTGTCGAATGTCTCCTTGAACCGGGTTCGGGTTTCCTTATCGATCTTACGAATCGCATTTTGCAAAGTTGCCAAAGCCCGTTCCAAATCTTCATTCTGCTTATCCAGGTAGACTTTCCGTTCTGATTGCGTCTGGTATTCATCAATCGCAGCCAGATTGATCAGACCCAAACGCTGTATACGGTTGCCTAATTTTTCCAAGGCTTGCTCGCACTCCGCCTCAGTGAGCGAGTCCGGTAACTGGCGGATAACAGTCTCAAGCTTGAAGTTCGCCTCGGTGAGTTGCACGACCAAGGCCTCTCTCTTGACAGTGGCGCCCTCAGACTTCAGCCGGTTCTGCATCAGAGCTTCGCGTAAAGAATTCTGCTGGACCTGCTTCTCATTGCGCTCCTGTTCCAGTTTGCGCAGGGCGTGTTCATTCTCATCCACCTTGGCCTTGGCTTCAGTCAGCTTTTTCTCGACTCCAAGCCGTTGCTTCAGAAGTGCTTCAAGGTCTGCACGCATCCCGTCTAGTGGTTCATGGGACTCTTGAATTTGGGTAGTCAGGCTTTCAATCCGCTCTTTCGAGCGCTGCACCTGACTGGCCATGCGATCCATCGTCTCTCGGGTGGACTTTAACTGAGCAGCGACAGACTGTTGCCTCAGAGCCAATCCATGAACCAAGTCTTTATCATTCCGAGACTTTTCTCTGGCTATCGACACGGCTGATCGCACTTCCTCACGCTTCGACTCCAGTTGTTCGCGACCGTCCTCGTCCTGCGCCATGCTGTCGAGGGCCCGCTGCAGCCTGTCGCGCGCCTCACCGATCTGAGATTCTTCAAGTTCAATCAGCCTGCCTAACTCCTGCAACTCCCTAGCAAGCTGCTGCCGGCGTACCGATGCTTCCTCGGCCTTCGCGCGGTGAGCACTCAGACGGGATTTTACTTCACCAAGAAGCCGGGTCTTCTCCGCCACGTCGGCTTGACTTGATTCGCGTTTTAACTCAGCGACTTCCAACGACTCGCGCAAGGCCGAGCGATTTTGCTCCAGAACCTCAATATCTGCCCGGAGCCGTTTTAGCTGCTGAAACAAGTCGCCAATCAAGCCCCGCCGCTCAACTATGGAATCCTGGGCACTGATGTTTTTTACCTGAATCCAACTAGCACCCAACCAGATGCCGTCGCGGGTTACGATCGACTCTGAAGGGCTTAGCCGATTTTGGTACGCCAGCGCCTCTGACAGGCTTTCTGCTGCGTAGATGCCCTGCAGCAAGCTTCCCAACTGCCAGTCGCATCCAACCTTGGTGCCGATAAGAGGCAGGTTCAGATTGTCGAGAGAATCAGCTGAGGCGGCCATGACGTCAACGAATGACAGCGTGCCCAAAGGCAGATCAACCAGCACCTCAGCTAGGTTTTCCAAGCCTTCGATACAAATTGCCTGCAGGGATTCCCCCAGGACGGACTCAACGGCCAATTCCCACCCACTGTCAATGCGCAAGCCCTCTGCCAGGCGCAACTGATTATCGAACCCTTTGGTCTGTAGCCACTGATTCAGCTTCGGATTATCCTGGCCGAGCGCAGCCTGTTGCAGAGCCTCCAGTGAAGCCAGCTTGCCCTGAGTGGTTTGCAGCTCACCACGGAGTTGATCCAGTTCAGACTGATTATCTGCAATTAACTGTCTAAAGACTGCTACCTCATCACTAGAGGACAGGTTGCCCTTGAGCAGCTCGACTTCCTTTTCCAGCGCTTCCAGTTGCTGCTCATCGGTGCTCGCTATGCTGCTGGGCAGCTTGGACAGCCGATTCTGTTCTTCTAGCAAACGTTTTCGGCGCACTAATGCCCTGTCAATCGTTTGCTCGAGCTGCTGGATCCGCGACTGTTCAACTTCTGCGGTCTGTCTGGGTTCTTCCGCCCGCTGGTTGAACTCATCCCAAGCCTGCTGCCATTTCTGTAAAGCTGTCTCAGCGGCTGCCAGCTCAGTGGTTGATTTTTGTTCCTCATCACGGGTACTCGCAAGTTCAGGCTCAACGGTTTTGAGCTCGGCATCAAGCCGGGTAATCTTTCTCAGATCAATATCAAGCTCTTCTGTAGTCTGCTCCCAGCCCTCTTCAGTCTCAGACAAATCCAGCCTAAGCTGCTCCATTCTTTCCAGGTGGTGATCAATCGATTGTTCAATGCGAGCAATGTCATTGCCTAGACTGTAAAAACGCGCTTGAACTTCTCCCAAGGCATCGTTGAGCTCAGCATTATCTGCTAAATGCTGTTCAACGCTGGCATCGAGCGTACGCTGCTCCGCAATCGTCAATTCGATTTGAATTTCCAGATGACTGATTTTTCCCTGATCCTGTTTCAGCTCAGCATCCAGACTTTGCCAACGCAGCGCGCTGAGATTTGCGCTCGTCTGACGCTCTTCCGCTTTGAGCTCACCATACTTTTCTGCAGCTATCGATTGTCGTTTGAGATGCTGTAGCTGACGCTCGAGTTCCTCTCTTATATCTTCCAATCTCGCCAAGTTGTCCTTGGTCCGCTTGATTCGACTTTCAGTCTCCTTCCGCCGTTCCTTATATTTAGAAATGCCCGCAGCTTCTTCGATGTAGACACGCAACTCCTCAGGTTTCGATTCGATCAGTCGCGAAACCATCCCTTGCTCTATGATTGAATAGCTGCGTGCACCGAGGCCGGTACCAAGAAAAATATCGGTGATATCTTTGCGCCGACATTTGGTGCCGTTGATGAAATAGGTCGACTGCGCCTCACGATCAACCCTCCGCTTGATTGAGACTTCGGTGAAGTTGGCATATTCACCTGCCAATTTGTGATCGTGATTATCGAACACCAGTTCGACGCTGGCCTGTCCCACCGGCTGCCTCGCACTGGATCCGTTGAAAATTACATCGGTCATTTGCTCGCCGCGCAGGTTTTTGGCGGAGCTCTCACCCATTACCCACCGGACCGCATCGATAACATTTGATTTACCGCACCCGTTGGGACCCACCACGGAACACATGTTGGAGGGAAAATTTATCGTGGTGGGGTCTACGAAAGACTTGAAACCCGCTAACTTAATACACTTTAGGCGCATTAGTTGAAGACCCGAGCAATCTCCAAGAGATCCGAAGACTGTTTTTATTCATTTAACATCTTGCGCACAGATAGCGTGGAGCTATCCGCCTTTTGGCGAGGTTGCATCAACCCCCAAGCATGTGAATGTTAGCGCATGCACGCTCGCAAAAACACTAGATACTGAGCTTTGGCGTCGAAATATTATTTCTACTCAATCTCGAGGCTGAAGAGGAAGCTAGACGGGATCTTCCTTCAGCTTTTCGGATCAAAACGATAAGGAGTAGTCATCTCGCCACGCACAGAGGCGGCGCAAGAACCATGTCGAGCCCCAGAGCGCGGTTGCATGCCAAACCCAGCGCTTTGGGGGTTTAGGCATGAACTCATCTTCATCCAGTGACCTCACAAGCCGCTGTCACCTGAGTGAGCTTGTAATTTCGGGGCAATCACAAGGCTTTATCAGGCAGTCTCGCTTAAGCGTTCATTTACCCACCAGTAACAACACTAAGTTCTTGCTTATTTCCGCTTGAATCAGTGAAAAAGAACTTGCCGTCCTCCTGCGAGATGCCAGCAGATGCGTCGATTCCGATATTGACACTCTCAACGTCAAAATGAGGCTTCAACGTGATTTTCTGACCTCCGTAGACAAGCTCTACACTTCCATCTGTATTCAGTTTCGCATCACCATCGTCTGATAATGCTTTTATCGCTGACTCAATCTCTTCTTGATCTTTGAAGGCAGGCGTCAACACTTGCGTTGTTCCATCTTGGTTAACGATCTCGATTTTCTCGTCAGCTCCCGAACCAGTGGCGTAGGCACCAGGGTCTTTGTCTGATGTCCCTGTCAGAGGTGAGGGAACGCCAACTATTGGCTTATCTCTACCATCACCTAAATCAGATATTGTTGTCTGCCCACCAGAGCCAATCTCTATTTTACTGTCAGGCGGCAGAACATCCTGAACACTGTCTGGATCAGCGATCGCTGGCATTAAAGGTATTTGATACCCCTTATCTGTTGTAAGGACATAAGCGCCTCGCTCATCAACCGAAATTCCGGGCTGAGCTCCCTCCGGAGCTTGCACCATGTTAGCTGTGTCAGGGATGAACGCAGCCGCCGGATCATCGCTGCCCTCAGCTTTTACATTCAGAATCCCATCAGCGCGTTGCTCGAATTCAAAAGAACCAGCGTCAGCCGCGTCTAGCGCATTGTTTAATCCCTCGATGACACTTGTATCACCAGATCCGCCTCCGATTGCCAGGTCCTTTGACAGGTCTGGTAGTGGCGGAAGACTGGTGTTGGCATTTGTCGGCTCTGTTGCTAACTCCTTAAAACCAATCTTTGCCCCAGGAGGTGCTTTTAGATCGCCGGTCGAAGAATCCATTTGCCAGCCCGGTGGAAGCAAATCCCCAACCGCATCATTAGACACTTTTGCAACATCAAGATTAGTAGCAAGTTTTGAGAAATCGTTCCCTGCCATCCCTTTTACTTCTTCAGGGTTTAGTTTAGCAATTGTCTCATTGGTCATTGACCCCATAACCGATGCATCAAGGCCGCCCAAGTTATCTTTATCGAGGCCCGACAAAGCGTTGTCTGGAAGCGCCTCAAACTGCGCTGTCGAGAGACCTCCGACTGCTTCTTTGCTGAGGTTAGAGACCTGATCCTTTTGCATACCCGCGACGGCCGTAGGATCAAGCGCAGCCATTTTGCTCTGATCAAACCCAGCCATCGCAGTCGGATCAAGCGCAGCCACCTTACTCTGGTCAAAACCGGCCATCGCAGTCGGATCGAATGCCTTCATTTGATCAGCGCTCAAACCACCCACTGCCGTCGGATCAAGCGCAGCCACTTTGCTCTGATCGAAACCGGCCATCGCAGTCGGGTCAAAGGCCTTCATTTGATCAGCACTCAAACCACCCATTGCCGTCGGATCAAGCGCAGCCACTTGGCTCTGATCAAAACCGGCCATCGCAGTCGGATCGAATGCCTTCATTTGATCAGCACTCAAACCACCTACTGCCGTCGGATCAAGCGCAGCC
>PBTW01000053.1 GCA_002729315.1 Gammaproteobacteria bacterium
GGTTTCAAGCACACCCATTTCGGAGTCACGGTCGATGGGCTCCATGGTGATTTTAAACAGGAAGCGATCAAGCTGGGGTGTTGGCAGCGGATAGGTGCCCACCATATCAAGCGGATTTTGTGTTGCTATGACAAAAAATAACTCATCGAGCTTATAAGTTGTGTTGTCAACGGTAATCTGCTTCTCACCCATGGCTTCCAGCATCGCCGACTGGACTTTTGGCGAGGTCCTGTTTATCTCGTCCGCCAATACGATATGGGCGAAGAGCGGACCAGGGCGAAAATGGAAAGCGTTGGAATTCGAGTCAAAAACAGGCACACCAGTGACGTCTGAGGGCAGCAGGTCAGGTGTAAATTGTATCCTTCTGAATGCGGCAAAAGCTTGAGCTTCCGCGCGCTCCTCGGATTTGATGGCTGCGCCCAAGGCCTTGGCCAAGGTGGTTTTCCCAGACCCCGGAAAATCTTCCAGCAGAACATGGCCACCGGCAACCAAGGCGATGACCGCCAGATCAATTACATCATCTCTGCCGATTACCTGCTTTTTGACTGAGCCTGCCAGCGCATGCAGTACTGAGATAGCCTGCTGCAGATTCTGATCACCTGCTGGCTGGCTCGCACTGTCGTCTGCGTGTAAATCAGGGCTCGAGTCTGCAGTCAATTCTTGGGACATGGTTAAATCCAAAATAGTCGAAGATCGTCATAGAGCCGGTGCTCAGCGGGCGAACGCCCAGGAATACGGGTTGATGAGGGCTAGGGCCCGCCGCCAGGTCGGCACGTTTTCGCTAACCTCCTTTGCGAGAGCGCGCCGGAATAGGTCCCAGTCAACACTGCTGATCTGCCGAGCTGCGCCCAATGAGTGTGACAGATGGGACGCAGTAGCAGATTGTATTGTAGGGAAAGTATTTGCCGCCCGGGCGGCAAAGTGCTCTCGACTTTCGCCATAGCGGCGGGTCATACCGACTGCGGCAAGTTGATCTAATATTGCCCGGTAGGCTAGTTGACCGTGTTGTTCAGCACTGCAAAACCTTGGCACTAAAGAACGATACGCGCGGACCACGTATCCCAGACACAGAAGCGCCATTGCTATGGCAGCGATCGCGGTCACGAGCTTCCTGATATCAATCAGGTCTGCTTGTTGAGACTCCATAAACTCTGCGTAGGAGTTGTCGTCCCTGAGCATATCTCCCAATAGCTGCTGCAATTCATTTTGTGGATCTGTCGACATATCGACAAGCGTTTGCTGTGGGGCGGGATCTACAATTACCCACCCTATATCCTTGAAATAGATTTCTGGCCAGGCATGTCCGTGCACAGCCTGAACAAGCAGAGCAGACCCTCCAGCACGATTTGAAGCAGGCACGGAATATCCAATGCCAACTCTGGCGGGAATCCCGAGACCCCGATACAGGTAGGTCGCTGCGAACGAAAAGTGCATGCAGTAGCCAGTCAGATCACCGAACAGAAATGATGCAGCGGGATCCTTCTCATAGGCGTGATCGTTCTTGAGACTATAGGTGCCATTTTGGTCGAGATAAGCCTTAATCGCCCAGGCTTTGGCAAACGGGTCACTGGCATATTCCGGTTTCAGCTCGGCAACGATTGATTCTGCCATTTCTTGATAACGTGAATCATCGGGTAATTGCAGATACTCTGTCCGAACCGCATCTGACCAATTTTCGTTTCCGGTTTCCCGCCCAAGCAGGAACTCAAAATTGTAAGTTGGCGCCCAAGAAACCGTGTCATAGGTCCTTTTAAAACGTGAAGCATTCGGATTGGTTGTGCTGGAGTAAGCCACGGGGCTTTCAAGGCCAAACGGATTACGATGCGGAATCAACATGCCGACGGTAGTATTCACTTCCTTGTGATGTTCTTCTGCTTCAGGCAACAACGTCGCGGACACCTCGGAATCCGTAAATGTGGAAATCAAGTCTAGATCCATATCATCCCTGGTGCTGTAATCAAGCATGACTCCGTTAAATTGCGAGTAGGCTGATTCCCTAAAGTAATAAGAGCCATTAAGTGGTTCATAATCATCCCGAAAAACAACGACCGCGACAGGGGCTTGCTTATCTTCTGCGGTATTTTCACCGTCCCTGAAAGGATTTTCTAGCTGACGATTGTTGCCTGACAGCTCTTGACCGGTCAGACCTATCCCATCAGTGACGCTCGGGGTCGGCAGCCCGAACAGTTGGACATAGGCAGCCAGAGAAGAGCAGAGCAGTGCGATAACTGCGAAATGATAGGGCAGTCTCCTCTGGTCGTTCTCTGCCATCAGCAGAGCTGACATCGTAATCACTGCAAAACAGCCTATTCCCATGAGTATAGTCGCTGGATCGATGCCCCGTATCAATGCATAATCTCCGATGAAAAAGGGCCGATGAATCATGCCGTTGCGGTGGGCAGACAGCGTAATGATAAATGCCGAGGCGACAAAAATAATCTCAAGAACACCACCAATCCGGGTCCTTAGAGCGAGGCTACGAAGCAGGATCGACATCATGCCGCTAACCCCGAACCACAGCAGCGCTTCAGCGGTATTAAACGCACCGATCGGCGTCAGCAGAAAAGACATCAAATCAGACTTGACAATCAGGCTTGCCAGCCAAGAAGTCAGCGCGATAAAACACAGAGCCGTCAGTACAATCGACGGGAGCCGAATATGATCCAGAGGCCTGGCGTTGATCCACCGATCAGTCGACAAACAGGCGATGAGACAGCCGACAATAGCGCTTACAGAGCCACTTTCAATTGTAAGGCTAAGACTCAGCGCCCAGAACGCACTGGCAATGATGACAGCGCGTAGCACGCCCGGTATCCGCTGAACAGTATAGCTTGATGCTGAATTATGCATTGACATCAGACCTTGCGAAGAAACCTGTCGAAGCCCAACCCGGTTTCACGATCAATAACCACTGTGGATTCTACTTGTTGACCAATTTCGGTCAATAAATTGAGGAGTTCCGCCCGGTAGCCTGGCTTCTGGGAGGAGGTTTTGGATAAGATTTTTCTGCTAAGCAGGAGTGCCTGCCACCAAGGCGGCTCCTGCCTTTCCTGCAGGCTATCAGTGGCCAGGATCAGAGAGCACTGCCCGGGATGGGTTGCAAACGTTTTACGGAGATTCTGCAGATTGACATGAGGCGCTGCCTCTGCAAACACAACGCAGTGGGTTGGTTGGTTACTACCCGCCAGGTCGAGAAAGCGATCCAATCCATAGTTGTGGGGCCGTGTCAGACCTCTCGACCCGGCAATAGCTGTCAGTGCTTCGGCATAGTCTGAAATGGGCTTTTCGTATCCATCTGTACCGAAAGCCCAGTCTTCACCCAAAGCGCCGCTTTGTAGCGCAACTCTCGCAACAGCAGCTGCCGCTTCATCGTTGTCACTGGTAAGGAGATAGGCAATTGTTCGCTTGCTCTGCAAGACGCTGTGCTCGGGCAGTCTTACGTTGAGCTGTCGGCTTCTTGCATAAACATTCCACATGATGTTTTTAATCGAATCACCCGGCGCATAAGGCCTTATTTCCATACGGTCACCCTCTGGTTGGCCGCTTGTATTTGGTACGCCATCTTCTGCGGTTAAAGAGCGCAACAGAGGGAGCTGTTTGATGGCATGTAGTTGCGGTAAGGCCTGACATCGAAGTCTTTGGCGCATTTGCCAGGAGAATTGACAGAGTCCCAGGACATCCTGCACCGAGAATTCCCTGATCAATAATTCAGTCAGGCAGCGTTTCTTCGGAAGGACTTCCTCGCAGAGCCGCTGGTGCTCTCCTATGCGAGCACGGGTTTCGATGCCATCAGGAAAGGCGATTGTCCAGCTTAGCGTGACTAGTGGAGGAAATGTTGCTGCCGGTATGCTGAAACCAGTTTCATTGGGATAGCCCACTTCGATCTCCACGTTGTTAAAAGCGCCGGGTCTGTTTATTTCCCGGCGAATCCGGCGCTGCATAAACAACCCGAAGCCAATGGTGCAAAACAAACAGCTCATTAGGATGGCGAGGGCTGATATGGTTAGTGCAAAGACCACAAGATCCATCGAGCCGTAACCAAAAGTGCGTAGTGCCCAAGTCGATACCATCAGTGTGAGCAGGCCCTGTGGGGTCAGGGGGAACAGGCCCGCGAGGCTGCGTAAAGCTTTTTTGGCCGACAGCATAGCGGCAGATGATGTGCGCTCTGACAAAGCGTTATGATCTCAGGCGTATAACGAAATCGGAATTTTGGCACGAGCCAGATGGCCGCTCAACAGCACTGCTCGGTCGTGAGTCTGACCGATCCAGGCAGGTGTATCAAGCGCCTTATTCAATCGAATGTTTGAACCACCAGCAACGGCCCAAACGGAGCATCCAGAGCTCTATTTAATTGCTCGATTGTCTATCAGCTGCTGGACTACCTCCGGATCAGCTAGAGTTGAAGTGTCTCCCAGATTTTTAATTTCGTTCGCAGCAATCTTTCTCAGGATGCGTCGCATGATCTTTCCGGAGCGGGTTTTCGGAAGTCCCGGTGCGAACTGAATGATCTCTGGTTTGGCAAAAGATCCAATCTCACCGGCGACGAATTGAGTAAGCTCCTGACTGAGCGCGTCGCTTGGTTCGATACCGGTCATGGGTGTGACATAAGCATAGATACCCTGACCTTTAATGTCATGGGGATAGCCGACTACGGCAGCCTCAGCAACAGCATCATGGAGCACCAGCGCACTTTCTATTTCCGCAGTTCCGAGGCGGTGGCCGGATACGTTAATGACATCGTCTACCCGCCCTGTTACCCAATAGTATCCGTCCCCATCCCGTCTGGCGCTGTCTCCCGTCAGATAGTAGCCCGGATAAGCCGAAAAGTAGGTATTGATGCAACGTTCATGGTCGCCAAACACGGAACGAATCTGGCTCGGCCAGCTTTGAGAAATCACCAGATTGCCCTCAGCCGGGCCATCAAGTTCGTTTCCGTCAGAATCCAGCAGCGCTAGCTTTACCCCGAAAAACGGTTTTGTTGCTGAGCCGGGTTTGAGATCTGTCACGCCCGGTAAGGGAGCAATCATTATGGCGCCGGTCTCGGTTTGCCACCAGGTGTCTACAATCGGGCAACGCGAGCCGCCAACGACTGAGTAATACCACTCCCAGGCTTCCGGATTTATTGGCTCTCCAACGGATCCCAGGATGCGCAAAGAAGTGCGGGAAGTGCTGCTGACCGGTTGATTGCCCGCGGCCATTAATGCTCTGATGGCTGTTGGCGCCGTGTAGAAAATATTGACCTGATGTTTGTCCACGACTTGCCAGAATCGGGAATTGTCCGGGTAGGTCGGCACCCCTTCGAACATCAGAGTAGTGGCGCCATTTGCCAGCGGCCCGTAGACGATGTAGGAGTGCCCCGTGACCCAGCCGACGTCCGCAGTACACCAATAAACGTCGCTCTCCCGGTAATCAAAAACATACTTGTGTGTCATCGCGGCGCCGAGCAGGTAGCCTGCCGTGGTGTGCATCACGCCTTTTGGCTTACCTGTGGACCCTGATGTGTAGAGAATAAACAGGGGGTCTTCAGCATCCATGACTTCTGGTGCGCATTCGACACTCGCAAGAGATACGGCTTCCCGATAGTCCACATCACGGCCTTCAGTCCAGGAGATTTCGGTGCCGGTTCGCCTGACGACAAACACCGAGTGGACGTTTGGGCATTCATTCAGAGCCGTATCAACGTTTGCTTTGAGCGGAATAATTCTCCCTCCGCGCACACCTTCATCAGCAGTGATGACAGTCTGGCAATCCGAATCCAGAATTCGATCTTTGATTGATTCAGGTGAGAACCCTCCGAACACCACTGAATGAACGGCTCCGATTCTGGCGCAGGCGAGCATCGCAAATGCCGCTTCGGGAATCATGGGCATGTAAATACAGACCCGGTCGCCTTTCTCTACGCCTCGAGCCTTAAGGGCGTTTGACAGGCGGCACACAGCCTCATGCAGATCCCGGTAGCTTATTTTGAGATCCTGATCTGGCTCATCGCCTTCCCAGATAATTGCGGTTTGGTCGCCACGTTTTTCCAGATGTCTGTCAATACAGTTATAGCTGGCGTTAAGTTTCGCACCGCGGAACCAAGTTGCCCGAGCGGTGGTGAAATCGCTAGAGCTCACCTGGTCCCAGGATTCAAACACAGTGAGAAACTTGCTGGCCTGCTCAGCCCAGAAAGTTTCGGCATCATCGATGGAATTTCGATACATCTCATTATACTGGGAGGCAGAGAGATGGCTATGTGACGCCGCGGCCTCTGATACAGGGTAGGTTTTTTCTTCTGACATTCTGATCTCTCGTAAGGCCCGAGTTTAAACCAAGTCTAAACTCACCTAATAAAGACTCGTGCTTACAGAGCTCTGGGCACGTGAGCAGGTCTTGCAGGACAATTTGGCGGTTTCAGACCCGCTATTTCAGTATGCCCTAAAGGTAGTGGTGCCTCAACAAACGGCCGACTGGTTGAGTTCAATCCTGTGCTCGCCGGATCAGCTCGGTCAAATCGTCAGGGACACGTTGTCGATCAAGCGGACATCACCTGCGAATACCGCAGCGAGGATAACGAGATCCTTGTCATGCTGGCAGGCCATCTCAAGACTCCTTGCATGGCAAATGTTGAAATAATCCGGTTCGAGCCCCTGGGCAGCGAGGGATCGGCTGGCCTCGCTCTCTAACCGTCGGAGATCTTGATTGCCTCGTAGGATCAGTTCGGCGGTTCGTTGTAACTGTTGATATAGCGCTGGAGCTGCTCGGCGCTGCTCTGATGAAAGTCTGATGTTCCTGGAGCTCAGTGCTAGGCCGGAATCGTCGCGAGCGGTTGGCAGACCATTGAGCTTGATGTTGAAGTCAAGGTCAGCGATCAACTGTTCTATCAGTCGGTACTGTTGGTAGTCTTTGAGACCAAAATAGGCTTGGTCGGGCGAAATCAGATTAAACAACTTTGTTACCACGGTAGCGACACCCTCAAAATGCTTCGGTCTTGTTTTGCCGCAGTGGTTCTGAGTGATACTTGAAACTAGGATGTTGGTTTTCATCGAGCCCGCGATGCCGTACATTTCTGTAATATCGGGAGCGAACAGCAAGTCACAGCCTGTTTCGGATAGCAAATTCGTGTCATACACCAGACTTCGAGGGTAGCTGTTCAGATCTTCACTTTTTCCAAACTGAAGCGGATTGACGAAAATGCTTGTTACGGTGCACTGACAGTCAGCCACTGCGGCCCTGACAAGCTGCAGGTGCCCCTCGTGGAGATTGCCCATGGTTGGAACCAGCCCAATCGAATGACCAGCTAGTCGTGCGCCATGCAGCGCCTGACGCAAATCTGATTTTGTCTTGACAGTGAGCATGGCTAGTGGTGGAGGATTAATCGAAGCAATGTTCTTCGGCTGGAAAGGTCTCAGTCTTTACTGCACTGACAAAGCTTTCAATCGCGCCGGGTATTCCATTGTTATTGCCAACGAGGAAATTTTTCACGAATTTTGGTGTGATCGGAGAGACTCCGAGTAAATCATGGAGCACCATGATCTGCGCAGTGGTATCGGGCCCTGCTCCGATGCCGATTACCGGAATCTCTAGGGAAACAGTGATGGTCTTAGCCAGGTTTCGGGGGACACACTCCAGTAACAAAATATTGGCACCTGAATCCTGAAGCAATAAAGCCTCTTCGAGGATGACTTGGGCCTGTTCCGTGTCTCTGCCCTGAACGTAAAAGCCGCCGATCCTATTGACAGACTGGGGGGTCAGGCCCATATGTGCGCAAACTGGAATACCGCGTTCGGCCAGAAGCTTTGTCGAATTCGCGATCCAAGCGCCTCCCTCAAGCTTCACAATCTGGGCGCCGGCCCTCATCAAAGACGCCGCATTTTCAAGGGTCTGACTCTCGGATGCATAACTCATAAAGGGCAGGTCAGCCATTATTAGCGCGCCTTTATTACCTCGCTTGACGCATTCCACGTGATAAACCATATCAGCCATGGTGACTGGTAAAGTGCTGTCGTGGCCCTGCAGTACCATCCCCAGCGAATCGCCGACGAGAAGAACCTCCACGCCCGCGCTACTAGCAATATCGGCAAAGCAGGCATCGTACGCCGTCAGGCACGCGAATTTCTGGCCGGCATCTTTGATTTTTTGCAGAGTTGTCAAGGTGACATTCTTGCTTTGAGCTTGCGTACTCATCGGATGCTACCGTCCTTGTAAGTGAAGCGAGTTACGATAAAAAGAAAGAGTAACGATCGACTGTGCCATGGTCCGGCAAACCGAATGGCTTTACGTCTTATAATAAAGTTGGTTTTGGATTGAAATAATGTGTGCCGTTCGGCAGAGATAGAACATATGTTACCAGTTGGTCGTAGTCCTCGTCATCAGCGACGAGATCAATCTCTGCGCTATTAACTATCAGCAATTTAGAATCTGAGTAGTAGTGAAAAAATTCCGTATAGGCGCGGTTCAACTGGTTCAGGTACTCGGACTCTATCATCTGCTCTGAGGGTATCCCCCGTTTCTGAATTCTCTTCAGTAGGACCTCTGTCGGCGCCTGAAGATAGATCACAAGGTCTGGCTTGGGTGCGTCAATGACAAGATGTTGATAAACCTTGTGGTACAAGTTGTATTCGTCTTTTTCCAGATTCAATTCGGCAAAAAGCCTGTCCTTGTCGATAAGGAAGTCCGAGACCCGGACAGGCTCGAATAAATCACTTTGTCGCGATTCTTCTATTTGTTGAGCTCGCTGGAATAGAAAAAACAACTGCGTGGCTAAGGCATGCTGTCTTGGATTCTGATAGAAGCGATCGAGAAACGGGTTTTCTTCAGCATTTTCGAGCAGAAGCTCATAGTTGAAGGTTTCAGCTAGGCGCTTGGTCAAACTTGTCTTGCCAACACCGATAGGCCCTTCAACTGCTATGAAACGGGGTGCCTGTTTCAGGTCTTGCTGGCTACTGCTCATAGTTTGCCTCCTGCGGGGCGTCGCTTACGGCGGCGTCTTCTTCTGGTTTTGGGTAACCCTTCAATCTGTTCCTGCTTTTGTATGTCATCTCCAAATTGGTAAACCGTCCACCACTCTCCGCTGTCTCCAAGCTCTTCCCCTGCTGCTTCTCGAAGCACCAAAAAGTCATAGGCTGCTCGAAATCGAGGATGATTGAGTGTCACATCAACTGTTTGCCGAGTTCGTCTTGTAAGTCTGCCTTGCAACTCCCATATTTCCCGACAAGCATAGCTGATCCGCTTGGGTATTGAGGTAAATTTATTCTGTTCGGCAAGGACTTGGCTGGCAAGTTGCAGAAACTGGGGGCTGGAGTCGAGCGATTCGCAGTTGGCCTGCCGCATGCTCAATCGTAAGGGCGGCCAGAGTAGCGCCGCGAAGAGGAAATAGGGTGTCACTGACTTCTCAAGAGCAACCCTTGCATCTGTGTTATTAAAGGCGAATTCAAGCAATCTTGCTTCCTCTGGTTGACATTGCTCAAGCGCTACGAAAGTGGGAGCGAGCAGTGCGTCTTTCAGGCCGCTGTTGCGCAACAATTGATAGGCGCTTTGACTGTAGCCGGTGGAAAACAGCTTGATTAACTCATCGAATAGGCGCGCAGACGAGATCCTGCTCAGCAGATCAGATAGCGACTCGACAGGAGCAATGGTTTCATGGGAGATTTCGAAACCCAGTTTTGCCGAAAATCTGAGGGCCCTGAGCATCCGGACCGGGTCTTCCCGATATCGTTCCTGCGGATCCCCAATCATTCTGATCTTATGTGCCTGTAAATCAGGGAGGGAGTCGCAAAAATCTAGGAGCTTGAAACCATCCGTCGTGTAGTACAGAGCGTTGATAGTAAAGTCACGGCGTCTGGCATCTTCGTCGATTTGGCCATAGACATTGTCCCTGACCATTAATCCGTCCTCATTCTGAGCGGCATCAATATGTTTCAGGCTCCGGCGTGTTGATTTCTCGTCTACAGTGAGTTGCTTCTCCGGCGATCCCCTGAAAGTGGTGACTTCTATGATTTCCCGGCCAAATCGTACATGCACAATTCGGAAACGGCGACCGATAATTCTTGCATTACGAAATAACTGCCGGACTTCTTCGGGAGTGGCGTTGGTGGCTACATCGAAGTCCTTTGGTTTTTCGCCAAGTAGTAAATCGCGGACGCCGCCTCCGACAAGGAACCCGTAGAAGCCAGCGGCGTTAAGGCGAGATAACACGTTCAACGCATGCGGCGAAATGTCCTTGCGAGATATGGAGTGTTCCTCGCGGGGAATGATCCGTGCGTTTTCGATGCCCGGCAGCTCCGCTAACTCAGGCATGAGGACTCGCTGGCACGGGAGTGCTGGGTGGGGGTTGATAGAACTGCAATTCTCGAGCCTGCTTGGCATCAGAAACTGTCAATGCTTCTCATGATACCGCGGTTTCACTTCGGATGCTCGGAGCACTAGGGCGAGGGATGAGGGACAGAAGCAGCAGAGCTGGAACGTTTAGGGGAGGCGACTCGCACCTCCCCGTTGGAAGGAATATATTATTGTTGTTGTTGCTGTCAGCAATCTGATTGTTATTGTTATTCGACGGCTGAGCAAAATGCTCTGCCAATTTTTTCAGGCGGTTAATAAGCAGCCTGGCGACAATCCGCCGCGTGTAGAACTGCAAACCCTACCTTATTCTTATTTAAGCACTAACCATAGTAATGCAATTTTTGTTATTTTTTGGGCTTATTATTGTTGTTTATTGTTATTTCAGTAGTATCGGGTTGCACGTTACATGCCAAAAAGGAAATAGTAAATAGAATCAGCAAAGTATATTTGAGATGCTCGGATTGAAGCTTGGACGCCGCTTAAATCGTTACGAAAATACCCGGTATAGGTGGGTAAATGAGTATCGGTAACAAATTTCATTCCAGTTATGCCTGCTTGCCTTCAACCAGAGCTACTGTATTTACCCCGCCCTTTTCTTTTTTCTGGGAATGCCGAATCTCTGGCGACGCTCCCAGAGACATTTGCGGCTTATTCCTAATTTTCCGGCAAGTTGTGTTTCATTCATCGTGTCTTCATGTTCTAGCACGAATCGCTGGAAGTAATCTTCGAGTGACAATTCTTCAATCGGTTCTGCGGACTGGGATTGAGCCGGTGCTAGGCTGCCCGTGCGCTGAAGCTCTGGCTGGGAATCCATTTCGATTGCCAGCAAATCCTCGCCGATCTCACTGCTCTCAGCGAGAACCACTGCTCGCTCTATCGCGTTCTCTAATTCCCGCACGTTACCCGGCCAATTATAGTCTGCGATGGACTGACTTGCGCCTTCACTTAGTACCATAGTCGGCGCCTTCAGTCTGTGGCATGTTCGTTGCAGGATCGCATCGGCGAGTTGTAGGACATCACTTCCGCGTTCTCTCAGAGGAGGAATCAGTAAGGTCATGACATTGATTCGATAGAAGAGATCTTCTCTAAACTGTCCGTCTTCTACGAGCTGCTTGAGATCTCTGTGCGTAGCTGCGACGAGACGCACATCAACCTTTCTTGACTGCACCGAACCGACCTTGCGAATTTCGTTTTCCTGCAAAACTCGAAGCAATCGAGCCTGAGCTTCAAGAGGAAGCTCTCCGATTTCATCGAGGAATAGGGTTCCTCCATTCGCGGCTTCAACCAGCCCTGTTCTCGTGGCCGTGGCGCCAGTAAATGCGCCTTTCTCGTGACCGAAAAGCTCTGATTCGATGAGGTTTTCAGGGATGGCAGCACAGTTTACCGAGATCATTTCCTGGCCTTCCCGATTGCTCAAATCATGAATTCCCCGGGCGACCAGTTCTTTCCCAGTGCCTGACTCACCGTTGATAAGCACCGTAGAGTTCGTTTGAGCGACTTTCCTGATGCGTCGAAACAGCTCATGCATTTGCGGACAACTTCCGATCATACCTGTGATTGGCGCGCCCTCATCTTCGCTGTCTGCAGTGCTTGCTTGTCGTTGGGTCGAATTGTCGCGGATTATCTTGGCAACAGCTTCAATCATCTCATTGTGCTCGAACGGCTTGGCAATGTAATCAATTGCACCCATTTTCATAGAATCAATGGCCGACTTAATGCTCGAGTAACTAGTCATAATCAAAACCGGCGTTGAGGTCGCTTTGATCAAATCGGTACCAGGGGTGCCCGGAAGTCGTAAATCGCTGATGATTACGTCGAATGAGTCCACATCGTATTTTTCCAGCGACTCTTTAACCGATCCGGCTTCGCTCACCCGATATTCATGCCTCTCCAGAAGACGTCTCAAGGCAGCCCGAATGACCACTTCGTCCTCTACGATAAGAATCTGATTCATCGACGTCTTCTTAATAACTGTTCAACTAACCAAAAGTTTTATCGCGGCGCTTATTTCATTACTTCAGAGTCGCCAAAATAACCGGAAAAAGTCAATATAACCTGAGTGCCGGTGCCGTGATGTTTATCAAAGGGGCTGAGTATATCAATATCTCCGCCCAAATCCCCAACAATGCTGAACACCATGGAAAGTCCGAGTCCGGTGCCTTCGCCGGCTTCTTTAGTCGTGAAGAAAGGATCGAAAACCCGATCCCTGATGGCTTCAGGGATGCCAATACCATTATCGGTAACGGTGATCTTAATCTGGTCGTCAGCTCGATGGGCTGCCATGAGTACCTCGCTACCTGCCGCACTGGCATCGCGGGCGTTGTTCACAAGGTTCACCATAACTTGCAGCAGCTTTTGCGCGTCACCGAGAATATTCAGCCCTTCATCGCATTGCGTGCTGATTCGGATTTCCTCGCTTTTTTTGTCGAGCGAGATTAGCGTCATAGTTTCCTGCATGCACTGACTTACATTGACGACTTGCTTTTCATAGCGCCCCAAACTTGTGCCCGCATGTGCAAAATTCACCAGCGACTGGAGAATCTTTGACGTCCGATCGGTTTGTTCGATGATCTGGGTCGCAAGCTGCCCCAGCTCCTTACCCTGATATTCGTCGCGAATAGTTTGAGCGAGGCAGGCGATGCCAGTGATCGGGTTTCCTATTTCATGTGCCACGCCAGCAGCTAGCCTGCCAATTGAAGCCAGACGCTCGCTGTGTGTCAGGCCCGCCTCGAGTATCTCAGTTTCGGAAATGTCTTCGATGAGCAGGATTACCCCCTCATGATTCAACTCTCTGGGATCTGACTGATCGATGTAAGCTTTATGCAGATTAACAGAATTTTTCTGACCATTGAGCTGAAAACTATTTTTATAGGTGTGGTGCTCATCCTCTTTGAGAAACTGCTGAAAAAGTTCGTACCAAGGATTGGGGAGATCCTGCAGCTGCGATCCGACGGCTTCACTAGCATCAATCCCGGTTATCTCTGTCAGCGCCTGATTCCACATCACAATTTCGTCTTCGGTGCTCAGTGAGCAAACTCCGAGAGGAAGTTCCAGTAAGACCTGCCTGTGATATCGCCGAAGGTTATCAAGGTCAGCGGCCATTCCCGATAAATTACTGCGGTAAGACTCGATCCTGCTCTCAATGACATTAAGGTCTGTGCTGCCGTGTCTGGCCACGATGCTGAAGGGCAAGTAGCTGTCGATGATGTCCCCCGCGATAGAGGGGCCCAACAGTCCCGAGAGATTTGCTTCGAGGCGCCCGCGCAGCAGGCGAAGTGATGAGGGGCGATTATCGTCGTAACGAATGTTGAGATCTTTCAGTGCTTGATTTACTTCCCGGTTAGCGGCTTCCTGACCGAGCGGTTTGCTTAGGGATCGCACGAACTCCTCGGGAGATTTTGCGACGAGTCCGCTGCGTATACGGCGGCGGATGGTGTCGAGGGCACAGATATCAGCAGAATTTCTTTCTTTGTCCGTAGTGGTACTGGCGAGGGAAATTCCGATGAAGAGCGCTGCGTTGACTATGAGGGATAACGCAGCGATGTTGCTCCAGTTAATTGATGTCAGAGTAATTGTTGGGTCATCGCCAAACAGAGGAATCAGTAGAAACCCAAGCCAGATGGCAACACCGCTCAGTAGGCCTGCCAAAAACCCTTTTTTGTTGCCCTGAGGCCAATACAAAATTGCGACTATTCCGGGCAGGAATTGCAGGCCAGCAGAGAAGGCTACGGTACCTATCGCCTGAACACTGGTGGTGTTTTCAGAGAGATAGTGCACCAAGAAGCCAGCCCAAATGAGTGCTGTCGTGAGAACCCGCCGGTGCCAAGCTAGCCATCTGTAGATATCCTGTTTTGCCGATGGTTGGGTGACCGGCAGAATCAGGTGGTTTAGGCACATATTCGACAATGCCAAGGTGATCACTATGATCAGGCCGCTGGCGGCAGAGAGCCCGCCCAGATAGCCAACGAGTGTAAGCATCGGATAGTCGTAGGCAGCTCCGATTATCACTGGGAAATACTCTACCTGCACATGGCTTCCAGATTGAACTCCGGCCCACAAAATTGGCAGAACAGGGAGACTGATTAAAAAAAAATAAAGAGGTAATGCCCAGCTCGCGAAGGTCAGTGAGGCCTGCCCATTGCTTTCGTTGAAAGTCATGTAAAACATGTGCGGCATGGCAACGGCGGCAGTAAAGAACAACAGCGCTGAAACATGGAATGAGCTGAAATAGTCCGTTTCTTTCAAGCCTGTAACTAGATCCGGTCGGGACTGAAGCCACTGATCCATCCCATCGAGTCCGCCAAAAGCGCCGTATACTGCGAACGCCCCTACCGCGAGGTAAGCCACAAGTTTGGCCAAAGATTCGAAGGCAATAGCCATGACCAGACCTTCGTGGCGAGTGCGACCAGCTCGGCGGGACGTACCAAACAGAATTGCGAATAATGTGATTAGCACGCAGAAGCCTGCGGCTACGAGGACTTCGCTGGATTCTTCCGTCAGAAGATTCGCCGTATCGGCCACTGCACGAATCTGTAAGGCAAGCAGTGGTGTGACCCCAACCAAAATCACAATGGTAGCCGTAGTTCCTGCCCAAGGTGACTGGTACCTGAAAGCCACCATATCGGCAAGTGAGCTCAATTGATAGGTTCGCGACAGCTCGAGTAGAGGTTTCAAGAGCAAGGGCGAGAACAAAAAAGCAAGGGAGATGCCAATGGAGTTCGCCAGATATCCATAACCGCTTTCAAGTGCATTACCAATTGACGTGTAATAAGCCCAGATGCTCGCGAACACACCCAGAGCTAGCACATACACGACCGGCGACTGCACGATGAAAGTGGGAATCCAGCCACGGTCAGTGATGTAAGCGACACCAAAAAGAAGCAGCAGGTAGCTGCTTCCCAGAATGAACAGTGTGCTCAGATCAAGGCTCATCGCTGTCCCTACTCCTGTGGGCCCAGCTTGCTACTAGAATAATAAGTAGGCCGAGGAAAAACGGTCGGTACCAAACCCCCGTGGGCTGGTTGATCCAGTCAACGCTAATCAGAAATAGCAGGTAAATTACTACGATAAGAATCAGTATTGTGCGCGGTATGTACACGGGTTCTTCTCGGCGACCGATCTACCAAGTCATCTTAGCCAACTTAGGCACGCGCTGTATATCCCAGTGCTCGGCACCCCATGCCATCAGAGCGGCGGGAGCTGCTCTGATAAGGGTAGGCGGAGGTTTCATGCCAAGAAATTGCAACGCGGATATCAGTAATGAAGGAGCGTTTTTGAGGTTGATTGGTTCGGCAAAATGCTGTTTGCTGAGTTTTTGTCCGAGTTCGTTTACGACAATCGGGATGTGCGCATAGCTGGGTGTGGGCAGGCCGAGTAGCTCCTGCAAATAAATCTGTCTCGGGGTGGAGCTCAGCAAGTCGTACCCTCTCACAATGTGGGTGATTTTCTGCTCGGCATCATCAGCAACCACTGCTAGCTGGTAAGCGAATAAGCCATCCCTTCTCCGGAGAATGAAATCGCCAACCTCGTGTTCAAGATTTTGGGTGAAAACACCTTGAATCCCGTCGGCGAACCGGACAGTTTTCGGACTGATTTTTAACCTGATGGCAAGCCCTGGGTTTGAGTCGAGCCCTCGGCTCCGACAGCGGCCGTCGTAGACACCTTTCAGCTCGCTAACTCGCTGCCGGCTACAATCGCACTTAAAGCAATATTCCCGGCTTTCAAGCTGTTGAAGAATCCTTTCATATGCGCTCAAGCGCGCGCTCTGATACAAAACGGCGTCGTCCCAGTTCATCCCGAGGGTCTGCAACTGCTTCAGAATAAGCGTCGATGATCCAGTGACCTCCCTCGGCGGGTCAAGGTCCTCAATGCGTACTAGCCACTTACCATCATTTGCCTTGGCATCCAAATAACTTGCGAGCGCGGCAACCAGAGAGCCAAAGTGGAGTGGGCCCGTCGGTGAGGGGGCGAAACGCCCGACGTATCCGTGATTGGTCACTGATCACTCATCTATCGCGGCGATGCGGCTCGCCCGGTACAAGGAGCCGAGTCAGTTTGCGGAGAGGGAACCGATTTGGGGAGGTCGTGCCCCGGGGTGTTCTCCGCCCCTGACGTTAACTACCCAACTGTTTCTCTTTGATTTCGTCGAGTGTTTTGCAATCGACACATTTGTCGGCTGTGGGACGAGCCTCAAGCCGACGAATTCCAATTTCTATACCGCAGGTTTCGCAGAAGCCGTAATCGTCCTGGGCGATGGCTTCAATGGTGTTGTCAATTTTCTTAATCAGCTTTCTTTCCCGGTCCCGGGTTCGTAACTCGAGGCTAAATTCTTCTTCCTGTGTCGCGCGGTCTGCTGGATCGGGGTAGTTCGCAGCGTCGTCTTGCATATGATGCACAGTTCGGTCGACTTCTTGCATGAGCTGATCACGCCAATCAAGCAGTATTTGCTTGAAATGCTCTCGCTGCTTCTCGTTCATGTACTCCTCGCCTTTTTTCGGCTTGTACGGAACGAAATTCTTCAATACGGGCTTTGAGTTGGAGCTTCGAGTACCGGTCATAATCTCCATCGCTTCGCGGATTCTTCCGCTTGAGGTAACTGATTGGACGTCTTNTAAAACAGGGCCTTGTNGCCCATACCTGAGTTGCATCAGATCGAGCCAGTAGGCAAGACTTGTTGCGCTTTCCGCCAAACCCGGTTCGAGTCGCTACCGTAAGTCACCAGTTTCCTTTGAGGGAAAGCATGCTACGGGGACGCCCAAAATTTCCAAAAGCTGCGTAAGCTACCAGATTATTTCTGGTGATGCTATAAAAAACACTCCCTCAGCTGTACAAAGAAACCCGCAATGCAGAAGCGCGATAAGTCGCCAATCTGCAGCCTTTTTAGCGTTCCATCTACTTGATACAAAGGCTTTGCTCTATAATCCAAAATTATCCAACTGAATTCGTACTGCGTTAGAGACGACGCAGTCCAACAATTTCTATAATTTAAAAGATGTTGTGAACGTAACACCGGACATCCATCAGCCTTCCAAGCTCAAAGAACTGGAGAAAATCAACCCATTTCGGGTCATGACTGTCATGCGTCGCGCGGCTATGCTGGAGGCGGAGGGCAGGAAAATAGTTCACATGGAGGTTGGGGAGCCAGATTTTAATACAGCAACCCCAATTATTGAGTCTGCAAAAAGAGCACTTGACGCCGGCTTTACGCATTATACGGCAGCGGCGGGTATTGATGAGCTCAGGTGCGCTTTGGCGGATCATTATTTGGAGCGCTACGGTGTCAGAGTGGACAAAGAAAGGATTCTCGTCACGCCCGGTGCCAGTGGCGGTTTAAGCCTCTTGGCCAATCTTCTTGTCGGTGAAGGTGACGGTGTGCTTATCACTGACCCTGCCTACCCATGTGTGCGCAATTTCATCCAGTTGATGAATGCCAGTCCTCAGTTAGTACCTGTTTACAGGTCGCAAAATTTTCAGCCCACGGTACAGCAGTTCGAAGGTGCTGCGGATTCGAGCACCTCGGGAGTCTGGTTGGCATCCCCGAGTAACCCCACGGGATCAGTCCTTGACCGCGAGGCTCTGACCGGGATCAGCGGCTGGTGCGCCGATAAATCGCTTCATCTTCTGGTTGATGAAATCTATCACGGGCTTCACTACGTTGATGACCTGCCCAGTGTGCTGGAGATCGACGACTCTGCGTTTGTGGTAAACAGCTTTTCCAAATATTTTGGCATGACCGGCTGGCGCCTTGGTTGGATTGTTGTTCCAGACTACGCAGTCGATAAGGCCAACATACTAGCTCAGAACTTCTATATTTCTCCCTCCTCCATCGCACAACACGCAGCACTTGCCGGATTTACTGAGGCAGCCCGCCCGATCCTTGAGCAAAGACGACAGCACTTTCGCGAGCGTCGCGATTTTCTCTGTGCCTCGCTCCAAGAGATCGGATTCATCCTTGCTGAAGAAGTACAGGGTGCCTTTTACGTTTATGCTGATATTTCCGGTTTTTCCGAGAATTCAGAGCAGTTTTGCCACGACATGCTTGAAAACCATGGCGTCGCAATTACGCCGGGTACCGATTTTGGCGACTTCAAAGCGCGACAATTTGTTCGATTTGCCTTTACAACCAGCATGGATGATCTTGCTATCGGCGTTGAGCGTCTGCGTTGGGCTTTGCAGGGATGATTATTGCCCCGCCTCTGCAGCCCGCCCGGCTGATCAAGCGCTATAAAAGGTTTCTCGCTGACGTTGATCTGCCCGATAAGTCTTCGATCACATTACACTGCCCGAACACGGGGTCAATGAGAAACTGTCTGTATCCGGGCAATCGAATCTGGTACTCGGACTCCGGGAATCCAAAAAGGAAATACCCGTGTACTTGGTATTTTATCGAGGATCCTCAGCAAAACATTATTGGCATACACACGGGACTGTCCAACCGGTTGGCCCGCGAATCCATCCTGTCTGGTCGGATCGTAGAACTTTCCGGTTACGGAAAGGTCATGAGCGAGGTGCGCTACGGTGTTCAAAAAAGTCGAGTCGACTTCTACCTGTCTGATCATGAAAAAGAGCTACCGGAATGCTATGTCGAGGTGAAGAACGTCAGTTTGTTGTCACAGGATGGGGTCGGCCTGTTTCCTGATGCGGTGACGCTCCGCGGTCAGAAACATCTGGAAGAGCTCACACTGGTGCGTCGGCTGGGGTATCGCGCAGTGCTGTTGTTCTGTGTTCAACATTCAGGTATCACGAGACTGATGCCGGCAGATCAGATAGATCCGGTTTATGGAGCGCTTCTACGAAAAGCCGCGGCAGAAGGTGTCGAGATCCTGGCTTATGGTGCTCGCTTTGATATGGAGATATCGCGAGTCGAGCTTGATACTGCACTGCCGGTGATTTTAGAAAATTGAATTTGCCGGGCTAGAAAGCCATCGGCTGTTTGAGGCGCGATTCGTCGATCACCAACTCTCCTTCTTGGATCTCGAATGCGATCGCATGCAGGGTCTTGCCCTTGCAGGGGCCGACCAGGCATTGCCCACTGTCGATCTCAAACAGTGCGCCGTGGGTAGCACAACGGATGAGGGCGCCATCGCCTTCAAGAAATCGATCCTCTTCCCATTCCAGAGGGGTCCCAAGGTGCGGGCAGCGGTTGTGGTAGAGATGCAGCTGTTTATCCTTCTTTACAGCAAACAGAAACGTACCGTTGACCTCAAAACCTTTCGAGTTGCCTTCCTTAACGTCCTCTGTTTTGCACAGTGTAATCATTAGACCAAGGCCTCTTCAAAATTTCGCAGTAAATCCTCAAGCTCTTCGAGACCAACTGAAAATCTGATCATCGAATCAGAAATGCCCATAGCCGCTCTTCGTTCAGCACCTATTTCATGGAATATGGTGTGGGCGACTGGAATTCCGAGGCTGCGGTTGTCTCCCAAATTACTCGAAGATACAACGGTATCCATGTGGTTGAGGAACTCAAAACAGTCCAGTTCGTCGGCCAGCTCTACTGAAAAAATTGCCCCATATTTCTTGAATAGATTCCCCGCTCTCTGGTTTTGAGGATGGGAATTGAGTCCGGGGTAGAAGGTCTTTTTAATTCTTGGGTGCGATTCGCAAAACTCAGCAAGCGCCAGTGCGTTGTCGCACGCACGATCCATTCGGAGCGGCAGCGTTTCAGATCCTACGGCCAGGTGGTGTGCCGCTTCAGGGCCGAGCGTGCCGCCCATGTCTCGCAGCCCTTTTTTCTTAATCTGAGTGATACCCCACGTCGAGTGATCATCAGATTTACAAGTGTCGAGAATATTGGGATAGCAATCCCAATTGAAGCAACCCGTGTCCGTTACGGTACCCCCAAGCGCATTGCCATGCCCCCCGATGTATTTGGTAAGCGCATTAACGGATAAACCTGCGTTTACTGAACGCGGGAGAAAGAGATGCGGTGATGTCATCGTATTGTCTATCACATAGAGGATGGAGTGCGTGCTGCAGAGCTCCCCAATGGCTTCAAGATCTGCAATCTGGGTTGTCGGGTTCGCGATTGTTTCGGCGAATACGACTCGGGTGTTGTTCTTTACGGCGGCGGCTACATTTGACACATCGGTGGCATCGACAAAACTAACTTCAATGCCGAATCGTTCCAGTGTGGTGAAGAAGCTGGCCGTGTTGCCAAATAAAAAGGCGCTCGCGATAAGGTGGTCTCCCGACCTCAAAAGGGCAAGCATCGTCGAGGTAATTGCCGCCATTCCAGTAGCAAACGCAACGCTGGCTCTACCGTTCTCCATTTTTGTAATGCGATTCTGAAGCGCGGTCACAGTAGGGTTCAGCTGTCGACCGTAGTTGTAGCCATCACGCACGCCCTGAAACACTTCGGCTAGATGGTGCGAATCCTCATAACCGTAGGCAACCGACAGGTGTATGGCTTTGTGGAGAACGCCATGCTCCGGAGAGTCTTCGCGGTCGGAATGTAAGTTCGTAGTAAAAAAGCCTTTTTTAGGCATGGCTGCTTTAGCTCTTATCGTTAAAAAGTACTGTTTGATCAAATTGCTCGCGGTTTATCCAATCGCAGAATCGGTATTGTAAGTTCCCTCTTCACTAGCTGTCTAACGACGATATGCAACTCAGGCAAAATGCCGACTCAGGCTGCGCACCAAGTCTCACATATCCAGACGGTTCCTCGCATTTGCGGAACTAGCCAAAACCTTCAGTCTCAGAGAGTTTAAGTGGCTACTTATTGTTGCAGCAGCGTATCCATTATTGAGACTCTGCCCAGCAGGGTTTGATCAATTGCTAAAGGCTTCAGGGCGTCGCAAAATTCATTGAGCTGCGATGCAAGTATTTTCTTTTTTTGACAACAAGTTGAACAGCTCTCTGATTTGCGCTCTGCTTCGGTCGGCATTTAATCGTCAACTTATTGCTGATCTGCAAAAAATGGGCGCTCCGCAATCATCGTCTGAATTTCGCGTAAGCGCTGCGCAAATTCAAGGCTGCTTCGATCACGATACCGATCTGAAAAAGCTTCCTCGGTAATCCCATCCCGGTTATTGCCCACGGCAGGCATGTATTCGGAGTCGTCTGTAAGCGTAATAACCCGCCGCTGAAATTCCAACGCGGATGCGTCATTTCTCGTCGCGAATTCTGCCAGGGCGACCCCGACGGAATTCGCGGTCAAATCTGAAAAGCTGAAGCCAGTCCGATACCGGGCATCGTACGCTTCCTTGATGTTTGAGAGAAGTTGCGCCAGTTCCGCGCCGGCCGAAGCAGAAATGGCAGCGATGCTTGCAACATGTTGAGCCAGATCTTCGCGCTGCTGCAGGCGTACCTCCACAGGTCTGGCTTTTGCCATTCCCTGGACGTTTGTAAAGCCTGTCGTGGAGTCAATGTCTTCTCTGTTTAAGTAAATGGAGAGCGCCTGAAAAGCGGCTCTATTTTCTGCAGCAGGTTTTCCCGACACTGCGCTTTCTTCCCTGACCGCTGTGAACAGCGGAACCAGCAAGGTGTATAGCGGTACTGCGCGAATGTCGGACGGAATGGCTGCGATGGTGCTACTTATCAGTGTACCGTAGTGAGCAATGCGTCTGCGGTCTTCATCCGAGACAAACAATTGCTGAATCTGGTTGCTTAGCCCTGCAATCAACTCCGACTGCCACTGAATGTCGAAGTTCACTGCTGCCGGTGAAATTCGCAAATTGCTGACTCGTTCGGCTAGCTCCTCCAGTCCTGTTCTGGCCGGATCAGCAGCCACCATATTCTCAATCACAAGATTCAGTAACGGATCGATTAGGCTTGCTGGCACCGACAGTTTGCCCAGCGTAAGTTGCTGGATCTTCAAACGCCCTTGCTCCAGGCCGAGGGTGCTCTCCATTTTGAGGAAAAAGCGGGATGGGAAGTCAAGCAGGCCGATGTTCGCATCCACGTGGAGTTGTCCGTCGGACAGCACTATCTGAACAGTCCATGGGCGCGACGGTACAAGCAACTGTGCGCTATAGCGCAGCAATAAGTGAAGCTCCTCGGCATCAAGGGTGATTGATTTTTGGCTGGCGCGGGAGGTCGATTCAGGTGCGTTCTCCAGCAAAATATCCTCGAGTTCATTTAATTCAGACGGAGATAGCGCGGGCAGCGGGGCCAGTGAGGGTTCAGAGTCAAGCACGAGGAGCAGCAGCACGACCGGCAAACTGATCAATGAGACTAAAAGGGGCATCACAGCCCTGCGAAAGACGTTGAGTTTTGCCATTTTTGACTACATCCCGGAATACACTGAGGGATTAATCCTGAGGACATCTGGCCAGTTGAGTTTCTGCTGAAATCGGGGTGCGACGTCTAAAGTGATCAGTTTACTGTCTATGTGACAATTTTCGAAAGGAAACTGGTGAAAAACTTTGAAACCTAGAAATTTATACAGCAAACAAATTCATAAATCTGCAGCTTGGCGCTATCATCTACTAAGAGACCGTAAACGGTTTTCTCGAATGACACAGATCAGCAAAAATTCAGAGCAAGGAGTGGTGAATGTACAGAAGTTTTAAGAGTGGCTCAGGTCTGTGTAGCCTTCTTGCCCACTGGCGCCTACTAGTCTGCGGAGTTCTGCTGTCAGCGGTTACTGCCTGTGGCTCGCAGTCGGCGCGCGAAGAAATGGTCGCCGAGGCCAAAGTGGCAAATGTGGCGGCAGAGCAGGCAGCAGCAAGGGAGGCGGCCGAGATCGAGAGGGAACGGATAGAGGCCAAGGAGCGTCAACGACTTGCGGAAGCTGAGGAAAGGGAACGTCGCCGACTTGCTCAGGAAAGGCAGGCAGCGGAGGCGGAAGCCCGTAATGAGGCCCAACGGTTGGCTCGCGAGGAGGCAGATCGCGCCGAGCGCGGACGCCAGGCCGCAATTGCGGCGGCCCGCGCCCGGCGACAAGAAAAAATGGACCGGATTGCAGCGCTCGAGCAGCAAATCGCAGATATTCAGGCCGAGATTGTTTCGGACTCTGAGCAGGCGCTGGTCATGCAGCAAGCGATAGCAGCGGCCGAAGAATTGTTGGCGGCACTGACTAATGAGATTGCGAAATACGAGCTGACCGATGAGTCTGGCAACACGCTCGAACCGCTGTCCAAAGACCTCATAGCGGAGTTGGAAGCGAGAAAGGATGAACTCGTCGATCAGGCGCGGGGGCTCTGATTCCGGAAGCTGATGAGTAACTACGTCCTGGATTTCCAAGCCCGCAAATCGTAACAAGTTGAAGAGCGAAAAGAAGCTCGTATCAATACCCGAAAGCAGGCCTTCCGCGAGGCCAGGGGCGAATCCGACACTAAAGCGTCCAAAAACAAGTGAAAGCGAAGCCGCAAAAAATCTCGATATGCACCCGTCAAAGCCTCACCCAACCAGCGCGCAGGTGAACCCATCAATGCCCGAATTACCAGTCGTGCCGCGACTTCCAGCCTTTGTTTGTCATCGGCGTTGTGGTACAGTTCGCGCCTTTGATTTTCCACAATAACTCAAAAGGGGAGAGACACGTAGATGTCGGGGATCACGATAACAGTCACTACGATGCTGTCGCTGCTAGGCTTGGGAATCGCATTCTATTACATGCGAAAGGTTACGTCTGTGCCAGTGGATCAGGGCCTGGATGAGAGGGACGGCGAGCGCCTCAGATTCATTCACGGTGCAATCGCCGATGGTGCGATGGCCTTTCTTAAGCAAGAATATAAGTTTCTCGTGATCTTCATGGTGGTGTTTGCGGCGATTATTGCCATCTTGATCGACGACTCCCACACGCCGGATTACCGCGAGGGGGTTTATACCGCGATTGCGTTTCTTTTCGGGGCAGCAATCTCGATTGCGTCCGGCTATATCGGCATGATGGTTGCCACACAAGGTAATGCACGAACAACCGTTGCTGCCAAAAAGAATATCTCTGAAGCCTTCGACATGGCGATCAACGCAGGCGCCGTGATGGGTTTCGCGCTGGTTGGCCTCGCTGCCCTCGGTCTGGTAACTATATATGTGGTAATGAGTTCATTGCTGTCGGGACTGGGCCCTGAAAACAACCATATCCTGATGGAAGTCATCGCAGGCTTTGGTCTGGGGGGCTCGACCATTGCACTGTTCGCGCGGGTTGGTGGAGGTATCTTCACGAAGGCCGCCGACGTCGGTGCGGATCTGGTAGGTAAAGTTGAGAAGGGAATTCCTGAAGATGATCCCCGCAATCCCGCCGTTATTGCCGATAATGTTGGTGATAACGTGGGAGATGTCGCGGGCATGGGTGCTGACTTGTTTGGTTCTTGCGCCGAGTCCACCTGCGCAGCGATGGTAATCAGCGCAGTTGTATTCGCCGCTGATCCCAATGCGCTGCTTTATCCGATTCTTATCACGGCTGTCGGAATTCCGGTGAGCCTAGTGACGAAGCTGCTTATTGGAGTCAAGACTGAAGAAGATGTCGCTCCCGCATTGCGGAAGCTGTTGATTATCTCCAGTGTCCTGATGGCGATAGTGATGTTCTTCTTCACTATGGCCTTGGTGCCTGAATTTTTTGAGCTCAATGGTGAACAATACACTAACATGGGCGTTTACTGGTGTTTCCTGTCGGGCCTTATTGCCGGTTTGGCGGTTGGTCTTCTGACTGACTACTACACATCAGACAACTATAAGCCGGTTCAGGAACTGGCCGGGTCTTGCGAGACAGGTGTGGCTACGAACATCATATTCGGGCTGTCTCTGGGTTATAAAAGTACGGTCTATCCGTATCTCTGCATAGCGGCAAGTATTTTTATTTCTTGGGGGCTTGCCGGCATGTATGGTGTGGCGATTGCCTCTCTGGGGATGTTGGGTACGCTGGTAATTGCCTTGATGATCGATGCTTATGGCCCGGTCGCTGACAATGCCGGTGGAATTGCCGAGATGGTCGGCCTCGAAAGCGCGGTCAGAGAGCGCACAGACATTCTGGACTCAGCTGGCAATACCACAGCGGCGATAGGAAAGGGGTTTGCCATCGGAGCGGCCATTCTCACCTCTCTTGCCTTGTTTGCCGCTTTCATCACAGCTGCATCAAACCTCCAGGGCGAGCCGATTACCATGAGTCTTCTTGATCCCCTGGTTTACACGAGCGTGTTCGTCGGTGCGGTTCTGCCGTTCCTGTTCATGGCGATGACCATGCGTTCAGTGGGTGACGCTGCGTTTGAGATGATTGAAGAAGTGCGCCGCCAGTTTCGCGAAATTCCGGGCATTATGGAAGGTACTGGTACTCCTGACTATGCGCAGTGTGTCGCAATCTCGACCAATGCCGCCCTGAAGGAGATGATTGCGCCCGGTGTACTGATCATGGGTTCTCCAATTGTTGCAGGCTTCCTGTTCGGCGTTGAAGCTGTGGCCGGGGTTCTGGCCGGTTCGCTGGTTGTGGGCGGTGTTCTCGCGATCTCAGCCTCGAATAGCGGCGGTGCATGGGACAACGCCAAAAAGTATATTGAAGCAGGCAACCATGGTGGTAAGGGTTCGGAAGAGCATAAAGCTGCTGTGGTTGGAGACACCGTGGGTGATCCTCTTAAGGACACTTCCGGACCATCGCTCAACATCCTGATTAAGCTGTCAGCGATTTTGAGCCTGGTTTTCGCGCCTTTCTTCGTACAATACGGCGGTATCCTAGTGGGCTAATCACGGGCAGAACCCGAGCGCTCACTAGCAGAGTGCAGAGCGAAAGTTCTTGCATAAATAAGGGGGTGTCAGCCCCCTTATTTCTGCTCGAAGACTC
Organism: Gammaproteobacteria bacterium; assembly: GCA_002729315.1. Lineage (GTDB taxonomy): Bacteria > Pseudomonadota > Gammaproteobacteria > Pseudomonadales > Pseudohongiellaceae > UBA9145. The sequence continues at coordinate 26,033 of PBTW01000053.1, forward strand.
AGTCTTGTCGCGTTTCGAAGTGGTACAGGATCCAGCTCTCTTCGGTCTTACTCACGTCAATCGAGTCTCCCTTGACCTCTCGCCATCGCATGCTGATTGTTTCAACACATTGGTAAATTCTGAAGGAATCGGTGTTCTCTATAATCAGGTTTCTGACTGAAGGATTGAGCGTGTAGTTAGACACCTCAGCCAGTCTCCAGTTGCTGTCCATCGTGCGGCGGATGCATTCATTGTTCGAAAGAAGATCTGTGTAGCGGAACTCGGTCTCAGCGTAGCGTCCAGCAGGAACGGCCAACCCGATCTTGAGGAGAATATCATCATCAGCAACTTCTGGTGTTTTGAGGAATCTGACCTCCTCTAGTACCACGCTTACATTGCTCTGATTGCTCACCACCAAGCGTAATCCATCGTCAGTGTTCTCGCCCCATGCAGCAGAATAGAACGCAAATTTAAGTTCGTCCTCTCCCCCAAGGCCCGCTGAAAACGCAGGCGCTGTTAGCATAATCAGCAATAATCTTAGTGATCTCATGCCATTTATTCTATCGAGCCTGATTGCTCCGTGTCATGACTATTTTATTTTTAGCGGCTAATCACTGATAATTCTCGCCCGGCAGGACCTGCAATCTCCGGTTTATTAGCAAAAGGATTTCTGGTGAAAAAGCTTACCCAAATCAAACACATTGTTTGTGTCGCATCAGGCAAGGGTGGCGTGGGAAAATCTACCACTGCAGTCAATCTTGCGGTAGCTCTTCGGCAACTGGGCTGTGCCGCGGGTTTGCTTGACGCTGATATTTATGGCCCCAGTGTCCCATTGATGATGGGTATAGCCCCTGGCACCCGCCCTCAAGTTCGAGAACAACGATTGATGTTGCCCATTGAAGCGCATGGCGTTGAATGTATCTCGATGGGAGTGCTGGTGGATGCAAAGACTGCAATGGCATGGCGCGCGCCCATGGTGATTTCGGCGTTCAACCAGATTCTCACAGATACGGCTTGGTCAGAGCTGGATTTTTTGATTGTTGATATGCCGCCGGGAACGGGTGATATACAACTGAGTCTGGCGCAGTCTGTAGATGTGGCTGGCGCTGTCATAGTCACGACACCGCAGGATGTGGCTCTGGCCGACGCCCGAAAAGGCATCGAAATGTTTCAGAAGGTCGGCGTCCCCATTCTCGGTATTGTTGAGAATATGGCGATGCATGTCTGCTCTAAGTGTGGGCACAGCCAAGCTATCTTCGGTTCTGAGGGAGGCAGTCGCTTGGCAGCAGAATATAATGTTGAAGTCATTGGAAGACTCGCGCTGGACATAAAAATCAGGGAAAAAACCGACAGCGGTGATCCTGTGGTAGCATCAGATCCAAGCTCGGCGGTCGCCAGAGCCTATAAAGAACTTGCTAAAAACGTTGGTTCTGCCGCAGAGCATGTTGCTGCACATCGAGCGGAAGCGCCAAAAATTTCGATCAGCGATGACTGACACGGCACAGACGACTGAGTCAAGCTGCCATCCAGCATAATCACAAGCGCTAAAGCAGCGCGTTATCAGCAGTTTGAATTTATCAATAAAAATGACAGGGGACTCTCGTGGACGCAGTGAATGACTTTTTAATCTATATCGATGGATTCCTGGGCAGCGCGATCTGGTTCCCGACGTTTTTGCTGGCAACTGGTATTTTTTTCACGGTGTATCTCGGATTTCCGCAGATTCGTTACTTTAGGCATGCGATCGGAGTCACCACTGGAAAATTTGACAAGGAGGGGGCAAAAGGCGACACCTCCCATTTTCAGGCCCTCGCGACCGCACTTTCGGGCACTGTGGGCACTGGCAATATCGGTGGCGTAGCTCTTGCCTTGCACCTTGGTGGTCCCGCTGCTTTATTTTGGATGTGGATGACAGCGTTCTTCGGGATGACCAGCAAGTTTGTCGAAGTCACACTGTCACATAAGTACAGGAGTGAAACTGCAGACGGCACAATGGCTGGCGGGCCCATGTATTACATGGAGAAGGGGCTCAACGCGAAATGGTTGGCGGTTGTGTTCGCTGTCGCTACAGTTTTGAGCTCATTTGGAACAGGCAACCTTCCGCAGATCAATAGTATTGCTGCCGGCTTGGAGAGCACGTTCGATCTCGATCCCCTCATAACGGCCAGCGTGCTTTCCGTCCTTCTCGCACTGGTGATAATTGGCGGGATAACGCGTATCGCAAGGGTCGCAGCAGCGATAGTGCCTACAATGGCGATGATTTATTTGATCGGGGCATTCGCCGTCATTATCCCAAACATCGGAAACATTATTCCTTCGTTCTTATCAATTTTCAGCAATGCCTTTTCCGGCTCAGCCGCCGCAGGCGGGTTCCTTGGAGCTTCATTTGCGTATGCATTCGACCGCGGCGTAAATCGTGGGCTGTATTCTAATGAGGCTGGGCAAGGATCAGCACCGATTGCGCATGCCGCAGCGCGCACTGACGAGCCTGCGGATGAGGGCATGGTGTCCATTCTTGAGCCGTTTATCGACACGATCGTGATCTGCACGATTACCGGATTGGTGATTCTCTCTTCCGGTGTATGGATGGACAAGTTAGAAAACGAATTTCAGCGGGCAGACATGAGCTTTGTTTCCGGTTCCTACACTGAGGCTGACGCTGATGATGTGGCGAGCTTATTCTCCTACCTGAGCGGTGAGGAATCCGCCACCCGCAATTACAGCGGGCAAATTGAACTGAGCAATGGTATTCCTCAGAATAGCGAGGCGTTCACGTTGATTGCTGCCCGTTCACTGGCAGAGAACACACGTTACTCCCGTGACGGTGAGCTCGTCAGCGGCACCCTGAACGTGGTTGATGGGCAGTTGGAGGACTTGTCTGTTGTTGTCATTGGCGATTCGCTTCTGCATTCAGTGCCGCTCACCACGCAAGCATTCACCAGGGGGCTATTTGGCCAGTACGGCCAGTACATCGTCTCCATCGGATTGATGCTGTTTGCTTTTTCCACAGCGATTGCCTGGTCCTACTATGGGGATCGCGCCATGACTTATCTGTTTGGTACGAGATCCGTCCTACCATATCGGATTGTCTATGTGCTCGGATTTTTCACGGCTGCGCTTGCAGATACAACGATCGTTTGGAACATTTCCCTAATCACTATTGTGCTCATGACTGTGCCGAATCTGATCGGCATTCTGCTTATGCATAAGGAAATGAAATCCACAGTGGCAGAGTATTGGGAGAAAACAAACAGAGGCTGAAGCTTCGTGCTGAGCGACTAACTTTGGATTGCTTCTCCAGGGAGCCTGATTTCTTCAACTATGGCCTGCACGCCTTCGGGCGGTTTTGGTGAAAAATACGCCACTAGCCAGGCGACCGTGAAATTGATCAGAGTTCCGAACGTGCCGATGCCCTCTGGTGAGATCCCGAACAGCCAGTCTTGCGCATTATCCATTGCAGGGTTCAGGCTCTTAAAGTAGATGATGTACCCAGCAGTGAACAGAAAACCGGCCAGCATGCCAGCAATGGCCCCCTGTTTGTTCATGCTTTTCTGGAAGATACCTAAAACAATCGCTGGAAAAAACGAAGCGGCAGCCAGCCCAAATGCGTAGGCGACCACCTGAGCCACATAGGCTGGCGGATTGATCCCTACATAGCCAGCGACGAGCACTGCAATAAAGATTGCCAGACGGGCATATAGCAACTCCTGCTTTTCCGAGATGTCTGGCATGAAGCTGCGTTTCATAAAGTCATGAGCTACAGAGGTTGAGATCACCAATAGTAATCCGGCTGCAGTTGACAGAGCAGCGGCGAGGGCGCCAGCCGCTACGAGCGCCACAACCCAATTCGGCAAGTTGGCGATTTCAGGATTAGCCAGCACCATGATATCCCGATTTACTTCGAGCTCATTTACCTCGGGATCGCCGACATACTGAATGCGGCCATCATCATTTTTGTCGTCGAATGAGATCAGGTTGGTGGTCTCCCATTTGCTGAACCATTCCGGCATAGCAGTGTACTCTGCATTGTTGACGGTGTTGATTAAATTAGTACGGGCGAATGCGGCAACGGCAGGTGCGGTAGTGTAGAGGATCGCGATAAAAATAAGCGCGAATCCTGCTGATCTTCGAGCGTCTCGGACGTTAGGCACGGTAAAAAAGCGGATGATTACATGGGGTAAGCCAGCGGTACCGAACATTAGTGCGGCAGTGATAAAGAACACATCCTGCGTACTGCGTTGCCCCTCCGTGTAGACGGTGAAGCCGAGTTCCTGACTCATGGCATCCAGCCTGTCCAGCAAGTAGCCCCCACCAAAAGCCTCCGTCAATTCTGCACCGAATCCTAGCTGCGGAATGGGAATGCCTGTCATCAAGATGGAAATAAATATTGCCGGCACCATGAAGGCGAAAATCAGTACGCAGTATTGGGCTACTTGAGTGTAAGTGATCCCCTTCATGCCTCCGAGAACAGCGTAGAAGAAAACGATTGCCATACCGATAATGACGCCTGTTGTGATATCGACTTCAAGAAACCTTGAGAAGACGATCCCAGCCCCCTGCATCTGACCACACACGTAGACAAATGAGACTGAAATCGCGCAAAAAACTGCGATTAGTCTGGCCGTTCTTGAATAGTAGCGATCACCTATGAAGTCGGGGACAGTAAATTTGCCGAATTTCCTGAGATAGGGTGCAAGCAGCAGGGCGAGCAAGACATACCCGCCCGTCCAGCCCATGAGGTAAAACGTGCCGTCTCTGCCCAGAAAGGAAATCAGCCCGGCCATCGAAATAAAAGAGGCTGCGGACATCCAGTCTGCAGCAGTTGCCATGCCATTAGCCAGCGGTGGAACGCCGCCACCTGCTACGTAGAAATCACTGGTAGAGCCGGCACGGGACCAGACTGCGATGCCGATATAAAGACCGAATGTCAGAAAGATAAAAACGAACGTCCAGATTTGTACGCTCATCGCGCTCCCTCTTCGGGTTCCGCGGTTTCGTCTCCATCTCGATTCAAGTTGTAGGCGTCGTCTAGCTTGTCCATGAGGTAGATATACACATAAACAAGAATAACAAAGACAAAGATCGCGCCTTGCTGTGCAATCCAGAACCCCAACTTGAAGCCGCCAACCCGAATCTCATCTAAAATGTCCACCAGCAAGATGCCGCACCCAAATGAGATAAAGAACCAGACGCACAGCAGAGTTAGGACGACTCTAATGTTTGATTTCCAGTACTCGAGGGCATTTTTGTCGGGCATTGAGACCACCTCGTTATTATTGTTTGTGCTCAGGGTACTCAGGGTGCGCAGACCGCATCGCGTCAGGAACAGAGCCCATTCCCACGCATTCACAAAATGTGTGTCTACGATGCCAACCTGCTGCAGTGAGCCATTTCCCGGTAACCGAATGGTATCACCTTCCTCACGGATCGGGCCAGCAGGACCAGTGATTAACGGGATCACAGATACTTTGAGATATAAGTATGCAGTTGCCGCCGTATTTTGCTCCGTTCGGTTTTCTCATTGGCTTTGCTTGCATTGCGCTGCAGTTGTCTGAGCTTCTGGCGATCAAGGGTAGGGGCCAGGTGTAGGAGGGACTCAATGACGGATGCGTCTGCTTCTATAACGTACTCTGTCCAAATTTCCGCCGGAGTGAATTCTTGCCGCGACGGAGCTGGCGCCTCCAGAGCCTGCAGTTGCCTCTCAATAGCGGTTTGATTGACGTCCCGCATCAGTTTCCCAATTAATTGCAATTGACGGCGACGGGCAAGATGGCTTTTCGGCAGGCGTTGGAATTCGTCAATTGCCTCAAGAAGTGCTTCCGGAAGTTCGAGTGTCTTGAGATGTCTGGTGGCTAGCCGGGCCAGCTGTTCCCCCAATGCTTGCTGGGCGTGCGCGGTCCGTTTGAGTTCTGACTTACTTGGCTCGGCCGTCTGGTTTGTGTCGTTGTCGATCATGATTCAAAGATAAAAGCTTTGGGCGAGCCCCAGAAATGCGAAGAATCCTATAGTGTCAGTGACTGTAGTCAATGCAACCGAACCAGCCAGGGCTGGGTCAACATCCAGTCGTTTCAGGATAAGAGGCAAATAAGCGCCAGCCAGCGCTGCAGTGACCAGATTGATCATCATTGCACCAGCAATGATGTAGCTCAGCTGTAAGTCCTGGTACCAGAAGAATGCAACAACTGAAATAACCAGCGCCCACAGCGCGCCGTTTATCGCAGCAACGCCCAGCTCCCTTGCCAGAAGCCAACCAGAATTTGCGGAGCTGATGTGTCCAAGTGCCAACCCTCGGATCACGAGCGTTAACGTCTGTGTTCCGGCGACGCCACCCATATTTGCGACGATGGGCAGGAGCACCGCCAGGTAGACGACCTTCTCAAGCGTGTCCTGAAAAAGGAAAATAACCAGCGAACCGAGAACCGCGGTGAAGAGATTAACACCGAGCCATAAGGCGCGCCTTCTGGCTGTTTTTAACACTGGTGCAAAGGTGTCATCCTCTTCGTCCAGGCCGGCCATACTCATCAAGGAATGCTCGCTGCTGTCCCGGATCACGTCTACCACGTCGTCAATTGTGATCCTTCCCAGCAACTTGCCGTCATGCCCAACGACAGGCGCCGAAACCCAATCATGTTGTTCGAACAATTGCGCAACCTTAGTGGCCTTCATATCGACCGGTATCGCCTCGACCTCGGAATGCATGACATCCTTTACGGAGGTGTTCGGATCTGATACCAAGATGTCGCGCAAAGGCAGAATTCCACGAAATTCATCTTCCCTATTAACGACTAAGATATTGTCAGTCATTCCCGGAATCGAGTCGTGTCTTCGCAAATAGCGAAGAACCAGTTCAACAGTGTGATTTCCCCTTACCGTTATGGTATCCAGGCTCATCAGACCGCCTGCGGTGTCCTCGTCGTAAAAAAGAATTGTCTCAACACGTCGGCGATCTTGCTGGTCCATTGCCAGCAGGACTTCTGTTGCGAGCTGCTGGGGAAGCTGTTGCAGGATATCAGCAAGATCGTCATCTTCCAGTCCTATCGTGAGCTCGGCAACCTCTTCTGCGTCCAATTCGCTCAGTATGTCATTCTGCAGATCTTCGTGGAGGTACTGGATGACCTCACCTTCCGCATTCTTATCGATGAGCTGCCAGAGTACTTGTCGGGTTTTTGGGGGCGAAGATTCAAGGAGGTGCGCAATTCCTGCCGTAGGCAGGGTTTTGATCATCTGTCGAACCTGGTAGAGCGACCCACTGTCGATCGCTTGATTCAGCTCAAGCACACGATCTCTTTGGAATTGCGATTCTTTGAGCTGGGGCATGTCTCGCTCCATGGACCATCAGGCGCCCATTGCCCAGATACTGATCTAAAGTTCGCGAATCCATCACCTAACCAGGTAATTACGGAACCACGATAGGTAGATTACATTAGAAATCTTACCGCTATATTAGTTTTTTTGGAATGATCGTGTGAAAAAAACATCTCTTCCAGAACCGATTTATTCAGTTTCACCAAATCGGTCATTGACCAAGTCGGCAATCGCCTTCAGTGTCTCTTGCTCGTCGAACCCGTCTGCTTGTACGGTCAGTGTGGTGCCCTTTCCCGCAGCGAGCATCATAAGTGAAAGAATACTCTTGCCGTCAACCATTTTTTCATGGCCGATCTGGATGTCGCTTGCGAACTCTGAGCAAATACTGGCTAGTTTGGAAGCCGCCCTGGCATGCAGTCCTGCTTTGTTAATGATTGTCACTTTCGTTTCGAGCATTGAGGGCTCACTTCCTCAGCTCGCGGTGTCTTACTTGAACATTGGCGAGTTTTTCAGCGAACGCCTGTGAAAGGCGCTCGCACAAATACACTGATCGGTGCTGACCGCCGGTGCAGCCCACGGCTATGGTGATATAGCTGCGGTTGTTCGCTTCAAAGTTGGGCAACCATTTAACGAGGAAATAAGAAATATCCGCCAGCATCTCCGTGACTTCGGCATCAGCCCCGAGAAAATCAGCTACCGGCTTATCCAGGCCTGTTAACGACCTCAGAGAGGCATCCCAATAAGGGTTAGGCAAGCAGCGAACGTCGTAAACAATGTCCGCATCCACTGGGACACCATGTTTAAAGCCAAATGATTGGAAAAGCAGGGCTGTGGCGCTGCTTTGATTGCCTAAAAACTGCTCTTTCACGGTCTGACGAAGAGTTTGTAGTGACATGTTGCTGGTGTCGATAGCCAGGCTTGCCAGTAAAGAAATGTGTTCGAGCAGATCTGACTCGAAATTGATTGCTTCTCGAAGACCAATAGTTTCGGTGGAAAGAGGGTGCTTGCGGCGGCTTTCATTGAACCTGCGCAACAGTGTCTGGCTGTTGGCATCCAGAAATAAAATTTGCGTTGATATCTGGGTGTTCTTCAGTTCTGTGAGTATTTCAGGAACTTTCTCCAGATCTTCAGAGACATTACGAGCATCTATAGAAACGGCCACTAGAGGCAAATCATTGCCATCTTCGCTGATGCGGTTTGCTAATGCTGGCAGCAAACTCGCCGGAAGGTTATCGATGCAATAGTATCCGTGATCTTCAAGCACGTGGAGAACGGTGCTTTTGCCTGAGCCGGATCTACCGCTGATTATCGTGAGTTTCATAGTGGTAATTTCAGTTGATCGGTTTTATTAAGCTAGTAAGTCACAGCAATGTTGTATAGATCTTGGTCGCTCAGTGTTCGCCGCAAGGTAACACAAAGATCCTGATCGCTCAGCAGCTCTGCGAGCTTTGCTAGTGCGGTAATGTGCTCATCTGACTTCTGCTCCGGAACGATGAGGACGAAAAGTATGTCAACCGGTTTCCCGTCAATAGCATCGTATTCTGTCGGCTTCTCCAGTGTTATCAGTGACCCTATGATTTCGGTACAATTTGCGACTCGGCAATGCGGAATTGCAATACCGTTGCCAAGCCCAGTGCTACCTAGTTGTTCTCTGGCCATAAGCGAGTCGTACATTGGCTCAGGCTCGAGTTCCTTGAATTGATCGCTGATGAGTTCGCTGATATTCGTGAGGATCCGCCGCTTGCTGCGCCAAGGAACCTTGCAGAAGCAACGCTGGGGCAAAAGTATGTCTTCAAGTTGCATGTTTCAACTATTTGAATTGGCCAGGTGTTAGGTTTTGAAAATAAGAGTTTTCAGTCCGAAAGTCTTTTTCTCTCGTTAGACGGAGGAATAGACATTGATTCGCGATATTTGGCAATCGTTCGCCGGGCCACGTTAATACCTTTTTCCTCAAGTAGTTCTGTGATTTTGCTGTCACTTAATGGTTTTCGTTTATTTTCCGCAGCAATGAGCTTTTTGATGACTGCCCGAATTGCGGTTGAAGAGCATTCGCCACCGCCCTTGGTAGAGACGTGGCTTGAGAAAAAATATTTTAGCTCGAAGATTCCTCTGGGCGTGTACATATATTTTTGCGTTGTTACCCGAGATATCGTCGATTCATGCATGCTGACGGCCTCGGCAATATCGTGCAATACCAGCGGTTTCATGGCTTCATCACCATACTCCAAAAAACCTTGCTGATGCTCGACTATGCGAGTCGCCACTTTCATCAGGGTTTCATTACGGCTCTGCAGGCTTTTCAGAAACCAGCGGGCTTCTTGTAAATTATCGCGCAGGAAGCTGTTGTCAGAGCTCGTATCAGCGCGTTTAACCAGCGAGGCGTAGCTGCTGTTTATTCGTAATTTTGGTGCTGTTTCAGGATTGAGTTCTACCTTCCATTTTCCTGAATTGGTATCCTTAGTGACAATTACATCGGGAGCCACATAGTCTGTGGATTCAGGGGCGATATTCGCGCCAGGTCGCGGATCAAGATCCTCGATCACGGCAATAGTCTTTGCGAGCTCCGCCTCTTTGAGCTTCGTCTTTCGCATCAACAGGGCATAGTCGCGATGTCCAAGCAGTTCTATGTATTCACGAACGATCAGTTTGGCATTTTCGATAAGTTTGGGCTGGACGTGTGCCCCTAAGTGGTTGAGCTGAACCAGCAGACATTCAGAAAGGTTCCGGTATCCTACCCCGATGGGATCAAATTGCTGAATTCGGTGAAGAACCGCTACCACTTCATCAAGCTCTATTTCCAGTGCGGGATCGAAACCGGTCCGTATGGATTCGAGATCGACCGTAAGCCAGCCATTGGGGTCTATGGCGTCTATAATTGCTATGGCAATCGCCTCGTCAGATTCTGACATCGGCGTCAGGTTTAGCTGCCAGAGCAGGTGATCCTGGAGTGTCTCTTCTGCAGAGTTGCGGGATTCATAATCAAAGTCATCTGCCTCAAAATTCTGGCTTGGGGGTGGCGAATTGGTGTACACGTCTTCCCAATTGCTATCTACCTCTAAGTCTTTTGGAATCTCGCTCTGCCAGTATTCTTCGTCCGGGCTGTCGAGGGTTTTGCTGTCTGGGCTATCAGCTGCCTGAGATTTAGACTCGGTGTCTGCGTCAGCTTCTGTGGCTTGATTCTCGTCCTCCTCTACCCCCTCAATTAGTTCAAGCATAGGATTGGATTCAAGCGCCTGATGAATCTCTTGCTGAAGATCTAGTGTGGACAGCTGAAGTAATTTAATCGCTTGCTGCAGCTGTGGCGTCATCGCCAGTTGCTGGCCTAGCTTAAGTTGAAGCGATAATTTCATTAGCTACACTGGGTTCGTCGCCGCCCGGCAGGAGTGAGGTTTGTGATAAAAGTTTTCAATGTTCGCAGAGCTGCGATTATAGCAAGAACCATGCCTCTCTTGCATAGCTCGCCATACAAATAAAGTGCGCAGGCCCATAACAAACGATTACATCGTCGAAGTTGGGAGCAAGCTGTGAAGAGGCTCGAAGTGAGCTAAATCTTGAATTGCGGACCAAGGTACACGCTTCTAACTTTTTCGTTGCTCAGAATCGCGTTGGCGTCCCCATCAGCTAGGAGTCGACCTTCATTCACGATATATGCCTTTTCACAAATGTCGAGTGTTTCCCGAACATTGTGATCAGTCAGAAGGATTCCAATGCCGCGATCTCTCAGTTGATTGATAATGGTCTTGATGTCATTTACTGAGATCGGATCAACACCCGCGAACGGTTCATCTAACAGGATGAACTTCGGGTCTGTTGCCAGTGTTCTGGCAATTTCAGTGCGTCTTCGCTCGCCGCCGGACAGACTCATGCCTTTGCTGTTCCTGATGTGAACTATGCTGAATTCCTCAAGCAGCTGCTCAAGTTTTTTCTCCCTCACTTCCCGGGTGAGTTCCCGGCGAGCCTGTAAGATCGCCAGCACGTTTTCTTCGACGGTTAGATTGCGAAAAATCGAAGACTCCTGTGGGAGATACGATAGCCCATGTCGGGCTCGATTATGTATCGGAAGTTTGGTTATGTCCTTCTGATCGAGCAGAACTCTGCCACTGTCCGCTTGAATCAAACCAACGATCATGTAGAAACAGGTGGTTTTTCCGGCGCCATTAGGACCGAGCAAGCCGACGATCTGGCCCTGGCTGATCTCGATAGAGACGTCCTTTACAACGTCTCTACCTTTGAAGTTTTTTGCGAGGTTGTGCGCGCTCAACATGATGGGCTACATGCCATTCTGACGGGTCAGCGCCCCTTGGCAGGGACCCATCGCTTCTCTCACTAAGTCTCGCTCGGCAACGTAGATAATTGAAGCGCAGTTCATGCTAGAACTTGGTGATTTGATGAATGCATTACCGATCATTTCGACGATCGTGTCCGCAGTCAACTCGTCTTCATAAAAGATGAGGGTATCGCTTTTGCCTGTCACGGGCTTAGCGCGGCTTTCACTTGCTTGAGTATATCTGACCGGCGTGCCAAGTACGGTAACTCGCAACAATTCCTGAGTGTCGAGCGTGTATTCGAAAATGGCCGAATTGCCGGAAATATCGATGCTGTTTTGGGAGATTCTGACATTATCACGCATCCTGAGTATGCGGCGATTGTTCTCAATGGTGATAAGCAGCTCGCCATCGGCGCTCCAGTTGACCGGACTCTGGCTTTGGGCCGCCATCAGCATTCCCGGGAGCATAACCACGGCCGATAAGATCGAATGAAGTAGGGTGGGCGCGAGACTATTGTTCGGTGGCAGCATTATTTCCCTGTGACGCGTAATGTCCGGAGTTATCCGAATGAAAGTTGATTTCATCACTATTCAAATCAGCAAACATCCCCCGTCCTTTGTGGGTTATGCTACTTGTTACCATGTGCACTGTTTCTTGAGTCTCCAGAGTCTCCTGATTAGGGTCTATTTCGAGGCGTTGAGTTGACAGCACGGTGGGCTTGCCATTCGGGTCAAGGCGATGGATCTCGACGTCCCCGGAGAGCTGGATGGTTTCCATCAGCCCCGCAGAGCCCGAAGCATTGCCGCCGACAAGGCCTAACTCGGCAACGATATTCCATGTAGACCCTCCGTTCTTAAAAAAGCGGATGAGCGGTTCCACAAGGAGTGAAGACTGGTCTTTCAAGTGAAATTGCCTCTTTGCACGAAGCGTGTAGTCCACTTCGCCTTTGTCGTTATAAAAAACGGTATTGATTCCTTCGCTGTAGCCATCAAACGCAAACTCTGGCGACGCGCTGTGCTCTCCTGTTTTTTCCCCTGTCTTAGCCAGATCGGGAGAAAAATAGAAGAGCACACCAGTTACGCCGATAATCGTCAGACAGATAAAGGTTTGATGCATAGCACGTGCCGTCGTCACTCTACATAGTAAGGTTATCATGAAACGGACTTGGAACGCCTAGAAGGAACCAGTGCTGCGGGAGATGAAATTTAGGCCAAATAATTTACCTCGCTACCCTGCGCCTCAAGCAGAAAGTCGCAGATCTCTCTGACGGCCCCCCCGCCCGCAGGAAAATCGGCGACGGCAGCAACACGTTCGGTAACAAACGGGTGCCCGAAGGGCACGGAGAAACTCAATCCAACCTGCTTCAGAACAGGCCAGTCTGGAAGGTCGTCTCCGACATAAGCTACCCGCCGCAGTTCAAGATTTTGCGCGGCGAGGATCGAATTTAAAGCCGCAGCTTTGTCTTCCTGTCCCTGAAGAACCAACGTAATCCCCAGATCTCGGCAACGGTTTTCCACGATAGTAGAAGTCCTACCAGTGATGATGCCGACCTGCACGCCACTTCTTAAAAGCATTTTGATACCGTGACCATCCAGTGAGCAGAATGCTTTAAGCTCCTCTCCTGAACTCGAGAACAGCAGTTTACCGTCCGTAAGCACTCCATCAACGTCCAGTAATAAGACTGAAATCTGGGAGGCAAGGGCTCGGATTTTATTTTCTTCTGTATTGAATCTCATGCGGGCAGGTTCGGAAAAAAGTGTGTTCAAACAACATTAGCTTGGAGCAAATCATGCATTTTCAAAATGCCTGAGAGTCTGTGATCTGAATCGATGACTATAAGAACATAGACCTGAGACTTTTGCATGATATTCGCGGCTTCTGCTGCGAGGGCGCTGGCGGCAACGTGTTTAAATTTTGCCGACATGACGTCTGAGACTCTGGTAGTGTGAAGATCCTTGCCTGCATCTAGACAGCGTCGCAGATCCCCGTCAGTAAAGACGCCGATACAAGCCTCTCTATCTACTATGGTGGTCATCCCGAAACCCTTACGGCTCATTTCGACGAGTGCGTCAGCCAGGCTCATACCGGAAGTGACTCTGGGTATTGAGTCTCCGCTTTGCATGATGTCCTCTACTTTTACGAGGAGCTTCCGGCCCAGCCTTCCACCAGGGTGCGAAATGGCGAAATCATCCTCCGTGAACCCCCGAGCTTCGAGAAGAGCCATTGCCAAAGCATCGCCCATCACCAAAGCGGCTGTTGTACTTGAAGTGGGTGCTAGGCCCAGCGGGCAGGCTTCTTCTTTCACGCCAACGTCAAGGACATAACGACATTCGTGTGCCAGCGAGGACTCTGTTGCACCTGTGAGACCGATCAATGGAATGCCTTTGCGCTTCAGGACAGGCAGAAGGTTGATGATTTCTTCGGTTGTACCGGAATTAGAGATTGCCACCACAACGTCTTGCTCGGTGATCATTCCCAAATCTCCGTGACCCGCCTCTGCCGGATGAACAAACACAGCCGGTGTGCCTGTGCTGGCTAGGGTCGCTGCGATCTTTCGGCCGATGTGTCCGGATTTGCCGATACCCAGTACTGCTACCCGGCCTGAACTGGCCATGATCAGTTCACAAGCGCCCTGAAATTCAGAGTCAATCCGAGATTTTAACTCCAGAATTGATTGGCCCTCGATGTCAATCGTCCGCAGGGCGCTGGAGCGCAATTTACTGTCTGTTATCATATGGTGTGTGATTACCGTTCCTGGCGTCTTAGACACCGACGGTATGCTGAACCTGAAGAACCATCACGGTAAACCAGCCGCAGTAAATTAACAAGAATAAGGCCCCGCTGAATCTGCCGATCCTGTGGTTGCCCTTTACGCTACGATAGCAAAAATAAGACAGCAGAAGCGTGAGGATAAGCACGCTGGTAAAGTCCCGGTAAAAAAGTTCTTTTTCAATGCTCCCCGAGCTAAGCAGTCCCGGGAAGGGCAGGACCACAAGCAGGTTCAGGATGTTGGAACCTACTATATTCCCGATGGCGAGATCATCATGTCTCTTCAACACGCAGGTGATAGATGCAGCTAACTCAGGCAGGCTTGTCCCAAGAGCGATGACGGTAAGCCCAACAACAGCAGTGGAGACTCCGAGCGCCAGCGCAACCGAGCTGGCAGCATAAACGAGTGCTTCGGCGCTTAGAATGAGAAGGACCAGACCTAGGGTCAGATAAGCCGCGGCTTGCCAGTTGGGTAATTCCTCAACCTGCTGAATTTCGCCATCTTTCCGGCGCCCCGGGTTGCGAAATAATCTGTAACCGAAGTAGGCGGTGATCAGCATCAGTACGATGGCATCAAAGAATCCCACATACAGATCGGACAGCATGGCACCCGCTGCCAGTGTCACCAGCAGGAGCGCTGGTATCTCCTTGTGGATGAGTGATTCAGCGGGCTTCAAAGGTCTCACCATGGCCGCGATCCCCAATGCAAGGCCGATATTGAAGAGATTTGAGCCGAGCGCGTTGCCGATGGCGAGTTTGGGCTTGCCTTCCCAGGCTGAGAATGCGGAAGAAAAAATCTCTGGAGCAGAGGTTCCAAAGGCAACAATCGTGAGCCCAATTGTTAACTGCGGGACACCCAGATTGCGAGCCAGACCTGATGCGCCAAGAACAAATTTGTCCGCGCCCCAGATTAGACCGACGAAGCCAAGAACGATAACAGCCGTTTCTAAGAGCATATGACGAACAGGAGCGGGGGTTCGACCGGACAATACAGGACGTCAATTAGAAGGCGGTTTCCTGTGCTTTGCAAGTAATAATTTATTGGCCTGTATAAATCGGTTAAGCTTGCGCTATCCCTGCGACTGGATCAGCTTTCCAATACGAACGACACGCGCCTCTGGGCCTGTTCCATTCGGCAGGTATCGTTCTGTTGATGTTAAATTAAAATCAGCAAACCGAGATTGGTCTGAAAAGATTGGCGATTACTGAGGGTGAAGCGAATGAACTTACTACAAAAAACGTTGGCTGCCATATTTTTCTCGGGGCTGCCGTGGTCGGCAGCTTACAGTCAGGAAATGACTGCTGAAGAGACAGCTGAATTCGGAGTCCAGACGCTCCTGCAAACCGTCGTTGAATCGAAAGAATTCTTCCTGAGCGACAGGGAGCGCTATTTCAGTGCGATCGAAACGGTACTGTCATCCTTTGTCGATTTTGAAGCCGTGGCCGGCGTGGTCATGAGCCGATATGCTTCAGAGGCTACAGACCAGCAAACTGAACGATTTGCAGACATTCTCCGGACAACACTTACTCGCTTTTATGGAGCGTCTCTAATTTCTTACAACGGTGAGGAGCTGGTATTTTTGCCACCAAGTAACCCTGACGCCGATCCGCGAGCAGACACGGTAGTCGTGATGGAGCTGCAGGGAGATACGACTTTAAGATTACAGTACCAGATGTTTCTGAATGCAAACGATGAGTGGAAACTCAAGAATTTAAGTCTGGCCGGTATCAATCTTGGCCGTCAGTACTATACCCAGTTTGCAGCGCTGATGGCACAGAACGACAACGACATCGATGCGGTCTTGGGCAGCTGGAAGTAGTCACGCTTGATCGAATTCATGGGAGGAACTATGGAGTCTTCACAAATTGTGGCCTTGCTCGAAGCAGCATTCCCCGATTGCAAAATCTCGGTAGAAGGCGGCGACGGAAGATTCACGGTGTGTGCCGTTGGTGACGCGTTTGATGGTCTCAATGCGGTAAAGCGCCAACAGGCCGTTTACGGTGTCCTTAATAAACATATCAGCAGTGGAGCGATTCACGCGGTAACGATGCGCTTATCCACCCCTGCCGAGCAGGCCGCCTTGGCCTCACAGTAAGAATCTCCGGCTTGGAGTTAGCATGGATCGTCTTATCATTAACGGTGGCGTTCGCCTGTCGGGTGAAATCAGAATAGCGGGGGCCAAGAACTCTGCCTTACCTATTCTCGCGGCTACGCTGTTGACCGACGATCTGGTGACAGTGTGCAATCTTCCTCATCTCTACGATATCACCACAATGCTTGAGCTGCTTGGGTGCATGGGCGTCCAGCCGGTGATTGATGAAAAACTTAACGTTGAGGTCGACAGCAGCACTATTGCTCACTTCAGCGCGCCTTATGAATTGGTCAAGACCATGCGGGCTTCGATACTAGTTCTTGGTCCCTTGTTGGCCCATCACGGCCGCGCAGAAGTGGCCTTACCCGGAGGGTGCGCTATTGGCAGTCGACCCGTCAATCTCCATATCAGCGCTCTGGAGGCCATGGGAGCCAAGATCATTGTCGAAGATGGCTATATAAAGGCCAGTGTGGACGGACGGCTCACAGGTAGCCAGATATTCATGGATATGGTAACGGTGACCGGCACCGAAAATGTTATGATGGCCGCGTCGCTCGCAAGGGGTAAAACTGTGATCGAGAATGCCGCCCGTGAACCCGAGGTGGTTGACCTGGCTAGCTGCCTGATTGAAATGGGTGCAAAGATCACCGGCCAGGGAACCGACACAATCACCATTGAGGGTGTCGAAAGTCTGCACGGCTGTAAGTATTCTGTCATGCCAGACCGTATTGAAACGGGGACCTATCTGATTGCTGCTGCTGCGACCAGAGGCAACATCAAAGTTAAAGATACACGTCCTGATATTTTGGATTCTGTATTAAGTAAACTGGAACAAGCCGGAGCAAAGATCAGGGTTGGGCCAGACTGGATTGCGCTCGATATGGATGGTGAAAGGCCGAAGTCAGTTTCATTAAGGACCGCACCTTATCCAGCTTTTCCAACCGACATGCAGGCTCAGTTTACCGCGCTGAACTGTATCGCGGAAGGAACTGGTGCTATCACTGAAACCGTGTTCGAAAATCGTTTCATGCATGTGCACGAAATGAATAGGATGGGCGCTTCGATCAAAGTAGAAGGTAATACAGTTATTGTTGAAGGGGTCGAAGCGTTGAACGGAGCACCGGTAATGGCGACCGATTTAAGGGCATCAGCCAGCTTAATCATCGCGGGCCTTGTGTCAGAACACGAGACGAGCGTAGATCGGATTTACCACATCGATCGAGGCTATGAGTGCATCGAGGAAAAACTGCAGGCGCTCGGTGCGCGTATACGACGTGTGCCCGCATAGCTAAGTAGACATGAATGATTCAAAGTTGATCATTGCGTTGACTAAAGGGCGAATACTTCAGGAGACGCTGCCATTGCTTTTGACGGCAGGCATTGAGCCTCTGGAGGACGTCACAACAAGCAGAAAGCTGCTATTCGAAACTGGCGAACCCGGCGTACAGCTTCTGATTATGCGCGGATCTGATGTGCCGACCTATGTCAGGTTCGGAAGTGCAGATATGGGGATTGCGGGAAAGGATCTCATTCTTGAGTACGGTAGTGAAGGCTTCTACGAGCCTCTGGACCTGAATATAGCCCGGTGCAAGATGATGACTGCTGTGCCGATACAGTCTCGAGAAATCTCAGGCAGGCTTCGGGTCGCGACAAAATTTACCAACATTGCCAAACAATTCTATGCTGAGCGGGGCCAGCAAGTTGAACTAATCAAGCTAAGCGGAGCTCTGGAGTTAGCGCCCTCCTTGGGGTTAGCAGACGCGATTGTCGATATTGTCGACACGGGCAAGACGCTTAAAGCAAACGGGCTGGTCCCTATGGACACAATCGTGGATATTTCATCGCGTGTAATAGTCAACAAGGCCGCAATGAAGATTAAAACCGCACTGATTCAGAAGGTGCTGGCAAACTTGAGTGAGGCGGTACAGATTGATGTCGCGGAATCCGCAGGGCGATAGTGTCGAACAAGGCCAAAGCGAGTAGTATGTCTTCTTTTTCAGAGAGTATCAGTCAGCTGTCAACAACCAGTTCGGACTTCGAGAAACAGCTTGATTCTGCACTAGACCGAAGGATGCTTGTTGCAGACGAGGTCAACAAAGCTGTCTCGAGCATCATTGGACGAGTTCGCTCAGAGGGCGATAGGGCGGTTCTTGATTTCACCAATCAATTTGATGGTCTTGGCGCGACTTCTCCGGCTGATCTAATTGTTACAACAGAACAACTTCAGGCTGCCCTTGCGTGCGTGAGTGAAAATCAGCGCTCGGCACTATCTCATGCTGCCGAGCGGATTCAAAAATATCACGAAAAGCAAAAGCAATCGTCTTGGCGGTATGAGGAAGCGGATGGGTCGGTCTACGGCCAAAAAGTCAGTCCACTCTCGAGAGTTGGGGTGTATGTTCCCGGTGGCAAGGCTAACTATCCCTCTTCGATGCTGATGCTCGCGATTCCCGCTAAAGTCGCCGGCGTGGAAGAAATCGTGGCTACCGTACCGACGCCCTACAGTGATGAGGGGAACTTAGTTTTCGCAGCTGCGGCACTCGCCGGTGTGAATAAAGTCTTTACGGTGGGTGGTGCGCAGGCGATTGCTGCTCTGACCTATGGAACGGAAACAATCCCTCGCGTAGATAAGATCACCGGACCAGGTAATATTTATGTAACCGTGGCCAAAAAACAGGTCTATGGAGAGGTTGGTATCGATATGATTGCTGGCCCTTCTGAATTAACTGTAATCTGCGACGGATTAACCGACCCGGACTGGGTTGCCATGGATCTTTTTTCGCAGGCGGAGCATGATGAGCAGGCGCAATCAATACTGATAACTACAGACCCTAAATTTCTGAAGCAGGTTAAGAGCAGTATCGATAAATTGCTTCCACAGATGGAGCGACGCAAGATTATCGAGGCATCGTTGCGCGACCGTGGGCTGCTGATTCTAGCAGAGGACCTTGGCGCAGCTGCCTGGGTCAGCAATCTGATTGCCCCAGAGCATCTCGAGGTTTCGGTGGAAGATCCCGAACACGTTCTCGGGATGATCGAAAACGCTGGAGCTATATTCCTTGGTCGCTACACTGCAGAGGCGCTGGGCGACTACTGCGCCGGACCCAGCCACGTGCTACCGACTTCCGGGACTGCTCGGTTCTTTTCCGCGCTTGGGGTGTACGATTTTCAGAAGCGTTCATCAATCGTCAACTGTTCTGCGCAGGGGGCGAACAGCCTGGCCGCAACTGCCAGTGAGCTGGCGCGCAATGAGCATTTACAGGCCCATGCCTTGTCTGCAGAGTACCGTCTTAACTCTAAGTTAAAGTAAAACAGTTCGCACGTTGTTAGGCCTCTTTAGGTTCGATGACCACAGCCTGTCCAAAACCCAAAATTGTTGGGAGTGCAAACAGCTTACCGTCTCGAAAGATTTCAATCATTAGTGTTTCGCCTGGTTTGGCGTTGCGTATCTCCCGCATGATATTCTGACCACTGCTGACTGGGGTGTTTCTGACCCGCGTGATGACGTCTCCGGGCATGATGCCTGCGCGCTCCGCGGCACCGCCAGGGTCCACACTCTCAATCAACATTCCTCGTACGCTGTCAACGCCGAAAAACAGTTGGCTCGATTGCGCGGTCAACGCTTCACCGGTGATGACTCCAAGATACCCTGAATTGTGTGCGATGGCCTCAGCGACCATTTCGTTCATCGCCTTAATCGCGATGTCTGCAGGAGTAGCGAAGCCGATGCCCTCGAAGCTTCCAGATTTTGAGAATATTGACGAGTTTATGCCGACCAGCCTGCCTTTTTGATCGATGAGGGCGCCCCCAGAGTTTCCGGGATTAATCGCTGCGTCAGTCTGAATGAATCCTTGACTGCTGTCGGGTTCACTGCTCAAGGCGCTGACAATTCCCTGAGATACAGATTGTCCGATGTTTCTTCGCGGATACCCAATTGCGAAAACAACGTTTCCTACCTGAAGATCTGAGTTGTCTCCTATCATAATAGGGGTCAGGTCGTCCATATTGATATGCAAGACTGCTAAATCATTTTCAGAGTCATAAGCAATTACGGTAGCCGGTGTGCGTCGCCCGTCGTGCAGAGTAACCTCGGTGTCAAACGCGTCGAATAGGGTATCTACCACATGAAGATTTGTAAGGATAAAGCCTTGTTTGCTGACAATGATGCCAGACCCAAGGCTGGCCCTCTCGCCAAGATACATATTGAGCCGATCATCTGCAGCCCGCTCTACGGATTCGATATTTACGCTGGTGGCACTGATGCTGACAACTGAGGGAGCTGCGCGTGAGATGGCCTCTGCGAATCCGGGAGGTGAAGCGTCTGTTCGCTCTAGATTAAATGCGGCGAGTTGGTCGGACGCCTGCTGTAACTGTTGATTCTGCAAATACAAAAATGCTGTTAACAAGCCACAGGCGACGGGCCAACCGAAGAACTTTACTGTCTCGAGGATCTTGTGCATGAACGGCTGGCGCTGTTGCGTTTGTTAGCTGTGCTAAGATAAACGTATAGCTCAATATACAGCCATGTGGAGGCAGATTCCAATGACTATGCAGCGTGAGCGGCTTGAGGCAGAGTTAAACAAGCTTTTGCAGCCCCGGCGATTTCGAGATTATTGTCCGAATGGACTGCAGGTGGAGGGCGGTATTGCAATTAGCAGACTGGTGACCGGAGTGACAGCGAGTGAAGCGCTGATTGACCGGGCTATTGAGCTTAATGCCGATTGTCTGCTGGTGCACCATGGATACTTCTGGCGCGGAGAAAATCAGGCAATCACAGGAATCAGGAGAAATCGCTTGCGCAAATTGTTGCTAAATCACATCAATCTGTTTGCGTATCATCTACCTTTAGATGTCCACGAGGAGTTCGGCAATAATGCGCAGTTAGGCAATTTACTTGGCCTGGTCACTGAAGAAGTTACAGGTCGTCCTGGTGATGTGGCTATCGTGGCAATTGGCCGGCCTGAGCAACGAATGAATCTCAGAGAGCTTCAGACGAGAGTAGAGGGTGCTCTGAATAGAAAACCGATCGTTGTCGGTGATCCGCTTGCACAGATTCATCGAGTTGCCTGGTGCACCGGAGCAGCGCAATCATTCTTTGACCTGGCTATTGAGGCCGGGGTAGACGCCTTCATCACGGGTGAAATTTCAGAGCCGTCTGCACATCTGGCAAGAGAGTCGGGTGTTGCTTTTGTCTCTGCGGGTCACCATGCTACCGAGCGTTACGGTGTTCAAGCAGTCGGAGAGTTTCTTGCCCGGGAGTTTGACCTTCACCATCATTTTGTCGACATTGAGAATCCGGCCTAGGCATTGTTAGGTTACACCAAGGTTGGGTGCAGACGGAGCGAAAGAAAGGCTGGGGTAGGTGCCTGTTGTGCGACTGCTATTTTGACTGGGACTGAGTGATGTCTTCGTCATTGAGCGGAACACTTTTATCCAGCCCGAAATCTTCTGATAAGGCGCCTTTCTGATCCGGACTCTGTTTGGCAGCATAGTCCCTTGGCGGGGCGAGTGGGCTCGCCTCCTCCGGAATATTCGTGGTTTCGAAAACAGCATCAGATTCGGCCGGCAGCAATCTGCTGGCAACCTCATCAGAGCATAAATCCTGCGCGCCGCTTGCGAGATGTTGATATACGTCGCGATAGCTTTCCGTCATGTGCTGAACCAGTTCAGCGGTCATACTAAAATGGTCGCACACACTATCGCGGTATTCAGAGTGGTTGTCCTTCAGTTTTCGAACCTGCTCTTCCAGGTCTTTGACTTTCGACGGGCTGACATTTAGGCGGCCTGCAACCAGTATCCCGATAATCGTGCCCAGCGCAAATGCGCCAATGGTTATCAACCAGATCAAGAGAAGCTCCTGCTTTCAGACCACCCCGGACTCTTCGAGTATACATGAATTATCGGCCATACTCCTGTTCAATATCCTTCGAATAGTCGCGTTACCTTCGCTGGAGAAATTGGAAAAGAGGTTCAGCTCGCCTAAAATGCGCCGGCGGGTTGGGAGTGCGCGGTCGACAACTGGTTTGACTCTTGTGAACGGTTACACACTCGGGAAAGTCATATGACGCCGACAGAACGCTATCAGGCTGATGTTGCCAACGGGAAGGTTATGCGAGATCCAGAGCAGATTCGGGTAATCGGACATCTGACTGACTTGTGTCGTGGATTGCAGGAAAAGGCGAAGTCTGTCAACAAGACTTGGCTGGAGCGTCTGGTACACGCAGTGCGCGAAAAAGTAACTGCTCCTGATCCTTTGCAGGGTATGTATCTCTGGGGTGGGGTCGGTCGAGGGAAAACTTATCTGATGGACTTGTTTTTTGCTAGCGTTGAAGATTCGTCAAAACTTAGAACCCACTTCCACCGATTCATGCAGGATATCCACAGCCGTTTGGTGGCTTTTCAGGGTACTACCGACCCGTTGGAGGCAATCGCAGATGAACTCGCCGAGCGAGCAACCCTGATTTGTTTTGATGAATTTTATGTGTCAGACATCGGTGATGCCATGTTGTTGGGTGGACTGTTGAAGGCACTACTTGATCGCGATGTCGTGCTAGTCGCAACTTCGAATGTGCCTCCACACGCGTTGTACGAGGATGGTTTGCAACGACAGAAGTTTTTACCTGCAATTGCCGCCATTGAGCGTCACTGTAAGGTGGTAAAAGTTGACTCAGCCAGAGATTATCGGTTAGAGCGTTTGAACGCGACTGAACTCTATCTATTCCCCCTGAGTCAGGCTATTGACGAGCAGCTCCGCGCGAGCTTTTATGAACTGGCCAGCAACACGGCGTCAATCAGCGAAAACGGAATGCTCATTCTGCTCGGTCGTGAGTTAAAAACCATTTTACTGGCAGAAGACCAGGTCTGGTTCTTGTTTGAAGAGCTTTGTGGCGGTCCGAGAAGCGCTTTTGATTATGTGGAACTGGCGAAACTATATAGGACGGTGTTTCTCAGCGGTGTCCCTGTGCTGGCTGAAGAGGCTAATGACAGTGCTCGCAGATTCATCAGTCTGGTGGATGAGCTCTATGACCGTCGTGTTCGTTTAATTATGGCGGCCGAGGCTGAAGTTCATAATCTCTACGCCGGTCAGAGCTTGGCTTTCGAATTCGAGCGGACCCAATCTAGGCTCATGGAAATGCGATCTCGCGATTACCTTGGACGAGAGCATCTTCTTTGAGGTCAAAGCGCCTAAAATTCCGCCCCAGAGCCCTTATGAGGGGCCGCAATATTTCCGGCAAGTTGGCAGCAAACACCTTGAATCTTGATGGGCACTCCGGTAGTATTCGCGCTCCCAAAGCAAAGCCCTCAGGTCGTGACATGAAGACTTTTAGTGCTAAACCCAATGAAGTAACCAAGAACTGGCTACTTGTTGATGCCGACGGCCAGACGCTTGGTCGAATGGCGACTGCCATCGCCACGCGATTGCGCGGAAAGCATAAAGCCGAGTACACACCTCACGTGGACACTGGTGACTACGTGGTCGTTATAAATGCTGACAAGGTTCAGGTAACTGGTAACAAAACAACTGACAAAATGTATCACGCCCACTCCGGTTTTCCAGGTGGGCTGAAATCGATGCCTTTTGAAAAGTTACGAGACCGCGCCCCGGAAAGGGTAATTAAACTGGCCGTTAAGGGCATGCTGCCGCGCAGCCCGTTGGGCAGAACAATGTTCAAAAAACTCAAGGTCTATCCAGGCTCAGAGCACCCGCACGGAGCTCAGCAGCCTCAAGCTCTGCAACTCTAACAGGTTAATCAAGCACCCATGGCAAGTACTCAATATTACGGAACGGGTCGTCGCAAGACCTCTACTGCTCGCGTCTTTCTGACAAGCGGTAGTGGCAACATAACGATCAATCGACGTCCACTGGATGGGTATTTCGGACGAGAAGTCGCCCGAATGATTGTACGTCAGCCTCTTGAATTATTAGAAATGACGGAGCGATTTGATATCAAAGTTACAGTGCGCGGCGGCGGCAGCTTCGGCCAGGCTGGCGCCATTCGCCATGGCATCACACGGGCTCTGATGGAGTATGACAATGACTTGCGGCCGACGCTTCGCAAGGCAGGATTCGTTACTCGAGACGCACGGGAAGTGGAGCGCAAGAAGGTTGGCCTGCGCAAATCCCGGAAGAAACCACAGTTTTCCAAACGATAAGCGGAAACATGCTGTCAAAAAGCGCCAAAGCCCCTGTGGAATTGGCGTTTTTTTTCGGCTTCGATATGTTAAAATATATATTTAAAACAATAACTTAAGAATTATCCCCAACTGCAGCTCGCTTGATTAAAAAGTCGAAATTGACTAACATCTGACGCAAGTCTCTGGAACTCACAAAAGTGGCCGATAAACGACTCCACTGCGAATAGCGTTTGGCCAGGGTGACCGGATCATTCACTTGCATTTAGTAGGATCTCAAGGAGTTAATTGAAGTGACTGACGAAAGTACTAATGCCGGCCGCAGACGTTTCCTGGCAGGCTCGACCGCAGCTGCGGGCGCTGCTGGCGTGGCTGGAGCGGCAGCGCCTTTTATCGGATCTTGGAATCCAAGCGCCAAAGCCCGTGCAGCCGGTGCACCAGTGCGGATCGATATTAGCCGACTCGCTGAGGGAGAGATGCTTGGTCCCATACCCGCTTGGAGAGGGCGTCCGATTTTTGTGGTAAAGCGAGGCGAAGAATCGCTGTCAGCGTTGAACGAAGATCCTGCAAGGTTAGCTGATCCTGAATCACTTGATCCGGAGCAACCGGGATACGCGCAAAATGAATATCGATCGCGCACTCCAGACGTGCTGGTTCTGGTCGGACTCTGTCCTCATCTTTTCTGCTCACCGACACCTCATGTTGAGCTACGACCCCAGCCCTTCGATGCCGATTGGCGCGGTGGATTTTTCTGTCCATGTCATGGCTCACGCTTTGATTTGGCAGGGCGTGTCTACAGCGGGTCCCCTGCATCCAGAAACATGCAGGTACCACCTTATTCGTTCGAATCAGAAAATATATTGGTAGTCGGTGTTGACGAGGAGACATCAGCATGAGCGATATAACTGGAACTGAAAGCCCTGGCGAGACTGATCAAAGACCTGGTTGGTTGGTTGAGGTGCGAGACTGGGTTGATGCTCGCCTTCCAATCATGGATGCGTGGAAGAAGCATCTTTCAGAGTATTACGCGCCTAAAAACTTTAATTTTTGGTACTACTTTGGGGTACTTTCGATGCTGGTTCTGGTGATGCAGTTGCTCACTGGTATCTGGCTGACGATGAATTACACACCTTCGGCGGAAGCGGCTTTCGCATCAGTTGAATATATCATGCGGGACGTGGACTTTGGCTGGCTCCTGCGCTACCTGCATTCAACGGGCGCCTCAGCATTCTTTTTCGTTGTTTATCTACACATGTTTCGCGGGCTCATGTATGGCTCGTATAAAAAACCTAGGGAACTGATCTGGGTCCTGGGAATGGCTATCTATCTGGTACTCATGGCCGAGGGATTTATGGGTTATGTACTGCCCTGGGGTCAGATGTCTTACTGGGGGGCAAACGTCATCGTTTCCCTGTTCGGCTCGATACCAGTCATCGGCGAAGACCTTTTGGTGTGGATTCGTGGCGATTACTTAATCTCGGGGGCTACGCTTAATCGGTTTTTCGCATTGCATGTGGTTGCCCTGCCTATAGTGCTACTTGCGCTGGTGGTTCTGCATATCCTTGCGCTGCATGAGGTGGGCTCAAACAATCCTGACGGCATCAACATCAAGGATAAGAAAGGCCCTGATGGCGTTCCTGTGGATGGCGTACCGTTCCACCCGTATTACACGCTTTATCACGACCTTCCTGGCGTGATTCTGTTTTTGTTCGTGTTCTGCGCAATTGTGTTCTTCGCTCCGGAAATGGGTGGGTATTTCCTGGAAATTGCGAACTTCCAGGAGGCGGATTCATTGAAGACACCCGAACATGTGCCGCCGGTTTGGTATTACACGCCGTTCTACTCAATGTTACGTGCGGTCACTGTGCCGCTTTTCGGGATCGATTCCAAATTTTGGGGCATGCTCGTCATGTTCGGTGCGATTGCTATTCTGTTCGTCTTGCCCTGGCTGGATAAAAGCCCGGTTCGCTCAATGCGTTACAAGGGCTGGTATAGCCGAATTGCTCTTTTGTCATTCGTTGTCGCATTTCTTATTCTCGGCGTACTCGGTACGCAGGCAGTGAGCCCTGCTAAGACGGCCCTTGCCCAGTTGATGACGGTAGTTTATTTCGCGTATTTTTTGGGGATGCCTTGGTACACGAGGAAGGAACAAACTGTCACACCGCCAGCGCGAGTGACCGGTCGGTTTATTTCCGTTCCCCAGCTGGTCGGCTCTATCGTTCTGCTGGCTCTGCTGGTTGGACTACCACTGATGCTGGTTTCGGGCAGTGCAGAAGCTGCGTCTGCCGGGAATCTGGACCTTGAACATGTTGAGACAGACTTTGATGATAAGGAATCTTTGCAACGTGGTTTTCGGACGTACATGAATTACTGCGCGAGCTGTCATGAACTTGGCTACGCACGCTATGAGCGAACAGCCGATGACCTCGGTATTCCGCACGACTTGGTCCTAGCGAACCTGGTATTTGATGACTCGCTTATCGGTGATCTTATTGAGAATGCGATGTCCGAAGACGATGCAAAATCCTGGTTCGGCGCGGCTCCACCGGACCTGACTCTGGCTGGAAGAGTCCACAGTCCAGACTGGTTGTATACCTATCTTAAATCCTTTTACAACGACCCAAGCCGACCGCTGGGTGCCAACAACAAGATCTACGCTAACGTCGGTATGCCGAACGTTTTACATGAGCTGCAGGGTGATGTCGAATGTGATGATCACGGGAGTGGGAATCCGCTTGATTGTAAGCTGTACCGCGTTGACGGCACGGGCTCTCTTAGTGAGCAGGAATTCGATAATCTCATCGCTGATCTTGTAAATTTTATGTATTACGTGGGCGAACCCGGCCGTGAAAATCGGCGGGCGATTGGTATTTGGGTTCTGGCGTTTCTCGGAATGCTTTACATCTTGGCAGCTATGATGGGGCGGGAGTTTTCGAAGGACTATCACTGACACGCTGCCGTTCCGCAGACAGACAAGATAATAATGACCGAATTAGGGGACAATACATGGGTGTAGTCGCGAAACGTTCGTCTATGACTTTCTATTCAGATGGAGCAAGTCACTACAGTCACAGAGTGCGTATCGTGCTCGCAGAAAAAGGGGTCACGGTAGAGACCATCGATGTTGATCCTGACAATAAGCCGGAAGATCTTGCGGCACTGAACCCATACAACAATCTTCCGACTCTGGTCGATAGAGATCTTGTTTTATATGAAGCCGACATCATGATGGAGTATCTCGATGAGCGGTTTCCTCATCCACCTCTGTTTCCAGTTTATCCCGTCGCAAGAGCTCAGAGTCGGCTTTGGATCTACCGGGTCAGGCAGGACTGGTGTGAGCTTGTCGACAGCCTTATGGCTAGTGACGGGACGCCCTCGCAGCTCGAGAAAAAGCGAAAAGAATTGCGTGAAAGTCTGATTTCCATTGCGCCTATTTTTGGCGAAAAACCTTATTTTATGAGTGATGAGTTTACCATCGTTGATTGCGTAGTTACGCCAATTTTGTGGCGCTTGCCAGCGATGGGTATCGAGTTGCCAAAAAATAAAACAACCAAACCGCTACTGGCGTATCGTGATCGTTTGTTCGAGCGTGTGTCAGTCGTGGCCAGCATGTCCGAACAAGAAAAAGAAATGATTCAATCCTGAGATCATTCTTTTGATTTATAAGGGCGATCTTTCATGGCAATGACATCAAGCCGTCCCTATGTGGTGAGAGCCCTGTACGAATGGATAGTTGAGAACAATTGTACGCCTTACATCCTGGTCAATGCCTTCGAGGAAGGAGTAGAGGTCCCGCAGGAGCACGTGCGTGATGGTCAGATCATCCTAAATATATCTCCGAGCGCGGTAAGCGACCTGCATTTGGGCAATGAAAGTCTGAATTTTGAGGGGCGTTTTGGGGGAATCCCCAAAATTGTCAGTGTGCCAATAGGTGCTGTGTGCGGAATTTACGCCAAAGAAAACGGTCAGGGTATGATTTTTGATCCAGATTCGGCTCCACCCGAACCGCCAGAGCCAGAACCTACGACACCTGAGAAAACAATCACTGTCGGTCCTTCAGATAAAAAGGGAAATCTAAAACCCTCTTTGCGTATAGTGAAATAGGCCGCGCTCTAGTTAATATATTCGAATACTTTGACCACCTTCGTAACGCCAGAAACATTTCTGGCAAGACTCGCGGCACTGTCGCCTTCAGGCTGGCTGACCAAGCCCATCAAATATACCGCGCCATTTTCTGTAACCACTTTAACCTGGCTGGCGGGAACGTTGCTGTCGGTGAGCATCAGCGTTCTGATCTTGGTGGCAATCCACGCGTCATTGCTCCTAGATAAAAAACCGGTTTTCCCTGCTACTTCCAACTCGTTGTGAATACGTTTGATTTTTGCGCTGGCATTGCTTGCAATTTCTGTCGCCCGCACCCGTAGAAAGTCACTTTCAACTTGCCCCACCAAGAGAACAACGCCATTGTGGCTAATGACACTAAAATTAGACTGTTTAAAGGTTGGCTCCTGCGAGCGCATGTTGACGGCAACCTTGGTTTCGATAATTTCATCTTCAATCATCGCTCCCGTTGTTCGTTCCGCTGGGTTCTCCTGAATCCCCTGATCTCCTGTTGTCTCCGTTAATATTGCAGTGCACGAGGGCAATGCAATCGCGACTATTGCAACAATTGCCAAGTATAACTTCACGCGTTATCTCCTCCGAATAATTTGGTGTCAATGTAATCACACAAACAGTGGATCACGACTAGATGCACCTCCTGAATGCGTGCGGTTCGATCTGACGGAACGCAAATCTCAATGTCTTCAGCCGATAGTAAATCTGCTATAGCGCCACCATCGCACCCAGTGAGTGCGACTACCTTCATCTCCCTGTCGTGGGCTGCTCTGATGGACTCAATAATATTGGGTGAATTACCGCTAGTAGAGATAGCTAGCAGAACATCATTGTTCTGCCCTAGAGCACTTACCTGTTTGGAAAAAATCTCTTTATAGTCGTAATCGTTAGCGATTGCGGTCAAGGTAGAACTGTCGGTTGTAATCGCAATTGCGGGCAGGCCCGGCCGTTCCTTCTCGAATCGGTTCAGCAACTCGGCTGAAAAATGCTGGGCGTCTCCGGCAGATCCGCCATTGCCGCAGCTTAGAATTTTGCCATCGTTCAGAAGGCAATTAACCATGGTTTCTCCGGCCATCTGTATCACTGCCGTCAGGTCGCCGGCGGCTTTCTGTTGCGTCTCGATGCTTTGCAGAAAGTGGCCAAGTATTCTGTCTTGTAAATCCATGCCTTTACTCTATGTGAATGGCAGTCTTAACCGGTCATCTGGCTATATTGTCACCTG
This sequence comes from Gammaproteobacteria bacterium, assembly GCA_002729315.1. Classification (GTDB taxonomy): domain Bacteria; phylum Pseudomonadota; class Gammaproteobacteria; order Pseudomonadales; family Pseudohongiellaceae; genus UBA9145. Next base: position 55,915 of record PBTW01000053.1, read on the forward strand.
TGTTATCGGCCACAATTGATGGTCTGTTATAGGAATTGGCTTTCCTTATTCGTGCCATGCTGTGGGGGTGAGCAATAGAAAGCGTCTCGAGTCAATTAGATTTGACGTTCTCGCGGAATTTCAATTAACCCGATGCCCTCAAAACGGCAGACAAGTCTAATGCTCCCTGTGAGAATATAAAAGATGAGCAGCTGTAAGGCGCAGCCTTGCCTTCTTGAAATGGGTGATAGTCTCAATAGTCGCACCGTGAACGTTCTTGCTCCGACATTTAACCTCAATGAAGATTAACTGTGAAAAGCCTTCCTTCATGATGAGATCAATCCCTCCGCATTTGTAGGAATAATTGTCGACAGTGAGTTTGAGTCCCCGGGTCAGCAGATGCTTGGTGGCTGGGCGTTCCTTTCTTCGTCCAACCGTATTGTCCGCCCTGTAAAGACGTCAATCTGAAACATGGAGCGTGGGTTCGACTCCAGCACGCGTCACGGTGCCGTTAAGGAACCGAGCAAATAGCAAGTTACGGTGAATCTTTCCAGTCTCTGAGAGCGTGAGCGTGCCTGTCGCGCCAGCGATCGCAACATCAGCTTTGCGGGTTAACTGGTTGAGGCGCGGGTACAGCCTGAAACTGTCGACACCAAGTGCCCTAAGTCGTTGTGAGGAGCCCTGGACTGCTCTTAGCTGACTGTCGATCTTCTTTTTAAGATTGCTATCTTCCAGTAGCCACGGTGCGTCGGCAAACCAGATGCCTTCCAGATCACGGTTATCGGTCGATTTATGCGAGCCATCGAACACGGACGGTAGGGCAAATACTGGCAAATCAGCCGCGTAGTAGAACGCCAACGTTGGCTTTATCAAGCGGGCTTGACGGGGATTTGCGATGAGAAGAATGTAGTCGATGTCCCGTCGGCGCCTCGGTATGAATTCGATGTTATTCCGCGGCAAGAGGGTCCGAAGATTTTCCAGGCGCTGTTCGCTCGCATCGATTGCCATGAGTTTTTTAATGACGGTACTGTAATCATTGGTCTCGCCATACGTGGCCAGCGAAACGACGTTTCCACCCCGGTCCTTCCAGCCTGCTGAGAAAGCCGACCTTAGGCGATCATAATCAGGTGATTCTGGTGCGATCAGCGCCGCACGGCGATAATCCCGCTCCCACGCTCGGTCAAGGAGTTGAGAAATTTCATCAGCGGGTGCCAGTCCAAACTGATACAGATTCTGGGGTGACTTTTCCGCCGCGTCTGCGTAATTCAGAGCAAGTGTTGGAACCGGCAAACTTTCATTTTCCGCCAGTTGATTCACCAGTGATTTAGCCAGGGGTCCTATGATCAGATCCGCGCCTGATTCAACCGCTTGCTGATACACAGCCTCTAGACCCACCAACGAAGTTGTGTCGAAAGTAGAGACGGTAGGTACCTCTCGGCTGATTTGCAGTGACTCGTAGTAGGCACTGAAAAAACCTTCCTGAATTGCGATACCGGCGGGCTCCTGTAGTGGAAGCAAGAGTGCAATTTTTCGTGGTCGGTTGTCCCACTGCGACTGCAGGGCTGCCAAATCTGAGGGCAAGGTCTGTGAGGCAGTGTGACTGGTCCATACTGAGCGCCAGCGTTCAATGGCGTTGAGTTGACTGCGTATGTTGCTTTCCCCCGCAAGAAAGACGCGTGCAAGCTCTATCCATCCGCGCAATTCATAGCTGTTGGCATCTTCAGCGAGCCTTTCCAGCTCGGTCGTTTCTTGAGCAAGCAACAAATGCCAGAGTGTTTCGATGTTCTGGGTCGATCTGGGGTGATTCAGCGTCCTTGCGGCCAGAGCGTAAGCAGCAACCGCTGCAGCTGTGGAGTTGTTTTCTCGATGTAGATCCCCGAGTTTAGAATAAAGCTCTGGTGCCGCTGCGTCATTTGGGTCTAAATTTCTCACTAGATTCCCCGTTAACCAGCGCAAAGCGGCTGCTCTGTCATTTTGTGAGATTGCCAAATCGGCTTGAAGTAATGCGTAGGAAATCCTCAGTGAGAGAGGCAGAGCGGCCGGGCGATAAATGCGTCCCATCAGCTCACTCGCGCGCTCAAATTCTGACTCTACAAGTAACAGTTTTGCGGCTTGCATCAGATAATTAGCCGCTGTGCTGCCGGATGTTTCTTCAGCCTCCCTGATGAGGGATGTGACTTGTCGCAGTATGGCGCTATCCTCGACAGGCAGCTGCGGCCCCGAAAGTTCGCTGGTGCCGCAGGAGGCCAGAATAGAGAGGCTCAGAATTTTCAATAGAGCTGTGAGGCTTTTGCACGGTAACATGCGTGGCTCTGATGTCAGGAATTGAAAAGAAGGGTAATACAAGTGTGCGAACCGGGCAATTTTCCTCAAAGCTCAGCCATGCCGGGGTCTACGCTTTTTGTGGTCGCGACCCCCATCGGTAACTTAACAGACATGTCCTTGCGTGCGATTGAAGTGCTTAGGCGAGTTGAGTTGATTGCGGCGGAGGACACGAGGCAAACGCAGAAGTTACTCACCCACTACAGCATTTCCAATCGGCTGATAGCATATCATGACTTCTCAGATCAAAGTACGTGCCA